>VBKG01000352.1 GCA_005879585.1 Deltaproteobacteria bacterium | reverse complement strand
GACGAGGCGGCCTTCGCGAAGCTCCGCGACCGCCTCCGCTACGTCCGCGGCGAGTACGGCGACCCGGCCACGTTCGCGGCGCTCCGCGAGCAGCTCGGCGGCGCCCGCCGCCCGCTGCATTACCTGGCGATCCCGCCGAGCCTCTTCGAGACCGTGGTCGACGGGCTCGGGAAGTCGAGCTGCGCGCGCAACGCGCGCGTCGTCCTCGAGAAGCCCTTCGGCCGGGACCTGCCGTCGGCGCAGGCGCTCAACGCGACGCTGCATCGCGTGTTCGACGAGTCGTCGATCTTCCGCATCGACCACTACCTCGGCAAGGAGCCGGTGCAGAACCTGCTGCTCTTCCGCTTCGCGAACACGTTCCTCGAGCCGATCTGGAACCGCCACTACGTCGAGAGCGTGCAGATCACGATGGCGGAGAGCTTCGGCGTCCAGGGCCGCGGCCGCTTCTACGAGGAGGCCGGCGCGATCCGCGACGTCATCCAGAACCACATGCTGCAGGTGGTCGGCTTCCTCGCCATGGAGCCGCCGGCCACGACGTATCACGAGTCGATCCGCGACGAGCAGGTGAAGATCTTCCGGACAATCCCGCCGCTCCGGCCCGAGGACCTCGTCCGCGGGCAGTTCCGCGGCTACCGGAAGGAGGAGGGCGTCGCGCCGGACTCGACGGTGGAGACGTTCGCGGCGGTCCGGCTCCACATCGAGTCGTGGCGCTGGGACGGGGTCCCGTTCCTCATCCGGGCGGGCAAGTCCCTCGCGACCACCACCACCGAGGTGCTGGTGACGCTCTGCCGGCCGCCGCTGACGCGCCTCTGTCCGGGCGAGACGAACTACGTGCGCTTCAGACTCAGCCCCGACGTGACGATCGCGATCGGGGCGCGCGTCAAGCGCCCGGGCGAACGCATGGACAGCGAGCCGACGGAACTCCGCGTCGTCCATCGCCCGGACGCGGAGGAGATGGACGCCTACGAGCGGCTGCTCGGCGAGGCGATGGAGGGCGACCCGACGCTCTTCGCGCGCGAGGATGCCGTCGAGGCGGCGTGGGCGATCGTGCAGCCGATCCTCGGCTCGGTCACCCCGGTGCACGACTACGAGCCCGGCAGCTGGGGTCCGCGCGAGGCCGACGCGCTGGCCGCCGGGCTCGGCGGGTGGCACAGCCCGACATGACGCCGCTCGTCTTTCTCCTCGACGTCGACAACACGCTCATCGACAACGACCGGATCGCGGCCGATCTGAAGCGCCACCTGACGCGCGAGGTCGGCGCCGAGCGCCAGGAGCGCTACTGGGCGATCTTCGAGGCGCTCCGCACCGAGCTCGGCTACGCCGACTACCTGGGCGCCCTCCAGCGCTATCGCATCGAGCACCCGCGCGATCCGCACCTGCTCGCGGTCTCCTCGTTCCTCGTGAACTACCCCTTCGCGAATCGGCTGTACCCGGAGTCGCTCGACGTGCTCGAGCATCTCGCCGCCTGGGGCCCGACGGTGATCCTCTCCGACGGCGACGTGGTCTTCCAGCCGCGGAAGGTCGAGTGCTCGGGCCTGTTCGACGCCGTCGAGGGCCGCGTCCTCATCTACATCCACAAGGAGCGGGAGCTGGACGACGTCGAGCGGCGTTTCCCGGCGGAGCGCTACGTCCTCGTCGACGACAAGGTGCGCATCCTCGCCGCCGTGAAGAAGGCCTGGGGCGTGCGGCTGACCACGGTATTTCCTCGCCAGGGCCACTACGCGCACGCTCCGGACGTGGCCACGTATCCGCCGGCCGACATCACGATCGAGCGCATCGGCGAGCTGCTCCGCTACGACCGATCCGCGTTCGGAGGGAAGGGATCATGAAAGCGACGCAACGGTTGCACGACGCTGGCCAGAGCCTCTGGCTCGACAACATCACCCGCGGGATCCTCTCGAACGGCACGCTCGCGCGCTACGTCCGCGAGTTCTCGATCACCGGGCTGACGTCGAACCCCACGATCTTCGACCACGCGATCCGGAACAGCGCCGACTACGACGCCGCGATCCGCGCGCTAACGGCCGCCGGCAAGGCGGGCGAGGAGCTGTTCTTCGAGCTGGCGCTCGAGGACCTCCGCCAGGCGGCCGATCTGTTCCGTCCGGCGCATGATCTCACGAACCGCGTCGACGGCTGGGTGTCGCTCGAGCTGTCGCCGACGCTCGCCTACGACACGGCGGGGTCGGTGGCGGCGGCGAAGGCACTGCACGCGCGCGGGGCGCGGCCGAACCTCTTCATCAAGATCCCGGGGACGCGCGAGGGCGTCCCGGCGATCGAGGAGTCGATCTTCGCCGGGGTGCCGATCAACGTAACGCTGCTCTTCTCGCGCGAGCAGTACGTCGCCGCGGCGGAGGCGTACATCCGTGGCGTCGAGCGCCGGGTCGCGGCCGGCCTCAATCCTTACGTGCCGTCGGTCGCGTCGCTGTTCGTGAGCCGCTGGGACGTCGCGGTGGCGGGCAAGGTGCCCGCAGCGTTGCACGAGCAGCTCGGCATCGCGATCGCGAAGCGGACGTACAAGGCGTACCGGGACCTGCTCGCCTCCGACCGCTGGCTTCGGCTCCTGAACTTCGGTGCCCGCTCGCAGCGGCTCCTCTGGGCGAGCACAGGGACGAAGGACCCGAAGGCGCCCGACGTGCTCTACGTGAAGGCGCTCGCTGCGCCGCACACGGTGAACACGATGCCGGAGAAGACGCTGCTGGGGCTGGCGGACCACGGCGAGATCGGCCCCATGCTGCCGCACGACGGTGGCGATGCGGAGGAGGTGCTCGCGCGGTTCAGGCAGGCGGGCGTGGACGTCGACGCGCTCGCGGAGCAGTTGCAGCGCGAGGGTGCGGCGGCGTTCGTGAAGTCGTGGGAGGATCTGCTCGCCTGTGTTGCGGAGAAGAGCGCGACGCTCAGGAAGACCGGCTGAGGGCGCCGCCGCGGGCAGACTCGCTCCCGTGTGCGAGCGGGTGATATGGTTGGCCGCGATGGTCGACGAACTCGGCGGCGCTGAGAGCTTCAAGGACGTCGAGATCGATCAGATCGTCGAGCGGCTCGCCTGGACTCCGCGGGAGCGGCTGGACTACCTCCTCGACATGCTCGGGTTCGAGGAGCGCGCTCATCGGGCCCGACGGATTCTGCCGGGGTCGTGATTGGCGCGTTTCGATCCGGACGCGATGCTTCGGATCCTTGCCGATCACAGCGTACAATACGTGCTGATCGGCGGACTCGCGGCGACCCTGCACGGGTCGCCGCTCCGTACCGGTGACGCCGACATCTGCCCGTCGCGGCGCGGGGAGAACCTGACGCGTCTCGCCGCCGCGTTGCGTACGATGGACGCTAGGATCCGTAGTCCCGACGCGCCCGCGGGGTTGCCGTTCGCCTGTGACGCATCCTTCTTTCGCAACGTGGAACTCGTCAACCTGACGACGCAGTTCGGCGATCTCGACGTTGCGTTCGTACCGGCGGGAACCGCCGGCTACGACGACCTGAACACCAACGTCGTCGAGTACGATCTCGGTGGCCTCGTCGTCCCCGTCGCCGCACTTGCCGATATCATTCGCTCGAAGGAGTCGGCGAATCGCCCGAGAGACCGGGCTGCGCTTCCGACGCTCCGAGCATTGCTCGCGCGTCAGCCGACGAAGACCTAGGAACGACTTCGCTTCAAAGACCGAGGCTCTTCGCGATGACGTTGCGCTGGATCTCGACCGTGCCGCCGGCGTAGAGCCCGAGCATCGCCTCCCGCATCCGGCGCGGCATCGGCGTCGCGGTGAAATACGCCCCGCCTCCGAGGAGCCGCATCCCGCGCAGCACGATCTCGCTCAGCCGCTCGCTGCAGTAGAGCTTCGCCATGCTGATCTCCTTCGGCCGGACCATTCCCTGGGCGGCCATCCAGGCGGCACGGTAGGTGAGGAGCTCCATCGCGTCGATCTCGGTCGCGATGTCGGCGAGCTGGTGCTGGATGGCCTGGAAGCGGGACACGGGCTGGCCGAACTGCTCGCGCGTCGTCACGTGGGCCGTGACCTCGTCGAGCACCGCGCGCGCCGCGCCGACGGAGGAGGCCGCGACCGTGAGCCGCTCGAGGCCGGCGCCGACCATCAGGATGGACCACGCCCCATCCTCGGGCCCGACGCGCTGGTCCGCGTCGACCCGAACCCCGTCGTACTCGACGCGGCAGGACGCGATGCAGTTGCCCGCGATCTTCTCGAGCGGAGTGACCGTCACGCCCGCGGCCGTGCGCGGGACGATCAGCAGGCTTGTGCCGCGGCTCGCCTTGCCGTCGGGGCGGGTTCGGACAACCGTCAGGATGTAGTCCGCGTCGAGAGCACCCGTGGTGTAGAGCTTGGTTCCGTGCACGACGTACGTGTTCGCGTCGCGCACGGCGCGTGACGCGATGGCGGCCGCGTCCGACCCGGCGCCGGGCTCGGTGAGCGCGAAGGCGAAGCGGAGCCGGCCCTCCGCGACGCCGCGCACGTACTCCTCCTTCTGCGCCTCGGTCCCGCCGAGTGCGATCAGCGCGGCCGACACGCCGTTGATGAAGAGCAGGTTCGTGGCCGCGCTGCTGTGCCGGCCGAGCCGCTCGTTGATGATGCAGCCCTCCATCGGGCCGCCGTCGGCGCCGCCGTACGCCGCCGGTAGACACCAGCCGAGCAGCCGGGATTCGGCGAGCGCCCGATGGAGCTCCGCCGGGTAGCGCGGCTCGCGATCGAGCGCGGCGGCGTGCGCGTCGGTGCAGTGCTGTCTGCAGAACGCGTCGACGCGCTCCTGCAGCGCCGCTTGCTCGGGCGTCAGGCCGAAGTCCATCAGAGCCGGATCGTCACGCACTTGAGCTGCGTGTAATGATGCAGGGCCTCGAGGCCCTTCTCGCGTCCGATGCCGCTCTGCTTGTAGCCGCCGAAGGGTGTCTCGACCCCGCCTGCCATCCACTCGTTCACGTAGACCTGCCCGGCCTCGAGCCGCGCGGCGACGCGGTGAGCGCGCGCCAGGTCGCGCGTCCAGATGCCGGCCGTGAGCCCGTAGGGCGAGTCGTTGGCGGTTCGGATCGCCTCCTCCTCGTCGGCGAACGGCATCACGGACACGACCGGGCCGAAGATCTCCTCGCGGGCGATCCGCATGTCGTTCCGCACCCCGGTGTAGATGGTCGGCGAAACGAACCAACCCCCCGCGAGCGCAGGGTCGTCGGGCAGCGTGCCGCCCGCGACGGCGGTGGCGCCCTCGGCCTTCGCGATCGCGTAGTACTCCTGCACCTTCCGGTACTGCGCCTCCGTCGTCATCGGCCCGATCATCTGGCCGGGCCGCACGCCCTTCATCGCGTCGGCGAGAGCGGTCACGAAGCGGTCGTGAATTTCCCGCTCGAGGAAGAGGCGCGTGCCGGCGCTGCAGATCTGCCCGGCGTTGGTGACGAAGGCGCGGAGCGATCCGGGGACCGCCTGCGCGAGGTCGGCGTCGGCGAACACCAGGTTGGGCGATTTCCCGCCGAGCTCGAGCGTCAGGGGCAGGATGCGGTCCGCGGCGATGTGCGCGATCTCCCGGCCGGCGCGCAGCGAGCCCGTGAAGGCGATCTTCCGCACGCCGCCGTGTGCGACGAGCGCCGCACCCGCCTCCGGCCCGGTTCCGGTCACGACGTTGAGTGCGCCGGCGGGGAGACCGCACTCGATCGCGATCGACGCGAGCTCGAGCAGGCTCGCCGACGTGAACTCCGACGGCTTCGCCACCACCACGTTGCCGGCGGCGAGCGCCGGTGCCGCAGCGCGCGCCGCCTGGTTGATCGGGGCGTTCCACGGCAGGATCACGCCGACCACGCCGAAGGGCTCGCGCCGCGTGTAGGAATGGTAGCCGGGACCGAGGTCGATCGTCTCGCCGCCGAGGGCGTTCACGAGACCGCCGTACAGCTCGAAGTACTGCGCCGCGACCTCCACCTCGAAGGGCGCCTGCCACGCGGGCTTGCCGGTCTCGAGCACCTCGAGCCCGACGATGTCCTGCTGCCGTTCCCGGATGCGCCGCGCGATCTCGAGGAGGACGCGCCCGCGCTCGATCGGCTTCCGGTCGCGCCAGGCGGGGAGGGCGGACGCGGCCGCCTGGACCGCGGCGTCGACGTCGGCCTCGTCGCCGCGGGCGATCTCGGCGAGGCGCTTCCCGGTCGCGGGATTTCGCGTCTCGAGGTAGCGCCCGGCCCGGGGTGCCACGGACGCGCCGCCGATGAAGTGCTCGTACCGCTCCCGCATGGCTCTGCTCCGTGTCAGGCCCGGCCGGTCAGCCGGGCGCGCTCCAGGACGGCCTCGAAGATGCGCACCGAAGCGGCGTCGACGAGGATGCCGCCCGTGCCCGCCGCGCCAGCGCCGCCCTGCGACGCCGCCTCGTAGGCCTCGCACATGCGCCGCGCGAGCGCGATCTCGTGCTCCGTCGGTGCGAAGACGTCGTTCGCGATCTCGATCTGGCTCGGGTGGATCGCCCACTTGCCGACGAAGCCGAGCGTCGAGGCCCAGGTGGCCTCGCGCCGATAGCCCTCGGGATCGCGGAAGT
Organism: Deltaproteobacteria bacterium; assembly: GCA_005879585.1. Classification (GTDB taxonomy): domain Bacteria; phylum Desulfobacterota; class Binatia; order DP-6; family DP-6; genus DP-3. The sequence continues at coordinate 2,026 of VBKG01000352.1, read as the reverse complement.
TCGCGAACGGGCCGTCGATCGCGTCGAGCCCGTGGGCGCGCGCGGCGACCACGACCCGGGCGCGCGCGTAGTGCCAGAGGTCGCCCGGGTAGCCGGAGGCGAGGGGGAGGCGCACACCCTGGCTCGCGGACAGGTCGCCGAAGCCGAGGATCAGCGCCTCGAGCCGCGGCGAGCAGGCCGCGATCTCTTCGACGCGAGCCAGCGCCGCCGTTTCCTCGATCAGCGCTTCGAGGCCGATCCGCTTCCCGAGGCCGAGCTTCGTCTCGAGCTGCTCGAGGAGCGTGTCGAAGAACCACACGTCGCGCGGCGCCTTCACCTTGGGGAGGATGAGGAGGTCGAGGTTGGCGCCCGCGCCCTCGACCACCGCGATGACGTCGTCGTGCGCCCAGCGCGTGTCGGCGCCGTTGACGCGGACGGCGCGGAGCTTCTTTCCCCAGTCGAGCTCGCGCAAAGCGCGCACGACGTTGTCGCGTGCCGCTTCCTTCTGCGGCGGCGCCACCGCGTCCTCGAGGTCGAGGAAGACGAGGTCCGCGTCGCTTCCGGCGGCCTTGTCGATCATCTTCTGGCTCGAGCCGGGGGTGGCCAGCTCGGATCGTCGGAGCCTCACGCTCATGGTCTCTCCTTCCGGGCGTCGATGCCCGCCTCGGCGAGCACCTCGGCGGTGTGCTCGCCAAGGCGCGGCGGGCGGCGGTAGATCGCCGCCGGCGTGGCGGTCAGCTTGATCGCCGGGCCGGGCAGCACGATGGGCGGGTTGTCCCCCGGCTGCTCGACCTCGACCAGCATGCCGCGCGATCTCGGGTGCGGATCGGCGAAGATGTCCGGCGCGGTGTTCACCGGTCCCACGGGGACCTTCCCGCCGAGCGCCGCCACGACCTCGCGCTTGGTGTGCCGTCCGGTCCACGCGGTGACCAGTGTCCTGACCTCCTCGGCGGCAGCGACGCGCTTTCGGTTGTGGTCGTAGCGGGCGTCGTTCGCGAGCTCGGGGCGGCCGATCGCATCGCACAGAAGCTTCCAGTGGTTGTCGGTCGGTGCCGCAATCGCCACCGCGCCGTCGCTCGTCGGGAAAACGTCGAACGGGCAGAGCGAGGGGTGCCCGGTGCTCCGCGGCCCGAGCACCCGCCCGTCGTAGGAGTAGTTATAGATGACGCTCTCGCAGAGGCTGAGCAGCGCGTCGTACATCGCGACGTCCAGGAACTGCCCGACGCCGGTGCGGCGTGCGGCGTGGATCGCCGCGACGATGCCGAGCGCGGCGAGCGTCCCGGGAAAGAGGTCGCCGATGCTCGCCCCGCACGGCACGCCGCTCGTGCCCGCGGGCCCGGTCGTGCCGACGATGCCGCCCATGCACTGCGCGACGATGTCGAAGGCGGGCCACTCGGCGTACGGGCTCGCGCCGGTGCGCGGATCGCCGAAGCCGCGGACCGCCGCGTAGACGAGCCGGGCGTTGCGCTCGTGCAGCCGCTCCCAGCCGATGCCGAGCCGGTCCATCACGCCGACGCGGGCGTTCTCCACGACCGCGTCGGCCCTCTCGACGAGGCGGAGCACGATGTCGCGGTCGCCCGTGTCGCGCAGGTCGAGGACGACCGAGCGCTTGTTCCGGTTGATGCTGGCGAAGTAGCCGCCGTAGTCGCAGCCCTCGCGGTCCGCGGGATGGGGCGGCATGCTGCGGGTCATGTCGCCCTGCGGCGGCTCGATCTTCACGACGTCCGCGCCGAGGTCTGCGAGCAGCATGGTGCAGAAGGGCCCGGCGAGCGCCTGGGTCAGGTCGAGGACGCGGACGTCGGCGAGCGGTCCGGTACGCGCGGCCGTCATCTCCAGTGGCTCCGTCGCTTGACGAGGACCTCGCGCTCGCCCTCGAAGACGACCGTCCCGTCGTGCTTCACTCCCCAGTGCTTGAAGCGGACGATTCCCGCGTCGTCGCGGTCGGCGTCGCGCTTGGCGAGCACCTCGGTGTATGCCGTGAGCGTGTCGCCGTGGAACACCGGGGCGCGGAAGCGGAGCTTGTCGAGACGAAGCTCGGCGATTGCGT
>VBKG01000351.1 GCA_005879585.1 Deltaproteobacteria bacterium | reverse complement strand
TCCGTCGGCCAGCCGATACCGAGCCAGCCGTCGGCCCCGAGCCGGTGCACGGCTGCCATGTAGAGCGGCCCGCCGCCCTCGCTCTCGGCGAGCTCGGCCTGGTACGCCGGGGTCACGAGCTGGCCGAAGTACGCGCGCAGCTCGCGGCGGAGCGCCTGCTGCTCGGGGGTGTAGTCGAGGTACATCGCGGCTCCCTTAGCGCGAGCGGCGGGCGCCTGTCGACGCCGAGGGATGCCGCGGGCTACAGTCCGGCGGCATGCGGACGCCGGTCATCATCGAGGTCGCCATCAACGGCGTGACGGACAAGGACCGGAATCCGCACGTTCCCTGCACCCCGGACGAGATCGCGAACGATGCGCTCCGCTGTCTCGCCGCCGGCGCCTCCATCGTCCACAACCACATCGACGGGGCTCCCGCAGACGGCGCCGAGGCTGCCGAGCGCTACCTGGTGGCGTGGCGGCCGATCCTCGCGGCGCGCCCGGATGCCAT
>VBKG01000350.1 GCA_005879585.1 Deltaproteobacteria bacterium | reverse complement strand
CTCGGGCCGTCGATCGCCATCTTCGAGCCGGGCTTTTTGCGCACCGCGCTCGCCTACCACGGCGCGGGCCGGCTGCCGGCCGGCGCGCTCGTCAAGCTCTACTTCGGCGGCGACTACGGCTACCTCGGGGGCCGTCCCGGGTGCAGCTTCGGGCTGCCGCCGACCCGGACGAGCCTCGAGGCGTACCTCGCCATGCTCGAGGGGGTGTCGCTGCCGTGGTCGGTCGCGGTGGTCGGCGGCGATCTCCTGGCGTCGGAGCTACCGCGTCTCGCGCTCGAGCGCGGCGGCCATCTGCGCGTCGGCCTCGAGGACCATGCCGGCCCGCGGACGCCGAGCAACGAGGAGCTGGTCCGCACGGCAGCGGCGCTGGCGCGCGAGGCAGGCCGCCCGGTGGCCAGCTGCGCGGAAGCGGCCCGAATCCTGGCTCTGCCGCGGTAGCGACCCATGTCCTTCGACCGGGTCTGCGTGTACTGCGCGTCGAGCCGTCAGACCGACGCGGCCTACTACGAGGCGGCGGTCACCCTCGGCCGGTCGCTCGCGGAGCGCGGCGCGACCATCGTGTACGGCGGTGGCGCCGTCGGCTCGATGGGAGCGCTCGCCGATGCGGCGCTGGCCGCGGGCGGGAAGGTGATCGGCGTGCTGCCGCGCTTCATGTACGACCTCGAATGGGGCCATCGCCGTCTGACGGAGCTCCGGCTCGTCGCCGACCTGCACGAGCGCAAGCGGCTGATGATCGAGGCGGTGGATGCGATCGTCGCCCTGCCGGGCGGCTCGGGGACGCTCGAAGAGTTGATGGAGGCCATCACGTGGAAGCGCCTCGGGCTCCACGGGCACCCGATCGTGGTGGTGAACCTGCGCGGCTTCTTCGATCCGCTGGTGGCACAGCTCGAGCGCTGCATCGAGGAGCGGTTCATGGATCCCCGGCACCGTGCCATGTGGACGGTCGTCGACTCGGCCGCCGCGGTCGTCGACGCGATCCACGAGGCGCCGCCGTGGGGACCGGAGGCGCGGCGCTTTGCGCTCGTGTAGCGCGGGTCTTGCGCTCGTCCCCGATCACCGCCATCAGGGCAGCCATGCGATGGTGGTTCCTCGTCCTCCTCCTGGCCGCAGCGCCTCCGGTCGGCGCGCGCACACTCGGAGACGCGCGGAAAGCGGCCTGGCTGTCGGTCGCACACCCGGGGCTCGGCGAGTACTACAACGCGGGCTGGGGTGACTTCTTCGAACACTGCCCGCAGCGGAAATTCTGGCTCGGGATCATCCCGTTCTACGGCTGGCCCGGGTACCTCCAGGTGCTGTCCGCGATCGACGCGTATCACGGCCGGACGTCGGACAACCTTCGTCCGCTGGACTGACGCAGCGCCGCGCGACGGCCGTCAGCCGCCGTCCGCGCGGGCGGTCGCGTGCTTCTTCAGGTATCGCCGGGCGAGGACGCGCGCCTGGCGGACCATTCCGCGAAGCGTCCTGCCGCAGTCGGTCGCGATCAGATGGCGGCCTTCGGCGGCGCGCACCCTCTGCGCTGCGGCGTCGAGGAGCTGCAGACCGCTCCGAACGGCGCTGCGCGCGCGGCGCGTGCTGTTCGCGCCCTCGGCCGTCTCGATCGCACCCTGGGCTCGCCCGAGCGCGAGCTCCAGGGCCGGAGGCAGCGGCCCGCTTCCGCACGCGGAGGTCGCCACTTGCGGTGCGAGCGCGCAGCGTGCGGCCTGCAGGCCGGCGAGCGGCGCGTCCTCGCAGCGACCGGCGACGCACCGGCTGACCCTGCACGGATCGTGAGCGTCGCACTCGCTGTCCGTCTGGCAGCCGGCGGGTGTCGGCAGGGTGCTCGGCGTCGGCGCGATGGTCGTGGTGGTGACGGCGGGCGCGGTGGTGCTGGTCGAGGTCGTGGTGGTCGACGTAGGCTCGGTCGAGCTCGTCGAGCTGCTGGACGTCGTCGAGGTCGACGTCGTGGAAGACGTCGTAGACGTGGATGCGGTCGACGAGGTGGTGGAGGAGGAGGTCGAGGTCGTAGATGTCGGTACCCTCGTCGAGGAGGTGGACGTGGTCGTCACGCTGGTCGATGTGGACGACGTCGACGAGCTCGTAGTCGAGGACGTCGTCGGGGAGGTCGTCGAGGTCGTGGACGAGGAGGTCGTGGATGTCGTCGTAACGCTGGTCGACGTCGTCGAAGTTGTGGTGGTCGACGTGGTTGGCACCGTCGTTGAAGTACTTGAGGACGTGGTGGTGGATGACGTCGACGAGGTGGTCGTTGAGGTGGTGGTCGTGGAGGTCGTCGAGGTGGTGGACGAAGTGGTGGTGGACGACGTCGTCACGGTGGTGGACGTCGACGTGGTCGTGGACCTCGTGGTGGTCGACGTGGTGGGCACCGTCGTCGACGTACTGGACGAGGTGGTCGAAGACGTCGACGACGTGGTCGTGGTCGTGTCCGGCGGCGCGAGCTCGAGACGCAAGAGCGGCGGCGTGGCGCTCTCACGGGCCGCGTAGCTCACCTTGTTGGCGCTGTTCGTGGCGATCGCGAGGCTGTAGACGCCCGGGCCGCCCTGGAACGCGGGCGTCACGTCGGCCATGAAGTCACGGCCGGGAATCACGACGCCGAAGCCGCGCATGGTGCCGGTGAACTGTGGCCGCCAGGGCGACGTGTCGAGAGAGTCCACCACCGCGTCGCCATTCGTGTCCACGTCGGTCCATTTGAGGCCGGGGCCGAGCGCGCTCGTGGCGTCGAGGCCCGTGCGGTCGCCCTCTACCCAGCCGGAATCGAGCACGGGATAGATGGCGCCGCCGTCGTCCGAACCGTCCGTGCAACGGAGAAACAACGTGGCGCGGGTGACGGGCGCTTGCACCGCCGTGAGGTCGAACTTCAGGTAGATCAGGTTCGAGAGCTCCAGGGTGTCGAGGTGGTCGGCCGCGCCATGGTCCCACGTCGCCTGCGTGCCCCCCTGGACGAACGTGTCCGCCACGGGCGTCAGCGTCACGAACGCGGTCGGATCGCCGCACTGGCAGCTCGACAGGCAGAGGCCGGGACAGGCGGCGTCGTCGGATCCGTCACACGCCTCGGCCGGTGCGTCGGCATGCCCGTCGCCGCAGGCCGGGGCGCACGTGCAATCCGGCGCGCAGGCGCCGACGCACGCCGCGTGGTCCGCGCCGTCGCACGCCTCGACCGGTTGATTGACGATCCCGTCGCCGCAGCGCGGCGCGGGCGGGGCGCCGCCCTTCACGAGCGTGACCTCGTCGCCGATCGTCCCATCGGGACGGATCATCTGCGCGAGGAGGGTTCCGCCTTCGATCGCCACCCGCGTGAAGTGGTGCACCGACTCGGAATGCGCCGTGAAGGTGCTCGAGCCGACCGTGTACACCTCCTGCCCGCCGCCGCCGGTGGTGATGTACACCGTGCCCTGTCCCGGCGAGACGATCTGGTTGGCGTGGAGCGGCTTCGTCCGCTCGTAGCTGTGCTCGTGCGCCATGAGGACCAGGCCGACGCCGTGCGCGTCGAAGAGCGGGACGAGGTTCGCGCGGATGGTCAGGTTGCTGCCGTGCTTGGTGCCGCTCGAATAGATGGTGTGGTGGAACGCGACGACCTTCCAGGTTGCCGTGGTCGCCGCGAGGTCGTGATCCAGGAAGACGTACTGCGGGCTTCCGGGCTTGGTGATCGCATTGCTGTCCAGGACGACGATGTGGGCATTGCCCGCGTCGAACGAATAGTAGTCCTCGCTGGCGGCCGGGTTGTTCGCCGGGGTGTAGAAGGCGTCGCGCCAGGGCGCGCCACTCGCCGTCTCGACGTCGTGATTGCCGAGGCACGGCCAGAGGACGAGGTGGCGGACGATGTCGCGGTAGGGCGCGAAGAACGTGGGGTCGAAGTCCTGCGGCGCGCCCGCGTCGTAGATCATGTCGCCGGTGTGGAGGATGAAATCGGCCGGCGTCTTCAGCATCGCGTCGCGGACGGCCAGCTGGGCCGAGCAGTCGCATCCGGAGTCGCCGAGGACGAGGAAGCTGATCGGCCGATTCGCGTCGTCGGTCCGGAACACCGCTTCGGCGCCGAGCGGGACGCCGTCGGCGAACGGCGTGTAGGCATATGCCGTTCCCGGCAGGAGGCCATCGATCGCGACCGCGCAGACCGTTCCGACGCTGCCCGTCCGCAGCGTCGCGAGCCCGTCCAGCGGGCGAACGGCGAGCGCGCACGCCGCCGGCACGTCGGTGTTCCAGACGACGGTCACCGACTGCCGGGTCAGGAGCTGCAGGTACGGACCGCGTGTCAGGCTCGCGGCCATCGCGGGCGCCGCCACCGCGAGCGCGAGAATGATCAGCAGCGCGCACCACGTCGCGCGGGCGCGCGGACCGCCGCCCTCGCAGGTTCTCATGCAGCTGCCATGTCTCGACCGCGCCGCCGCAGTCGCGAAGTCCTCGCCCCTCGCGGCAGCAACGGACATGCCACGAGAGGCAGCGTGGTTCCGCGATGAAGCGCCGCGGCGGATGCAGGATCGGGCGAGATTGCCGCGCAGCGGTCACTTGCGGAGCGCGATCTTTTAACGTTGACAGTCGATTTCCCCTGTCATATCGGCTTGCACCCCTGCATGACTCGAACGCGAGCCTTCTGGCTGGCCGGCCTCGTGCTCGTGGCGCCGTTCGCGGTCGCGGGCGGGGCCCCCGGCGCCACCATCGAGATCAACCTGCTCTACGTCCACGGCGTGAAGAGCTGCCAGGCCGAGCGGCAGAACGCCCAGGGCTCGTTCACGGACCTCGAGCAGGCCGTCAACGCCGACCTGCCGGGCCGCATCGCCAGCTATCAGGCGGCCCATCCGGGTACGACCATCGTGACCCACAGCGGCCGTGCGAACCTCTACACGGCGACGCCGTCGGGCTATCACCCGTCGGACTCACCCGACCCGATCAACATGGACGACTGGAAGGTCGGGGACCCGGGCTGCTCGACGACCCAGCAGGGCGACCCCTGCACGACGGCCTATGAATGGCGCTACCGGCTCGCCCAGGAGATCGACCGCCTCTATCCCGCGCCGGCCTCCAACGTCATCCTGATCGGCCACAGCAGCGGGGCGCGCGTCGCCCTGGAGGTCGCGGCGAACGTCGGCACCGGCGGCGTCGGCAGCACCAATTGGGGCGTGCAGAGCCGGATCGGCGGCGTCGTCACCATCCAGGGCATGGTCGACGCGCTCGGCGGCAGCAACTACAACGTCGCGGGCCCGACCAGCTTCGAGACCGCGTGCAAGAACGGCGACGCCATCTCGGGCTTCGGCTCGTCCTGTGCGCCGGGCAACGGCTGGTGCGAGTACGCCGGTCGGGTCGACGGCCTCGACGCCGGCGACTGGGTGGCGAAGAACAGGCGCGCGCTCATGCTGACGTCGTGGGCAAGCTGCTCGCCGGCGGCGTGGACGGGCTGGAGCGACGGGTCGCTCCCGTACGATGCGCAAGCGAGCCCGTGGGCGCTCGGCCTCGACATGACGCCGGCACCCGGGCAGACGTACCGGCCGTCGCACGGGCAGAAGTACGGCTCGTTCTGCCACAGCGCGATCGACCACAGCGGCGACGCGAACCACGCCGCAGCGCTCACCGCGGCCAAGACGCGGATCCTCGACTGGCTCTTCACGGCGGCGCCGCGGGTCGCGGCCACCGGGTCGAACTCGACGTCCGGGTCGATCGCATACAACCAGTTCAGCAGCACCTTCACGATGGGCAGCACCTGTCCATCGGGCGAGGTGGATGACGGGGTCACCCAGGGCAACGTGGCGCCGGGCATCGACGTCGTCGGCGTCTGCAAGCATCCCGGCTTCTTCGACGGCGACGACCACGCGATCGACCTCGGCGAGTTCACCGTCACGAACGGCGGGACGTGCAACGGCACGTACAAGTGGCAGCAGGCGCACGACTCGAACAACAGCCATGCCGCCACGTTCTGGTGGAAGACACGCTCGGAGCGGTCGGGAGGCGCGCCGCTGGTCGCAACCCTGACGACACTGCCGACGACCACGACGACCACGACCACTTCCACGACGAGCACGACGTCGACCACCACCACCACGACGTCGACGACGACCAGCACCACGTCGACCACCACGACGAGCACGAGCACGACGACGACCGACCCACCGTCGACCACCACGACCAGCAGCACCACCACGACCACGACGGAGCCGTCGACCACCACCACGACCGTGTCGACGACCAGCACCGTGACGTCGTCGACGACGACCGCGCCACCGACGACGACTTCGACGACGTCTCTGCCGCCGACGACCGTGACCACCAGCACGACCACGACGACCACGACCTCCTCGTCGAGCAGCACCTCGACGCTCGCGCCGACGACCACGACGAGCACGACGACCACGTCGACGACCCTGCCGCCCTGCCCCGACGCCGACGGCGACGGGGTCTGTGACGCGAACGACGACTGCCCGGCCGTCGCGAATCCGGATCAGGCGGACGGCGACGGTGACGGCGTCGGCGACGCGTGCGACCCGTGCACGGGCAACGGGCAGGTGGTGAAGCCGAAGCTCACGATCACGGGGCTCTCGACGCCGCCGGGCGACGATCGCTTGAAGCTGCGGGGCCAGATGAGCGTGCCGTGGCCCGTCGACCCGCCGACCAGCGGCGTCCGCCTGCTGGTCACCGACGCCAGCGCTGGCACGGTCGTCGATTCCGCGATTCCGGGCGGCGCCTACAACTACGCGACGCAGACCGGCTGGAAGTCGAATCCGTCCGGCACGCGATGGAGCTACCGGAACGGCCTCGGCGGCGTGCAGGGCATCGTGCGGTTGTCGCTCAAGGTGGGCGCGGTGCCGGGGGTCTTGCAGTTCGCCGCGTCGGGAAGGAACGGCGGCTACCCCGTGGGTGGAGTTCCGGTTCACGTGACGGTTGCTCTGGATGCGACGACCGGCCGCTGTGCGGAGGCGTCGTTTGCGGGGCCGCCGCCGGCGCCGAGCTGCGCGCTCAGCCCCAGCGGCAGCTCGCTCGGCTGCAAGTAGACGTGGCCCCGACGATCGCGCTCACCGGCGCGACGGGCTTTCTCGGGCGCCACATCGTGCGCTCGCTCGTCGGCCGCGGCGCGCGGGTCATCGGCGTCGTCCGGAACCCCGACAAGGTGCCCGCGCTCGCTCGCGACGGCGTCGAGCTCCGGTGTGCGGATCTCGCCGAGCCGGATCGACTGGCCGAAGGCTTTGCCGGCGCCGACGTCGTCGTCTCGAACGCAGCCCTGCTGCCCGTCCGCAACTGGCGCCGCGCCGACCATCTGCGCACGAACGTCCGCGGCACGGAGAACGTGATCACGGCGGCGGCCGCGGCTGGCGTTCGCCGCGTGATCCATGTTTCCTCCGTGTCCGCCTACGCGGGCGGCGCCTCCGGTCGCATCGGCGAAGACCACCCGCTGCTCGACGAGGACGCCGGCCCGCTCACCCCGGCGTACGGTCTCTCGAAGGCGCTGGCCGAGCGACGCGCCTGGCGGCTCGCCGGCGAGCACGGCATCGCGCTGACGACGCTCCGGCCCTGCCTGATCTACGGCGCCTTCGACTCGAATTTCATGCCGATCTTCGCCGCGCTGGCGCGGCCGCCGGTCACCGTGATGCCGGCGTATACGTCCGTACCGATGGTGTACGTCGGCGACGTCGCCGACGCGGTGGCACTCGCGGTCGAGAACGCGACCGCGGCCGGTCGCGCCTACAACCTCGCCGGCGACGACATCACGCTCTGGGAGTTCTTCGAAGCCTGGCGAGAGGCCGGTGGCCGCGCCGCGCGCGTCGTCGTGCCGATCCCGTTTCCGTACCGCCTGTCCTACGACACGACGCGCGTCCGGTCGGAGCTCGGCTGGCGGAGCCGCCCCGTCGGCCAGGGACTGCGCGAGACGCTGGCGCTCGATCCCCGGCCGTGGCGGCGCTGACGCGGGTCAGCGCGCGCTGCGGAGCCCGGTCGACGAGACGTCGCAGCGAAAGCGCGCTTCGGGGATCTGGTCGAAGAGATGGGCGACGGGTTGTGGCACCGCGACGTCGCGGAGCGTCACGAAGCGCCCGCGCCCGTCGACGCGCCCGGCGACCAGGAAGCGGCAGCCGCGCCCGCCGATGTCGCTGAGCGCGGCGACGACCCCGGCGGCGGTGCCGTCGTAATATCGCGGCTCGACGATCCGCTCGGCAGTGTCCACGCCGACGACGAAGGTGACGCCGGGCAAGACGCGCGCCTTCTCGCGAAAGGTCGGCGCGCGGGTCAGCTCGACGGTTCCGAGGCCGTCGAACTGCTCGAGCCGGCGCCGGACGTCGCTGGCCCGAAGCGGGGGCTTGTCGGCGTTCGTGACGGAGAGCTCGAACGCAACCGGCTCTCCCACGATCTCACTCGCGATGCGCGCGAGCTCGAGATGGCCGGCGTGCAGCGGGTTGAACGACCCGGCGAGCACGCCGCGTGGAACGGGGGCGGCGGTTTGGAGCTGGCCGTCGGGACGCACGGTCAGACGTTCGACGGCTCCTGCGAGGAGCGCGGCCACGGGATCGGAGACGGAGGCGATGCTCGCGCGGTCGTTCGGTCCGAGGAGCGAATCGACCCCCGCCGCTTGAACGCCGCATGCCGCCGCCAGCACCAGGAGGGTTGCGCGCGCCACGAGGTCCTCCTCGCCGGCCCGATCCCGCGCGCCCTTGTCGAGCGTGATCGACACGGCGTCGATCACACCGCCGTCGGTCACGGCGATGTGACATCGATGCGCGCCGCGCTTCGGGCGGTCCGTCGCCAGGCTCGCGGTGACGCCGACGCCGACGACCGCCGCGTTGCGCTCCGAGCGGCGCTCGGCGCTCGCGAGGGCGCGGCGCGCCATTGCGACGGCGGTCTCGACGCTGCAGGCCTGCTCGGGCGCGTGGCCGAGGAAGTCGACGAGCGCGTCGGCGGTGTAGGGGACGACGGCTTCGACGAGCGTCCGCGAGCCGCCGGGCACGCGCAGCAGCCTCGCGATCACTCCGCTGCCGCCACCGGTGATCGCGAGCGCGATGCGCCGGCCCGAGCCGTGGATGCGCTCGACGATCGCGTCGTCCATCGCGGTCATCCAGAATGAATCTACCAGATGGCGGGCACGATGACCGACACCGCGCCCTGGAGACCGACGGCACAGCAGCTCGCGGACGCCTACGGCAGGCGGGTCCCGGACGTGGTGCGGCCCGGCCTGAGGGTCCTCTTCTGCGGCATCAACCCGGGCCTCTACTCGGGCGCCGTCGGCCATCATTTTGCGCGTCCCGGGAATCGCTTCTGGAAGGCGCTTCACCGCGCGGGCTTCACCCGCCGCTGTCTCTCGCCGTTCGAGGAGCGCGAGCTGCTGCGTGCGGGGCTCGGCATCACGAACCTCGTTGCGCGTGCGACCGCGGGCGCGGACGAGCTGTCGGCCCGAGAGCTGCGCGCGGGCGCGCGCCGGATGTACCGGACGGTCCGCCGCTTCCGTCCCGTGGTGGTGGCGTTTCTCGGTATCGGCGCCTTTCGCATCGCCTTCGATCGGCCGCGGGCGACGATCGGCCCGCAGCCGGAGAACATCGAGGGAGCCCAGGTCTGGGTCCTTCCGAACCCGAGCGGTCTCAACGCGCACTACCAGCTCGCGGCACTGTCCGCGGAGTTCGGAAGGTTGAAGGCCGCGGTGTCCGCTGCTCGACGACGGCATGTCAGGCGTCCAGGTACCGATCCCCG
>VBKG01000576.1 GCA_005879585.1 Deltaproteobacteria bacterium | reverse complement strand
CGACACGAGGAATGCGGAGTTGTAGTAGCGCGAACGCTCGAAGCGCGGCCCCCCGGCGACCAGCTCGGCATTCCGCTGCCCGATGACGACTGCGATGGCCCGGCGGTACATCGGCTCCTGGTCGAGCAGGAACGTCATGGAGCTCTCGGGCCAGATGACCAGCTGCACGCTGCCAGCATGGAGCGCTTGCTGCGTCAGCCTGAGGTAGGCGTCCAGGTTCTGGCCGTACATCTCGTCCCGCCATTGCGAGCCGAGATCCAGGTTGGCCTGGACGACGGCCGTCTCGACCGCGCCACCGGAGAGCGGTGGAAGCGTCATGCGGCGGACGGACCCGTACGAGAGGACCACGAGCGTCAGCAGCAAGACCGGCAAGAGTCCACGTCCGGCCTTCGCCGGGGACCGGCCAGCCAGCCGCAGCGTCCAGCACAGATCGGCCAGCGCTGCGTTCGTCGCGACGACGAGAAAGCTCACCCCATAGACGCCCGTCACGTCGGCGATCTGCATCAGGGGTTGGACGCCGGTCTGCGAGTACCCGATCAACGCCCACGGATGTCCGACCAGTGACCGGACACGGGCCAGCTCGGCCGTGACCCAGGCGGCGCCGACGAGCAATGGAGACCAGGGTCCGGGGTCGCGAGCCACCGCGCGGTAGAACGCCGCAAACGGCGCGTAGTACACCGCCATCAGCAGAGTTGAGACCGCTACGATGAATCCTCTTCCGACGATGAACGGCTGGTTGTAGTAAGTTGCCACGGCGCGTGGAATACAGTCACCGACCGCGTAGGCCATCGCGAACGTCCATGCGACCGCGAGCCCGAGCGCGGCGCGGAGCCGCACGGCGCGAACGGCGATAAAGAACGGCACGAGCGCGACCCAGGCGAGGACGCGCCACGCAACGGGCGGGAACGCCAGCCCGTACAGCACGGCCGACGCGAGTGTGGCGAAAAGCGAAGTCGCGCGGACAGTGCGCACGGGACCGCGACATAGCGGCGTGCGTTTCCCTTGACAACCGGAACGCCAGGTGGTGCAAGCTGGCCGCCGGGCGCAAATGGACGCGGATCGCTCCAGGGACGGCGAGCGCCGGCACGCGACCGTGCTGTTCGCCGATCTGTCCGGTTTCACCGCGCTGTCCGAGCAGCGTGATCCCGAGGACGTCGCTACCGTCGTCAGCGCATGCCTCGACGCGCTTGCCAGTGCGGTCGACGACCATGGCGGTCACGTGGACAAGTACATCGGGGACTGCGTCATGGCGGTGTTCGGTGTGCCCCATGCCGCGGAGAATGCGGCCACGAACGCCATCAACGCCGCCATCGACATGCGCAAGCGGCTCGAGCACCTCAACGGCGTGGCGTCCGACGGCGTGCGTCTCACGCTGCACGTCGGCATCAATACGGGCCTCGTGGTGGCGGGAGACGTGGGCGGAGCGGTGAAGCGCGAGTTCACCGTGATGGGCGATGCCGTCAACGTCGCGTCGCGATTGAAGGATACCGCGGGCAGCATGGCCATCTACGTCGGTGCGGAGACCTACCGCGAGACGTCCGACGAGTTCACGTTCCGGAAGCTTCCGCCGCTCGTCGTGAAGGGCAAAGCGGAGCCGCTCACGGCGTACGAGGTGCTCTCGGAGCGCGAGCGCGTCTACCGGCTCCTGCCCTCGGAGCGCATGGTCTCCTCCGCGCTGGTCGGTCGCGACCGCGACCTGGGCGAGCTGCGGACGGCGATGCGCGGCGTCATGGAGGGCAGGGGTGCGATCGTGAGCGTCGTCGGCGACGCCGGCATCGGCAAGTCTCGGCTGCTCGTCGAGGCCGCGGACCTCCCCGAGTTCAAGCAGGCGACGGTGCTGCAGGGGCGTTCGCTGTCGATGGGGAGCAGCCTCCGGTTCCACCCGTTCGTCGACCTTTTGCGGCAATGGGCCGCGGTGGCCGAGGACGATGACGAGCCTGCAGCGGCGGCACGCGTGGAGGCCGCTGTCGCCCAGGTGTTGCCCGACGTGGCCGAGGACGTTTTCCCGTTCATCGCAACATTGATGGGGTTACGGCTCGGCGGCGCGCACGCAGAGCGTGTCGCCGGTATCGAGCCGGAGGGCATGGAGGCCCTCATCCGCAAGAGCATGCGCGAGCTCGTTCGAGAGCTTGCTGCGCCTCGTCGGGGAAAGCCGCGTTCTCTTCGTCCACGTCTTTCGTCCCGATCACGATACGACGCGGCGGCTCCTTCGCACGTCGCGCGAACGGTTCGGCGAGCAGCATCGCGAGATCATGCTCGAGCCGCTGGCCGCGCTCGACTGCGATCTGCTGGTCCGCAACCTGTTGAGGAGCGACGACCTGCCGCACGCCGTCAGCGCGCGCGTCGCGCAGCGGGCCGAGGGCAACCCCTTCTACATCGAGGAGGTGATCCGGTCCTGGATCGACAAGGGGGTCGTCGAGTCGGCCGGTGGGCGGCTGCGGATCACGGAGCAGGTTCACTCCGTCGTGATTCCGGGGACGGTGCAAGAAGTCATCATGGCGCGCGTCGACCGGCTCCCGGACGACACGCGCCGCCTCCTGCAGACCGCTTCGGTGATCGGGCGCAGCATTTACCATCGCGTGCTCGCCGACGTCATCGGACCGGATGTCGGCTTCGATGTCGACATCGCGTACCTGAAGGAGCGACAGATACTCTTCGAGCGGCGGAGCCGGCGGACGGCCGCCGTCCGGCGTCAGACGCTCGCGGAGGAGCTCGAGTACGTCTTCAAGCACGCCCTGGTCCAGGAGACGGTGTATCAGTCGATCCTCCAGCGGACCCGCAAGGAGCTCCATCGCCGCGTGGCGCAGTCGATCGAGCGTCTGTTCGCCGATCGGCTGGCCGACTTCTTCGGCATGCTCGCCTACCACTACAGTCAGGCGGCGGAGCTGGAGAAGGCCGAGGAGTATCTCTTCAAGGCGGGCGACGAGGCGGCCCGCTCGGCGGCGTCGAGCGAAGCCCTCCACCATTTCCGGGAG
>VBKG01000349.1 GCA_005879585.1 Deltaproteobacteria bacterium | reverse complement strand
GATCGCGGGGCCGAGCGAGGTCGCGAAGGTGGCGCTGTTCCGGGCTACCGCCGGCATGTGGAACAGCGGACGCGGACGGATCGTGCGGCCGGGGCTCGACGCCATTCTCTTCCTCCCCGAGCGGCCGTACCTTCCACCGGGAACGATCCGCGACGTGCTCGTGTCGACGGAACGAGGCGACAGCGGCGATGCCGAGATCGCGCGCGTCCTGCACGCGCTCGGCCTGGAAACCGTGCTCGAGCGGGCGGGCGGCCTCGACGTCGAACGCGACTGGGACGACGTGCTCTCGCTCGCCGAGCAGCACATGCTGTCCGTCGCTCGCGTGGTCCTCGCCGCGCCACGCTTCGCCTTCCTCGAGCGACCGCGCACGGCCCTCGGGTCCGAACACGTCGGTCGGATCCTGAGCCTGTTGACGGAGCGCTCGATCACATATCTGACTCTCGGCGACGGCAGCGATGCCGTCGGCGACTACGACGCAGTCCTCGAGCTCGCCGGCGATGGCCCGTGGACATGGAAGTCGATCGACGCGGCACCGCGAGGCGTTGCGCAGCGCGCCGAAGGATCATGACGATGGCAACCCACCCGCTCGCGGGCATGCCCGCCCCCTCCAGCATGTTGATCGACGTGGCGCGACTCGAGCGGGAGTACTACGAGCGCACGCCCGATCCGAACGACCCCCGGCAGCGCGTCCGCTTCGGCACCAGCGGGCACCGCGGGACGTCGTTCGACGGAACGCTGACGGAGGCCCACATCCTGGCCATCGCCCAGGCCATCTGCGAGTACCGCCGCGGTCACGGCGTCGATGGTCCGCTCTACATGGGCAAGGACACGCATGCGCTGTCGGCCCCCGCTCAGCGCACGGCGCTGGAGGTGCTGGCAGCCAACGGCGTCGAGACGATCATTCAGCCAGAGGACGGTGCGACTCCGACGCCGGCGGTCTCGCACGCGATCCTGGTCCACAACCGCGGACGCACCGGCCACCTCGCGGACGGCATCATCATCACGCCGTCACACAACCCACCGGAGGACGGCGGCTTCAAGTACAATCCACCCAACGGCGGTCCGGCGGACACCGATGTCACCGGCTGGATCGAGGCCCGCGCCAACGAGCTCCTCCGGGCCGGCAATACCGGCGTGAAGCGGCTGCCGCTGGCGGCAGCCATGAAGGCCGCGACGACGCATGCCGAGGACTTCGTCCTGCCATACGTCCGCGACCTCGGCAGCGTGATCGACATGGATTCCATTCGCGCTGCGGGCGTGCAGCTCGGCGTCGACCCGCTCGGCGGTGCGGCGCTGCACTACTGGGAACGGATCGCGGCGGTCTTTCGCCTGAACATCACGGTCGTGAATCCCCGGATCGACCCGACGTTCGCCTTCATGACGGTGGATCACGACGGGGTGATCCGCATGGATTGCTCGAGCCCGTACGCCATGGCGCGTCTGGTGAAGCTCAAGGACCGCTATCAGGTGGCGGTCGGCAACGATCCCGACGCCGACCGGCATGGCATCGTCACGCCGTCGGCGGGACTGATGAACCCGAACCATTTTCTGACGGCGGCGATCCACTACCTGCTCACGAACCGCCCCGGCTGGCCGGCGGGAGCCGCCGTCGGCAAGACGCTGGTCACGAGCAGCATGATCGACCGGGTGGCGCGCCGAGCCGGGCGCTCCCTCGCCGAGATGCCCGTGGGTTTCAAGTGGTTCGCGCCGGGCCTGTTCGACGGATCGATCTGTTTCGGCGGTGAGGAGAGCGCGGGCGCGAGTCTGCTGCGCACGGATGGCTCCGTCTGGACCACCGACAAGGACGGCATCGTGATGGCCCTCCTGGCGGCAGAGATCACCGCGCGAACCGCCAGGGACCCTGGTGTCCATTACCAGGAGCTCACGACCGAGCTCGGGACGCCGTACTACACCCGCATCGATCAACCGGCCACGCCCGAGCAGAAGGCGGTGCTGCAGAAGCTCTCGCCCGACGCCGTCAAGGCGACGCACCTCGCCGGCGAGGCGATCGTGGCGACGCTGACCCGCGCCCCGGCGAACGGCGCCGCGATCGGCGGGTTGAAGGTGGTGACGACGAACGGCTGGTTCGCCGCCCGGCCGTCCGGGACGGAGGACGTGTACAAGGTGTACGCGGAAAGCTTCCGAAGTCAGTCCCATCTCGAAGCCATCGTCGCCGAAGCCCAGCGCATCGTGGCCGATGCGCTGGCCGGCGCAGGAGGATGATGTCGTCTGCGACGCGTGGCTATCCGCCGATCGGCGAACACGGCGTCGTCGGGGACCTCTACACGGTCGCGCTCGTGGGTATGGACGGCTCGATCGACTTCCTCTGCCTTCCCCATTTCGACTCGCCCTCCGTCTTCGCGGCGCTCGTCGACGCGGAACGCGGCGGGCGCTTCCAGATCGCGCCACTGCTCGAGTGCGCGGCGCGGAAGCAGCTCTATCTGCCCGACACCAACGTGCTCCTGACGCGGTTCCTCGATGCCCACGGCGTCGCCGAGGTCTCCGACTTCATGCCCGTGGAAGACGCGGGGCTGGCGCACAACCTGGTGCGGCGGGCCAAGACGGTACGGGGCGAGGTGCGGTTCCAGATGCGCTGCGACCCGCGCTTCGACTATGGGCGCGCCACCCACACGGTGGAACGTCGCAGCGACACGGAGGTGCTGTTCATCGGGCGATCCGGCGACGGCGAGCTCGTCCTGCGCCTCCGGTCGTCCGTCCCGATGCGTGTCGAGAATGGCGCGGCGATGGCCGAGTTCACGCTCGGCGCCGATGCCTCGGCCTGGTTCGTCCTCGAGGTGGTGATGACGCAAGAGGCGTCGCCCTCGGCGCGGCCCGACTACCAGAGCGAGGCCTTCAAGCAGACGGTCAACTTCTGGCGCGGCTGGGTCGCGCGCAGCACCTACCGGGGGCGCTGGCGCGAGATGGTGAACCGCTCGGCGCTGACGCTGAAGCTGCTCACCTCGCGGCAGTACGGCTCGATCGTCGCGGCGCCGACCTTCGGCCTTCCCGAGACGATCGGCGGCGGACGCAACTGGGACTATCGCTACACCTGGATCCGCGACTCGTCGTTCACGCTCTACGGGCTGATGCGCCTCGGCTACACCGACGAGGCCGCAGCCTTCATGCGCTGGGTGCTGGCGCGCTGCCACGAGCTCGAGCCCGACGGGTCGCTCCAGATCATGTACGGGCTCGACGGCCGTCACGCGCTGCGCGAGGAGGTCCTGCCCCACCTCGAGGGCTACATGGGGTCCAGTCCGGTCCGCATCGGCAACGCCGCCTACGAGAACCTGCAGCTCGACATCTACGGCGAGCTCCTGGACTCCGTCTACCTGTACGACAAGTATGCCTCGCCCATCGGGTACGACGCCTGGACGAGCATCGTGCGGTTGATCGACTGGGTCTGCGCGAACTGGCGGCAGCCGGACGAGGGCATCTGGGAGGTGCGCGGCGGGCGACGGGAGTTCCTCTACTCGCGGGTGTTGTGCTGGGTGGCCATCGACCGCGCGATCCGGCTTGCCACCAAGCGCTCGTTCCCCGCCCCGCTGGCGCGCTGGTACGACGCGCGCGACACGATCTACCACGACGTCTTCACCCGCTACTGGGACCCGACGCGGGGCGCGTTCATGCAGCACGTCGGCGCCACCACGCTCGACGCGTCAGCGCTCCTGATGCCGCTCGTCCGCTTCGTGTCGCCGACCGACCCGCGGTGGGTCTCGACGCTGCGCGCGATCGAGCGGGAGCTGGTGAGCGACTCGCTCGTGTATCGTTATCGTCTCGCGGGCGGATTCTCCGACGGGCTCACGGGAGAGGAAGGGACGTTCTCGATGTGCTCCTTCTGGTATGTCGAGTGCCTGTCGCGCATGGGTGACCTGCACAAGGCGCGCTTCGTCTTCGAGAAGATGCTCGGCTACGCCAATCACCTCGGGTTGTACGGCGAAGAGCTCGGCCCCCAGGCACAGCACCTCGGCAACTTCCCGCAGGCGTTCACGCACCTGGCGCTGATCAGCGCCGCCTTCGATCTCGACCGCCGGCTCTCCGCCGCCGGCCATGCCGGGTGAATGGACGGAGACGCCGATGGCCGCTCCCGTCCGGGCCGATGAAGCACAGCGCCGTCCTCACCGTCCTGGCGCTGCTGGGTGCCTGCACACGCAACCCCGTCAGCGGACGTCCGGAGCTGACGGTGATGTCCGCGGCCACGGAGCGCCGCATCGGCGCCGAGCAGGCGGCGGAGGTGGCTCGGACGATCGGCCTCGTCGACGATCCGCGACTCGGTCCGTACGTGCAGGACGTCGGGCAGCGGGTGGCCGCCCGGTCCCCGCGGCGTGACGTCCGCTACACCTTCGCGGTGGTCGACATGGCGGAGCCGAACGCCTTCGCGCTTCCGGGTGGAGAGGTGTTCGTGTCGCGTGGGCTTCTCGTGCTCGTCAACTCCGAGGACGAGCTGGCCGGCGTGCTCGGCCACGAGATCGGCCACGTGGCGGCGCGCCATGCCGCTCGCCGCGTGACGCGCGCCGCGCCTCTCGCGGTGGTGACCGCGCTCGGCGCCGGGATCACCGGGCTCGTGAGCTCCCTCGTCGGCGGCTTGCTGGGAGGCATCGGCGAGCTCGCCAACTCCGCGCTCCTCGCCCCCTACAGCCGCGATCAGGAGCGCGAGGCGGACCGCGTCGGGCAGGAGCTCGTCGCCGGCGCAGGGTACGACCCGGCCGCGCTCTCCACGTTCCTGCACACGCTCGAGCGCGAAGAAGCGCTGCATCGCGACCAGGCGCGGGCGTGGAGCTTCTTCGCGACGCATCCGCCGACACCGGAACGGGTGGCGACGACGGCACGGGAGGCGGCACAGCTGACGCGTCGCGCCTCCGCACCGATCGCCGCCTCGCCCGCCGACTTCCTCGCGCATGTCGAAGGCCTCCCCGTCGGCGCCTCCGCGCGCGACGGGGTGTTCGAGGGCGCGACGTTCCGGCATCCGGATCTCGACTTCGCGATCCGCCTTCCCGCCGGCTGGAAGACCGCCAATGGGCGGAGCGCGCTCGGCGCCGTCGCACCGGACGGCGCGGCGATGGTCGTGCTCGGGCAGCCGACCGATGGCACCGATCCCACCGAGGCCGAGCGCGCGTTCGAAGCCGATGCCAAGAGCGGGCCGCTTCCGAACACCGAGAAGATCGCGATCGCGGGGCTGCCGGCCATCCACGCGGCGACCGTCATCGATTCCCGCCGCGGCCCGCTCGCGCTCGACCTCACGTGGATCGCGTACGCCGGCCGCATCTACCGCGTCACCGGCGTCGCGGCGGCCGGCCGTGCGGAGGCGTTTCGCACGACGTGGCGCGAGACGGCCGCGAGCTTCCGCCCGCTCACGGCGAGCGAACGGCGCGCGATCCGCGAGACCCGTCTCCGCATCACCCGTGCACGGCACGACGAGACGATCGGCGACGTCGTGCGCCGGGCAGGATCGGCGTGGACCGCGGCGGAGGCCGCGGTCGCAAACGAGGTGTCCCCGGGCGACCCGCTGGCGGGCGGACGTCTCGTGAAGGTCGCCATGACGGAGCCGTACGCGCCGGACCACTGACGGTGCGGCGCCGGCTGCTCGAGAGTGACGAATGGTCATCGTCGTGATGGGCGTATCGGGGGTCCGGCAAGACCGTCGTCGGCTCCGAGCTTGCGGCACGGCTCGGCTGGGTCTTCGAGGACGGCGATGATTTTCATCCACCAGCCAACGTCGAGAAGATGCGTCGCGGCATTCCGCTGACGGATCAGGACCGGATACCGCGGATCCGCTCACTGTGCCGTGCCGTCCAGGAGTGGACTGCACAGGGCCGCAACGTGGTGCTGGCGTGCTCGGCGCTCCGCAGATGGTATCGAGATGCACTGCGCGATGCGGTCGCGAATCATGCATGGATCCGCTTCGCCTACCTCGACGGCAGCTACGAGGAGATCGACCGGCGGTTGCGCCACCGCGTCGGGCACTTCATGCCCGAGTCACTGTTGCGGAGTCAGCTCGCAAGGAGGGACGTCGGCGCCGGCACTTTCGCGCCCGTCGGAGACCGTCGGAGCTTCACGCCCTGCATCCATCGCGCTGCGATGCCGGGAGCGCCGAAGGCGCGCTTCACAGCTCGGGCGACGGCCGTGGCGCGTTCGGAACAAAGGTCCGCGTGCCGAGGGTCCAGGGCGGCGGATCGCTGGCAGGAAACGAATCGCTGAGCACCTCGTCGATTTGATCCTCGGTCCACTGAAGAGGCGGCCGCGACGGCGCCACGGGCGTGCACCGGTCGGACACTTCGCGTGCGTTCGGCACCGCCTTCTCTCCGCTACAGCCCGGGCACTTGAAGCGACTGGCCATCACGCGCCCGGCCTGATCGTTTCGGCCGCGAGGTCACGGCCCGATGGAGCGTTCCCCGACGGCGCGTTCGGCGTCGTTCCGATCGTCGTCCCGCCGTTCGCGCGACTGCTCCGGAACGCGTACGCGATCGGCCGAGCACTCCAGCCGCTCGACGTTGCAGATGCCGACGTCGCGGTAGCCTTCAGCTCTCGCCTCCATGCACTCCTGGTGAAACGCCCGGCAGTCCTGGGCGCTCGCCGCTTCTGCGCGCCAACTGTGGCCGATGACGGCGCAGGCGCCGACGACCAGGAGCAAGCGCGTCGAATCGCGTCGCACCCAGATCATGACCGGTCCTCCGCAGCATCCGACCGCGAGGCCTCGTCGCTGGGAGCCGGGATGCCGCCATCGGTCGTTCCTGGTTCGTGCTTCATGTCGCTCTCCTTCGAGATTTTCCAACGGCTTCAGAGGCCCGGGGTGTTCATCGAGCGGGACGGCGGGTGGGCGTCGGACGAAGCGGGTGTCCGGTCGGGCGACGGCGCGGACGGGGAGAGCGGCTGGCCGATCGCCTGCCGCATCGCCGCGATCTCCTCCTGCTGCGTCACGATGATTTCCTGGGCGATCCGCCGGAGCTGCTCGTTGCGGCCGTAACGCAGCTGCGCCTGCGCCATGTCGATCGCACCCTGATGGTACGGAACCATCGTCGCGACGAAGTCAGCGTCCACGTCGCCGGACGGCTTCACGTCCATGGCGGCCATCATCTTCGCCATGGCAGCGTTGTTCTCGGCCAGGAATAGCGCCTCCACACTGCCGGCGAGAGAGGTCGCGCCACCGATCAGCGCAGCCGCAAGCAGTGCCGATCGCGTGGGGAAGAGAGCGTGGGTGAGCCGGTGCATCCGTGGCGCCTTCATGTCGGTCCCTTACGCGGCGAGATCATCGCTCACGGGCTCGATCTCGTGGGCGAACAGGACGAGCTTCTGGCCGCTGTCGAAGTTGACGGTGAAGAGCTCGCGGCCGAGGTTCTCCCGCTGCGAGACGAGAGTTCCCTCCGTAGACCGTCGAACCACGCCGCCCGGGAATACGATGTTGCGGGCCGACCGGCAGCGCGAGCCTGGAATGAGTGACATGAGCTGTCTCCTTCTCTCGATCATGAGGCAAGTTCGGTGCCAGGCCGGCGCGCGTTCGAAGCTGGTGCGAGACGCGATCCCGGCCCCGTGACGGAACCGCTCGTGCCTGCCGACCGCTCGGCACTCATGCCGGCCGATCGGCACACGGCCGCTCCCTGTCCGAGAGTGCCTGCGGGCGGGCGGCTGCCGATTCCCCAGCTCGCAGCGGCACGCTGGTTGCGATCAGCGACGACGATGTGGATCGTCCGCCTCGCGCTCCGCCGGCCGTACACCTTCATCGTGATGGCGATGCTGATCGCCATCGGAGGCGTCCTGACGATCGCCCGGACGCCGGTCGACATCTTTCCCGAGATCAACATCCCGGTCATCTCGGTCATCTGGCAGTTCAGCGGGCTGTCGCCGAACGAGGTCGAGGGCCGCATGGTCACCATCTCCGAGCGGGCGATGACCACGACCGTCAACAGCATCGAGCACATCGAATCGCAGTCGATCGCCGGCGTGGGGCTGATCCGCGTCTTCTTCCACCCCGACGCCAGCATCGGGGCGGCGGACGCTGAGGTGACGGCGATCAACCAGACCCTCCTCCGCAGCATGCCGCCGGGGACGACGCCCCCGCTGATCATCCGCTACTCGGCGTCGAACGTCCCGATCCTCCAGCTGGCTCTCCAGTCGCCGACGCTCTCCGAGCAGCAGCTCTACGACTACGGCCTCAACTTCATCCGCACCCAGCTCGCGACCGTGCAGGGCGCGCAGGTGCCGCTGCCGTGGGGCGGCAAGGTGCGCTCGGTCATGGTCGACCTCAACCCCGAGGCACTCTACGCGAAGGGATTGTCGGCGTTCGACGTCTCCGCCGCTCTGGGCAGCCAGAACGTCATCCTCCCGGCCGGCACCGCCAAGATCGGACCGATCGAGTACAACGTCCGCACCAACTCCTCGCCCGACATCCTCGAGACGCTGAACGACCTCCCCGTGAGGCAGGTCGGCGGCGCCACGGTCTACATGCGGGACGTGGCCCAGGTCCGCGACGGGTTCCAGGTGCAGACCAACCAGGTACACGTCGACGGGCGGCGCTCGGCGCTGCTGACCGTCCTCAAGACGCCGACCGCCTCGACGCTCGACATCGTGCAACGCGTGAAGGAC
>VBKG01000584.1 GCA_005879585.1 Deltaproteobacteria bacterium | reverse complement strand
GGCGTGCGAGGGTTTCCAGGTGTTCGCGCGGGAGAAGCCCGACATGCGGCTCGAACGGAGCCGCCCCTTCGTGGCGACGGCATGACCGCGACGGTCGTCAAGCTCGGCGAGGAGTGGTTCGAGTACGCCGACGTCCTCGTCGACGTGATGATCGGCTACGCCTGCAATGTGCAATGCGACTACTGCTCGATCACCGACGAGATGCGGAAGGAGAACATGGCGACGGCGCCCGTCATGGCGGCGCTCGCCGAGGCCCGCCGGCGTGGCGCGACGAAGGTCAGCTTCGGCGGCGGCGAGCCGACGATCCGGCGGAGCCTCCTGCCGCTCGTGCGCTGGTGCCGCGACCGGGGCTACCGTTCCGTCAAGATCCCGTCGAACGGCTTGATGTACTCGTATCGCGCGTTCGCCGAGGAGGCGTGCGACGCGGGCATCACCGATTTCCACATCTCGTTCATGGCGCACACGGACGAGCTGTACGCGCGGATCATGGGAAAGCCGGACGCGCTGGCGCTGGTCACGCAGGGTGTGCGCCATCTGATGGCGCTCGGTCGGAAACCGGTGGGCGATCTCATCATCAAGCACGACACGTGGATGCACCTCGCCGACATCGTCGAGCACTGGGCGGGCCTCGGCATCGACACTTTCAACCTCTGGCTCGTGTCGCTGAGCGACCGGAACCGCGACAATCTCGAGTCGCTGCCGATGGTCTCGCAGATGCGCGCGGGCATCGAAGCCGCGTTCGAACGCGGCAAGCGGCTGGGCGTCACCGTGCGCTCCCGACACATCCCGCGCTGCATGTTGCCCGGCTACGAGGAGCACGTCGTGGATCTGCGCGAGGACAAGGTGCTGGTCGTGACGCCGCGCGCGACGTTCGCGCTCTGGGAGTCGAGGATCTCACCGAACACGTATGCCCCGAAGTGCGACGGATGCCGGTACCAGCACGGCAGCTGCCTCGGGGTACGGGGCGACTACCTCGAGCGCTGGGGCGACGCGGAGCTGAGACCCGCCTACCGCTCCGAGCCGGTGGGTGCGCCGACGGCGGCATGATGGCGACGACCCGATCGCAGATCGAGACGCTGGACCCCGCGACGTTGACGCTGACGCTCTCGCTCGACGTCGGTCTGTACCCGCGGGACGTCCTGTACGCTGCCGCGTACGTGTTCCTCGACCGCGCCTACGTGCTGCTCGACCGTCAGGAGTCCCGGTTCATCGTGCATCTTCGCGCCAAGCGTCCGCTCGACGAGCCGACGCTGCAGGCCATGGCCGGCGAGTTCGAGAACGAGCTGCTCGCGCAGGCGCTGCGCCACCAGGTGGTCGACGCGAATCAGCGCATCATCGAGGACGTGGTCGCCGTCGCCATCGCGGGCGCCGCGGGTGACGTCGAAGGGACCGGCGATACCGGGCTCGAGGGTGCTCCGCTCATCGATCCGCGCGATCCGGAGGACGGCTTCGTCGCCGACCCGCTCGGCATCGCCCGGCCATGGGAGCCGGACAAACAGGGCACCGAATGACGCCGCCGCCGACCGGTGACACTGACACCGCCACAGTCAGGCTCCACCGCGCGCTATACCTGGAAGAGGCCATCACGGAAGCGGCCGCGACGTTCGCCGGGCTGGCGTCGTTTGCCGTGCGTGCGGACGGCGATCACTACGTCGTCGACCTGAGCGCGATCGCGCGCGACGTCGACGGCGATGTCGTCGCCGAGTTCTGCAACTTCGCGCTCGCCAACACGGCGCGCCGGCGGCGGAGCGGCCATGCTTAACGGCGAGCTCCTGCCCCGGGGGCGCCAGGTCGACTTCACGCAGCTGGCTCCCGAGCGGTGGAAGCCCGGCTTCGCGACCCCGTTCAACCAGCGCATGATCGGCCGGAAGGTCCTCATCACCAACGAGTTCGGCGACTGGTTGCTGCTCGAGCCCGAGGAGTTCCGATCCTTCATCGAGGGACGGCCGCAGCCCGGCGAGCCGCTGTACGATCGGCTCCGGAACGCGAACTTCATCGCGCGCGCCGTCGACGTCCAGATGCAGGCGGAACGCTGGCAGCGCAAGAAGCACTACCTCTTCCACGGCCCCACGCTGCACGGCTTCGTGCTGACGCAGCGGTGCAACCACGGGTGCCAGTACTGCCACAGCTCGGTCGTCGGCATGGAGCGCACCGACACCGACATGTCTATCGACGTCGCGGAGCGCGGCGTCGACCTCGCCTTCCAGTCGACCGCCTCGGCGATCACGATCGAGTTCCAGGGCGGCGAGCCCACCGCGAACTGGGACGTGCTCCGGCACATCGTCGAGTACGCGACCCGGAAGAACGTCGAGGCGAAGAAGATCCTCTCGTTCGCGCTCGTGACGAACCTCTCGCTGATGGATGACGAGCGGCTCGATTTTCTCCTCGACCACCGGGTCCAGATCTGCACGAGCCTCGACGGCCCCGCCGATCTCCACAACCGGATCCGGATCTTCAAGAACGGTAACAGCCACGAGCTGCTCGTGCGGTGGATGAAGAAGATCAACGACCGCTACCGTGAGATGGGCCTGGACACGAACCACTACCGGGTCGAGGCGCTCCCGACGATCACGCGGCCGAGCCTCGCCCGCTGGAAGGACATCGTCGACGCGTTCGTCGCGGTCGGGTGCCGCGCGATCTTCCTCCGCAAGCTCGATCCGTTCGGCTTCGCCGCGAAGAGCGCGAAGACCCTCGGCTACTCTATGGACGAGTACCTGGAGTTCTACGCCAACGCGGTCGACTACATCATCGAGCTGAACCGCCAGGACGTCCAGGTCATGGAGCGGCACGCGGCGATCATGCTGAACAAGATCCTCGTCGACGAGGAGCCCAACTACCTCGATCTGCGCACGCCCGGCGGCGCGTGTGTCGGCCAGCTCGGCTACGCCCCGGACGGCGGCGTCTACTCCTCGGACGAGGGACGCTTCGTCGCGTCGATGGGCGACGACATGTTCAAGATCGGCACCGTGCACGACAGCTACCAGAACCTCATGACGAACGCCGCGACGCGGGCGCTCGTCATGGCGGGGCTCAACGACACGCAGCCGGACTGCGTGACCTGCGTGTACAAGCCGTGGTGCGGCCAGCAGGTCGAGTACAACTACAAGACGCAGGGCAGCCTGCACGGACACATGCGCGACTCGACCTGGTGCAAGAAGCACAAGTCGATCTTCGACTACCTGATGCACAAGCTCGAGTCGGCCGACGAGCGGGACATGGAGATGTTCCGCCGGTGGACGACGAATCGGACGCTCGATCACTTCATCGTCCAATGACCGGACACCACCTGGTGCTCTGCGACGGCCCGACGGGCGACGCCCGCGCGCTCCAGGGGGCGTATGCGCGCTACCTGGCAGGGTGTTGCCGCCAGTTCTTGGCGCTCGGGCCGGAGCTGCCGCCCGTCCTGCGCGCTGCCCACGACCGTGTCGTCGCGCTCGTCCGCCGGGCGCTCGCGACGGACGAGCGACGGCTCCTCAACTGCTTCGCGTCGCCCACGGTCGGGACGCCGCTGCGCTGCCTCGCCTTGCGAGACGAGCTGCCCGCATTCCGGGCGCGGATCGACGAGGCCGTCGCGGCCCTGATGCCGCATCTGCTCCTCGAGATGGGTCTGCGCCGGCTCATCGGGGACGGGGAAACCTTCGTCTGGGAGCACGGTGCGCCACGCCTCGCCTCGCTGGCGATCGGCGGGGAGATCGTCCCTCACGAGGGCGCGACCGGTCTGACGTTCTCAACGACCCGCGTCGTGGCCGTCGCCGGCGGTGAGGAGATCGCGGGCGTACCGCTCGATTGCGACGGCATGCGGAGCGCCTGCGACCAGCCGTCCGGCTTCCGCTTCGAACGCCGATATCGTCGTCTCGGCAAGGTCACGCACTTCGCCACGGCGGATCACAACCCGATCGCGGCCTTCGAGACGCACCCGAACAAGAGCGGAAATCCCGTGGATCTCGGCGACCGGCCGGAAGAGGAGTGGATCGGCATCCTCGATCAAGCCTTCGACCTGATTGAAGCGTTCCTGCCGCGGACGTTCGCCGAGATGCGGATGCTGCTCCACGAGGTCATCCCGGTGGGCTACGACGACGCGCGCCACCTGTCGGCGTCCTACCGCGAGGCGATCGGCACGATCTACCTGACGCTGCACCCGAACGTGATGACGATGACCGAGGCGGTGGTGCACGAGTTCCAGCACAACAAGTTCAACGTCGCGTCGGACAGCGTCGAGTTCCTCTCGAACGCCTTCCACCCGCTGTACAAGAGTCCTATCCGGCCGGATCCTCGTCCCCTCTGGGGCATCCTGCTCGCGGTGCACGCGTTCCTGCCCGTGGCCGAGCTCTACCGTCGCATGCGCGACGCCGAGCACCCGTGCGCGGCGCATCCCGGTTTCGAACGGCGCCTGTCGGAGCTCGATCTCAAGAATCACGAGGGCATGGAGATGCTGCGCGCGCACGCGCGGTTCACCGCGGCGGGCCACGCGCTGTTCGCCGACCTCGAGGCCCTCGAGGGGCGCCATCTCGCGGAGCGGTCGGCTCGCGGTCTCACGAACGTCCCGACCGAGGTGCACGTGGCGTGACGTGCGAGGCTTCATCCTTCCGCCGCCGCGACCGGGCGAGCGGGCTACGCCTGGATCGCTTCGCGGTGCTCGGGCGACGCCGGCAGGGCAGGGCGCTCGCGCAGGATCTCGACGAGCGCCTCGATCACGGCCTTGACGCCGCCGGCACCGGTCGGATCCGCGGACCGGAACTCGATGCCGAGCGTCGACCGTTTCCCACGCGCGCCGATGGTGAATCGCACCTCGACGGAGGCGTCGCCGGGCCCGCGCACCGGCAGCACGGCGCTGGCATCGGCGGGCCAGCACAGCGGTTCGACATGCCAGCCGGAAAGGGCGAAGTGCGCCTCCACCCGCTTCGCGAGCTCTGTGACGCGCTGGCGGCCGCGCAGCCCCATCGGCCCGCGCCCGGCATGTTCGATGGCACGCGGGGCGAGCATGGGCGCCGACGAGCCGTCCGACCCGGCGGCCAACCGCCC
>VBKG01000583.1 GCA_005879585.1 Deltaproteobacteria bacterium | reverse complement strand
TTCCGATCCGCGGGCTGCGAGCCTTGCTCAACGCCTTTCAGGCGGGCATGGACGCGGGCCTCCTATCCGGCCTGATGGACGGCCTCCTCGTGTACGCCTGGTTCTCCTCGCGCGGCGACGTCGCAACCCGACGGCAGCGGATGCTCGTCGGCGCGTCCCTGGGCGCCGCCGCCGGCGTCGTCGCCGTCGTCGTGGTGCTCGCGATTCAAGCCTTCAGAGGCGGGCAGCTCGTGATCCCGCTCGTGCCCATCGCCTTCGAGATCGGCTCGGGAGCCGTGTGCGGCATCATCGCGATTCCGGCGGCCGTCCGGCTGCTCGTCCCTCGTGATGCGAGATTGCGGACAGGTCAAAGGCCGGGCAGCGCGATGGTCCCACGCGCCTAGCAAACACGTCGGCTGCTGCCTTCACGGCGTGGTCGGGACAGCGAGAGAGCGAACCCGCTCGAGCTCCTCCAGGTCGTGAAGCAGGGAAAAGTTCGTCTCGGTCGTCCGGGATTGTCGAGCGGGTAGCATCCGGTACCCGGTTCCTCAGACGGAGCGGTGCACGCCGGTCGCCCACCTGCGTGCCCGGTTCACGAACGCTTGCACGTGGTCCGGCCAGTCGTGCAGCGTGGCCGGATCGAAATCGGCACCGTTGGGCCACACGAGCGTATGCACCTCGGCGTCGAGGCGAACCTGGCGAAAGAGCGTGGGATCGCGGAGCGGTCCGAAGAGTTCTCCTGCCAGGACGGGTTCGAAGTCGATCGTCTGTGCCGTGCCGTCATCGAACGCGATGCGGAGCACGTAGGCGCCGACGATCTCGAAGCTACGAACGCGGTAGATGGGGTGGTTCACTCTTCCTCCTACTTCAGCGGCTCGATGGCCTGCGGCGGGCGGCCCGCCTGCAGACGGTCCCAGGCGACCATCAGCTCCTCCTGGTGGAGCTCCGCCCAGGCTTCGACGAGTCGCCGCTGCCGTCGAAGCAGCTTCCCGGCGATCAACTCGACCGGGTCAATGCCGAAGATGGCCACGTCGTCCTGATAGTACGCGTGGAAGTGAGCGCGGCACATCCCTGGCTTGAGGGGCCGCCGTGGCCGTCACCGAGTACCAGCCGCGCGGCGCGGAGGGCATGATCCTCCACGGGTTGGTCCGCGACCATCTCGAGACCTTCCTCCGCGACGCGGCCGAGCGCACCGATGGCACCGGCGTGCCGCACTTCGTGGAGAAGGAGTTGCGGGAGTTCCTCACGTGTGGCGTCCTGGCGCGCGGCTTTGCCCGAGTGCGCTGCGGCGACTGCGCCTACGAACGGCTCGTGCCGTTCTCGTGCAAGGGGCGGGGCTTCTGCCCAAGCTGCGGCGGTCGACGCATGACCGAGCAGGCCGCGCACCTCGTGGACGAGGTGCTGCCGCGCGTACCCGTGCGGCAGTGGGTTCTCACAATGCCCCATCGCCTCCGGTACCTCCTCGCCTGGAACCACAGGCTCTGCCGCGCGGTACTGGCGGTGTATGTCCGGGCGATCCTCGGCCACTACCGCCGCCGCGCACGCCGGCGCGGCTTGGAGGGCGCGCAAGGAGGCGCCGTCACCGTGATCCAGCGCTTCGGGGGTGGGCTGAACCTGAACGTCCACTTCCACACGCTCGTGCTCGACGGGGTCTTCACCGAGACCGAGGGCGGCTCCCTGGAGTTCCACCCGGCCGCACCCCCGACCGACGCCGACGTTGCCCGCCTGCTCGCGACTGTCTGCCGCCGCGTGCGTCGCCTCCTCGCGCGCCGCGGGCTCGATGGAGGGGGCGCCGGCGAGGCGCTGCCGGATCCGCTCACCGAGGAATCGCCTGCGCTCGCCGGCATCAGCAGCGCCTCCGTGCAGGGGCGCGTCGCGCTCGGCCCCCGCGCCGGTGCCCGCGTCCTGCAGATCGGACGCGAGCCGAATGCCCCGTGGGTGACCTCCAGGGGACCGTGCCAGGCACACCTGGAGGGCTTCGACCTCCATGCCAATGTCGCCGTCCGGGCGGACGACCGCCAAGGGCTCGAGCGCCTCTGCCGTTACGTCCTGCGACCGCCGGTGGCCCAGGATCGCCTCGAGCTCACCGCCGACGGCCGGGTGCTCGTGATCCTCACCCCGCGCCCCCGGATCAACCTCGTCCTCTACCATGGCGTCCTGGCCCCCCATGCCCGCTGGCGCGGGCGGGTCGTCGCGCACGCCGGGGCGGAGGCCGGCGCTTCAGCACAGGCGGACGCCGCTGCTCTGGACCGCGTCGAGGGGTCCCCCGATCCTGCTCCCGAAGCGGGAATCGGGGCGCGCCGCGAGCCCGCGGACGCAGCCGAGCGGCCTGGGCCGAACGGCGTCAGCCAGCCTCGCCGCTGGACCTGGGCGAACCTCATGCGGCGCGCCTTCGACCTCGACGTGCTCGCCTGTCCCCGCTGTGGCGGCCGGATGTCACTGATCGCCACCATCGATGACCCGCGAGTCATCCGCAAGATCCTCAGTCATCTGGGCCTGCCAACCGAGGTTCCCCAGCCCCGCCCCTTCCGCCCACCGCCGGCACCCCGCGACCTCTT
>VBKG01000341.1 GCA_005879585.1 Deltaproteobacteria bacterium | reverse complement strand
GTGCCGGTCTATCAGGCGTTCGGGGCTGGAAACTGGTCGGACGACGGCGGCGGGCAATACACTCTACCGACCCCGAGCCAGGAAGAACAGATTTTGGCGGTGTGGGCGCCGCTGGTTCCCAATCCCGTGTTTGACTACGCCTACTCCTGGGGTACGCAGAATGCAGATCAGGCGCTCGAAGACTCGCCGGCTTTGCAGGCGGGCTTCTCTGCTCACAACACTGACGTCGCCGGGGCCCGTCGCGACTAGCGACATGGTGATTCGGCCAACAGGATTGCGATCTCCGTTCTCCACTCCTGCGGATTCGGTTCATCAGCCGGACCCGTCAGGTAGCTCTCGATGCGCCCGCGCCAGGCCGTAACTGCCGATTGGTCCTGGACCTGCCATGTGACACCGGTCGCTTTGGCCCACGCCAACAACTCGTGTCCATCGAGGCCTACGGAGCCAGCCACCGATCGAACCAGCGATCGAGCAGCGCCAGCACGCGTGCTCGCTCCTCCTCGGGCTCGTTCAGCAGCTCGTGGTAGTAGCCGAGCAGCGTGACGAGCTCGTGCGGGCACGTGATACGGGTGGCCACCTCGGCGGCGCCCGCCGGGTCGACGATGCGGTCGGCATCGCCCTGGAGGATCAGCAGCGGGACGGTGAGCCGCGCCGCCTCGGCTCGCGCCGTCGCCTGCGCGGCGAGCACCGCGCAGTAGAAGCCCGCACTCGCTCGCCGGTGCACGAGCGGGTCGGCGACGTAGGCGGCACCGACGGCGGGATCGCGCGAGAGGAGACGCTCGTCGAGGTTCGAGCGCAGCCCGACGCGGGGCGCGATGCGGCCGAGCAGACGCGCGATCACCTGGAGCGCGCGCGGGGCGGCGTCCGGGACGCGAAAGGCCGGCGCCGAGAGCGCACCCGCGCGAACCGTCTCCGGGTGGCGCAGGAGATAGAGGAAGGCGATCAGCCCGCCCATGCTGTGGCCGAAGAGGAGCCGCGGCACCCCGGCCCACCAGCCTTCCACGCGGTCGGCGAGCGTGCGGATGTCGGCCACGAAATCGCCGAACGTCGCGCAGTGTCCGCGCGGGCCACCAGAGCGGCCGTGTCCCCGGTGATCGACCGCCGCGACCGCGAACCCGCGTCCCGTGAGATGCGCGACGAAGTCCCGGTAGCGACCGAGATGCTCCGCATAGCCGTGCGCGATCAGGACGACGCCACGCGGTTCCGCAGCGGGCGCGGCGCACTGATAGAAGATGGGGACGCCGCCCACGCCGGTGAACGTCCCTTCCGTATCGCCGGTCATGCGGGCGCCGGAGTGCTCCGCACCCGGGTGACGGCGTCGCGCCATCCTCGATAGAGGGCGTCCCGCTTCGCCGCCGCCATGCGCGGTCGGAAGCGGCGGTCGATCCGACGCGCACGCGCGAGCTCCGCCTGCGACCGCCAGAAGCCCGTCGCCAGACCGGCCAGGAACGCGGCCCCCATGGCCGTCGTCTCCACCACCCGCGGGCGATCGACGGGCACGCCGAGCACGTCGGCCTGGAACTGCATGAGGAAGTCGTTCGCGGACGCTCCCCCGTCGACGCGGAGCGAGCGCAGGGGCGCGCCGGCATCGGCGGCCATCGCATCGGCGACGTCGCGCGTCTGGTAGGCGAGCGCCTCGAGCGCCGCCCGGACGACGTGGGCGCCGGTCACGCCGCGCGTGAGACCGACGAGCGCGCCGCGCGCCCCGGCGTCCCAGTGCGGCGCCCCGAGCCCCACGAAGGCGGGCACCAGGTAGACGCCGAGCGTCGAGTCGACGCTCTTCGCGAGCCGCTCCGACTCGGCCGCGCGTTTGACGAGGCCGAGGCCGTCGCGCAGCCACTGGATCGCAGCGCCGGCGATGAACACCGAGCCCTCGAGCGCATAGGCGGGCCCCCCGGCGGCATCACAGGCGACGGTGGTGACGAGACCGTGCTCCGAAGGCACCGCCCGCGCTCCGGTGTTCAGCAGGAGAAAGCAGCCGGTGCCGTAGGTGTTCTTCGCCATGCCCGGCTCGACGCAGCCCTGGCCGAACAGCGCCGCCTGCTGGTCGCCCGCGATGCCCGCGATCGGGACGGGCGCGCCCAGGATGTCGGCGGTCGTCGTCCCGAACGTGCCGCTCGACGGATGGACGGCGGGCAGCACGGTGCTCGGTACGCCGAGGAGCGCGCACAGCTCCTCGTCCCACGCCCGGCGATTGATGTCGTAGAGCAGCGTGCGCGACGCGTTCGTCGGGTCGGTGGCATGCACGGCCCCGCCCGTGAGCTTCCACACGAGCCAGGAGTCGATCGTCCCGAAGCAGAGCTCGCCGGCGGCGGCCTGCTCGGCTGCGCGGCGGACGTTCTCGAGAAGCCAGCGAAGCTTCGTGCCCGAGAAATACGGGTCGAGGACGAGCCCGGTCTTCTCGCGCACGCGCGGCTCGACGCCGCGCGCGCGGAGCTCGTCGCAGTAGGCGGCCGTGCGACGGTCCTGCCAGACGATGGCGCGATGCACGGGACGGCCCGTCCGCCGGCTCCAGAGGACGGTCGTCTCCCGCTGGTTCGTGATGCCGAGCGCCTGGATGTCGCGGCCGCGCGCGCCTGCCCGCCGGCACGCCTGGCGGAGCACACGCAGCGTGACGCGCCAGATCTCCTCCGCGTCGTGCTCGACCCAGCCCGGCCGTGGATAATGTTGCGTGAACTCCGAGTAGGCACGCCCGACGACCCGTCCAAGGCGGTCGAAGACGAGCACGGTCGACCCCGTCGTCCCCTGGTCGACTGCGACGACGTAGGCCACGGTTACGCGAAGAAGATCGCGTGGCGGCGGCGGACGCCCTCGCTCACCAGCGCCTGCAGGCGTTCGCGGACCTGGTCGCGCACCAGGGCGACCACGCGCGGGTCGCGGGCGGCGTCGGGGGAGTGATGCGCGGCGACGTCGAGCGGCTCGCCGACGTGGAGCGTCCACTTGGCCGGAAGCGGCACGAGCCCGGCCGGGCCGAGCCACGGAAACGTCGGCGTGATCGGCAGCGTCGGCAGGCCGAGCCAGCGGCCGAGTGCGTCGAGACGCCAGAGGACCGGCTGGCTCTCCTCGGCGCCGACGGCCGCGACCGGGACGATCGGCGCGCCGGTCTCGATGGCGACGCGCGCAAAACTGCCGCGACCGAAGCCCCCGAGCCGGTAGCGGCGCCGCCGGCTTTTGCCGCTCGCCTCGCGCCCTTCGGGCAGGACGATCACCGCCTCGTCGCGCTCGAGGAGCCGTCGCATCACACCGGGGGTGGCGCCGAGCGCCCCGAGCGTGCGGCCGAGGCGCAGCCGGACGACCCAGTCGTCGACCAGCGGCCACGCGTTGCGGCCGGTGGGATGATCGAGCGCGAGCGCCATCGCGACCATCAGCGCTTCGTACGGCAGCAGCACGCCGGCGCGATTGACGACGAGCAGGACGCGCCCGTGCGCCGGGACGCGCTCGATTCCGACGGCATCGACGCGCCACCACAGCCGGTAGAGTCCGCGCAGGACCGTGGCGCCGACCGCCTCCGCGCCGATACCGCGCCGGAGACTCGCGAACGCGGCGAGCAGCTCGTCGAGCGCGACGTCGAGCGCGCGCAATCCCGCCGCACCGGGGATCGCGTCCGCCGCGAGCGCCGCGTCGATCTCGCGCTCGAGTGCGCCGAGCCGTTCCCGCAACGGACGGCCGGCCGCCGCGGTAGCCTGGCGCAGCTGTCGCGCACGGCGGGCGCGCACGACGCGCAGATGCCGGACCTCCGGTTCGGACACGTGCGGAAGCTAGGGGACCCCCCCCCGCCTGTCAAATTGCGCGGCTTGCAAATTGACAGTTCGCGCGACCCGCAGCTATGACCCTCCCGTGCCGGCCCGGCTTCCGCTCGCCGCCCAGCGCCTGGTCATCGTCACGGGAAAGGGTGGCGTCGGAAAGAGCGCCGTGACGGCCGCGCTCGCGCGCGCCCTCGCGGGTGCGGGCCGACGCGTGCTCGCGGTCGAGGTGGCACACGGCGGCCTCGGGCCGCTGCTCGGGTTCGATGGGTTGAAAGCGACCCCGAGGCTCGTGGCGCCGCGCCTCCAGGCGGCGACGCTCGAGCCCGACGACGCGCTCGCCGACTTCGTGCACGGCGTCTTCCGCTTCGGCATGTTCGCGCGACGGTTGCTGGAGAGCACGTCGTTCCAGGTCCTCGCCGCGGCCGCGCCGGGGTTGCCGGAGTTCCTGGTGCTGCACCGGCTGCTCGGCTGGGTGGAGGAGCGTCACCTCGGACGGCGCGCCTACGACGTCGTGCTCGTCGACGCCCCGGCATCCGGCCACTCCCTGCCGCTCCTCGCCGCCCCGCGGACCCTCGGGACGTTCGCGCGGATCGGACCGGTTGCGCAGGTGCTCCGACGCGTCGACGAGCTCCTCGGCGATGCGACGCGGACGCTCGTCTGCCTCGTCACGACGCCGGAGGAGCTCGCCGTGCGCGAGACGATCGAGCTGCACGGCGAGCTCGTCGGACGCCTCGGGCTGCCCGTCGCGCCACCGATCGTGAACGCACTGCCACCGCGGCGCTTCGGCCCCGACGATGAGGCTGCCCTCGCGCGGCTGGAAGGGGCCGCCGCGGGCCATCCCTGGGTGCTCGCCGCCCGCCATCAGGTCGAGCATCGCCGCCGTGCCCTCGCGCAGGTCGCGACGCTGCGGCGCGCGCTGCGGACGCCGGTCATCCGGCTCCCGTTTCTGTTCGCGGGACCGGAGGCGGCCGGCGGCGTGGCGCGGCTCGCGTCGGATCTCGCGGCCGCCGCGACGCGGGCGGCGTGACCCGGGCGATGACGACACTCGAGGGGTTGCTCGAGGGGCGGCGCATCCTCTTCTGCGTCGGTAGCGGCGGCGTCGGAAAGACGACGACGGCGGCCGCGCTCGCCGTGGGTGCGGCCCGGCGCGGCCGCCGCACCGCCGTGCTGACCGTCGATCCGGCACCGCGCCTGAAGGACGCGCTCGGTCTCGGGACGCTCGACGCTCGCCCGCGGCGCGTTCCCCTCGGTGCTGGGATTCATCTCGACGCCGTCCTCCTCGACGTGCGGCGCACCTTCGACGAGGTCGTGCGGGGGCTCGCGGCGACGCCCGAGCAGGCGCGCGCCGTGCTCGAGAACCGGCTCTACCAGAATCTCTCCGGCACGCTCGCGGGTACCGCCGAGTACACCGCGGTCGAGACCGTCTTCCGGCTCGCGCAGGATGGGGGATACGACCTGCTCGTCGTCGACACGCCGCCCGCGCGACACGTGGTCGACTTCCTCGACGCGCCACGCCGGTTGCTCGCGCTGCTCGATTCGCGGGCGTTCGCGATCCTGAAGGATCCGACGGTCATCCTGCCCGGCGCCGGGTCGCGCGTCGCGCACTACGTGCTGAGCGCCGTGCTGCGTGGCCTCGAGCGCTTCACCGGCCTCGAGCTGGTGCGCGAGGTCGGGGACTTCGTCCGCGCCATCGAAGGGCTGACGGGTGCGTTGCGTGCGCGGGTGGCAGCCGCTGACGCGCTCCTGCACGCCGCGGACACGGCCCTCGTGCTCGTCACCGCGCCCGAGCCCCGGCTCGTCGAAGAGAATGCGCGGCTCGCACAGGCGCTCGCCGGCCTCCGGTTGCCGGTCGGCGGCATCATCGTGAACCGAATGCTGCCGCGCGCCCTGCTCGCGCCCGCCGGCCCGCTGCCCGACGGCCTCGCGGCGCCACTCATGGTGCGCCTCCGGCGCGCGCATGGCGAGCTCGCGGCGCTCGCCGCACGTCAGGAGGCCGTGCTCGCCCCGCTGGTCGCGCGCGCCGGGGCGCCGGTCGTCGCCGAAGTGCCGCTCCTCGCCGGCGACCTCGGCGGCCTCGACGACGTCACCACGATCGCGCGACACCTCTTCCCGCCGGCCGCGACCGGCTCGCCGTCCGTCGGCCGGCTGGGCGGATGACCGACGCTACTCGTGCGCGTCCTGGCTGGCCGCGGCGGACTTCCGGCTCGTCCGCCGACGCGGCTTGCTCACGGCGAGCAGCCGGTCGACCTTGAGGTTCAGGTTGACCAGGCTTCCCTGCACCGCCTCGAGCTTGGTGGCGATCCGCGCCAGGTCGGCGCGCGACGGCAGGTTCATCAGACCGAGTACCGTCTGGACGTTCCGGTCGATGCGCCCCTTCGCATCGAGCGCCGCCTGCACGGCGCGCCCGAAGGCGTCCGCGAAGCGCGGGCTCGCGAACAGGCTCGCGGCGAGCGTGCCGAGCGCTTCCCCGCCGAGGCTACACAGTCGGCTGATCACGGTATCTCCACGATGCGAAGCGAGCGGATGCGAGGCGTCGGAGTATAGAGACGGGCTCTCCAAAATCAAAGATGCCCGCCGGAAGGAGGGCGCATGACGGCGGCCGTCTTCCTTTCCTACTGGACGGCTCTCCGATTCGTCGCGCCCGACCTCGACTTCGGCACGCTCGCGGGGACCGCGATCGTCCTGCACGTCTGCGATGCGATCATGTGCCGGCTCGTCGCGCACAACAACGGCTATCCGAAGGGCCTCTGGACGGTGCTCGGTCTGGTCGCCGGGCTCTGGGCGGTGACGATCCTCATCCTGCTGCCGCGCCGTGACGGCGCAACGCCCGCGCCGGCCCGGTTGCCCTGAGCGCGGCTCAGCGCGCCCGTCGCCGTCCGGTCGCGGTGTCCTCGGCGATCACGGAGGCGACCGCGCTCGCGTCGCCGTGGCTGAGTGCCAGGAGCCAGCGGCGGATGCCACGGCGCCGTGCGATGGCCGCCGCACGTCCATGCAGCACGAGGGCGGGCGGGCCATTCGGCGGACGGACCACCTCGACGTCTTGCCAGCGGATGCCGTCGGCCCAGCCGGTGCCGAGGGCCTTCATCGCAGCCTCCTTGGCCGCGAAGCGCGCGGCGTAGCTCGCGAAACGACCGCGGCGCCGCTGCTCGCAGTAAGCCCGCTCCCCCGGTGTGAAGATGCGGGCCTTGAAGCGCTCGCCCGTCGGTCGCTCGAGGGCGCGCCGGATGCGCGCGATGTCGCAGACGTCGACCCCGAGCCCGACGACCACGTTGCCTCAGCAGCTGCCGCAGGTATGGCAGGTGGCGGTGTCGCAGGGCGGCGTCTCGATCTCCGCAACCGCCTTTCGCCGCTCGGCAACGAGGTACCGCTTATCGACCGAGTGGTCGATGAAGTCCCACGGCAGCACCGCGTCGAGCGGATAGGCGCGATGGACGAAGCGATCCGGATCGACGGTCTCGCCGCGTCCGCCGCGCAGCCGCCGGAGCGTCGTCCACCAGGCGTCGGGCTCGGCCGCGAGGAGCTCGAGGATCGGCGCGATGCGCCGGTCGCCGCGGGAGAGCAGCGTCTGGAGATACGCCTCGCGCGGGCTCTCGATCTCCACGTCGACGCCGCCGAGCGCGGCGAGCTCGCGCCCGAGCGCGGCGAGCTTCGCCCGGAGCGGCGGAATCGCCTCCATCGGATCCCACTGGAACGGCGTCCACGGCTTCGGGACGAAGGGGTTGATCGACACGAGGACGCGGCCCACGCGCGCGCCCGCGAGCCGCGCGCGCACGCTAGCCGTGAGCGCGACGATGCCGGCGACGTCGGCCGCGGTCTCGGTGGGGAGCCCGACCATGAAGTAGAGCTTGAGACTCTCGACGCCCGCGCCGACGAGCCATTCCGCCGCGCGCAGGATCTCGGGCTCGGTCAGGTTCTTGTTGATCACCCGGCGCATGCGCTCCGAGCCGGCCTCCGGCGCGACGGTGACCGACCGGTTCCCGCCGCGGCCGAGGGCGGCGGCGAGCGCCGGCGTGATCACGTCGGCCTTGAGCGACGACGGCGAGGGGCGGCCGCCCGCGGCGGCGATGTCCTGACAGAGCGCCGACACGCCGGGCAGGCTCGCCATCTCCGCTCCCACGAGGCCGATCGTGCTGCGCGCCTCGAGGCCCCGCGCGACGCTGTCGCGAAGCGTCCGGAGGCTCCGGTAGCGGACCGGCCGGTACATGAAGCCCGCCGCGCAGAACCGGCATCCCCACTCGCAGCCGCGGCTCGTCTCGACCAGGTACATGTCGCCGAACACCGCCTCGGGAGCGAGCACCTCGGAGTTGGTCGCGAACCGGTCGAGATCGGCGACGAAGCGGCGGACGACGCGGCGGTCGCCCGCCCCGTCGTAGCGAACGCCCACGAGGTCGCCGCGCTCGTCGTACACCGGATGATGCCGCTCGGGCCGGTACGCCCCGGCCACCTCCTCCGCCCGCTCGAGCACGGCCTCGCGCCCACGCGGCCTGGCGAGCACGCGGTCGACGAACTCCCCGAGCATCTCCTCCGCCTCGCCGATCAAGAACAGATCGACGAACTCCGCGAGCGGCTCGGGATTGAGGAACGTGGCAGGCCCGCCCGC
The DNA here is from genome assembly GCA_005879585.1 of Deltaproteobacteria bacterium. GTDB lineage: Bacteria > Desulfobacterota > Binatia > DP-6 > DP-6 > DP-3. Next base: position 28,254 of record VBKG01000341.1, on the reverse strand, counting down.
AACGACGAGCGGCGCCCGCGCCCCCCGCTGCCGGCTCCGCCACGGAATACCCGCGAGCCGAAGGCACTGCAGCACGTTCAGGTAGTCCGTCTCGAACGAGATCGAGAACGCCACCACGTCGAAGTCGCCCACCGGCCGCTCCTGCTCGAACGACCGCAACGTCCGCGGCCATCCCGCCGCGTCCCCGTCCGGCAGAAACGCCCGATCGCAAGCGACCCGCGGATCCTCCGACAAGATCCGGAACACCGCCTGGAACCCGAGGTTCGCCATCGCGACCGGATACGTGTTCGGGTACACGAGGCACACCGACAAGCCCCCGCTTGGCCCCGGCACAAAGAGGCGCCGCTCCGCCGCCAAACGCGTGAGACGGCGCTCGTCCATTCGTGGCACGTTCCGGGGCAACTCACGGTGCATACCCCGGCCCCAAGACGGCCTCAAGCCGACGAGAAACCTCATTTCTGGGAAAAGCTGGGGGGCCGCGACGTCGAGTAGGGTGCGCCCGCGCCGCGCATCGCGGGAGCGGGGACGCCGGCGAGCCGAGCCCGCAGCCGCCGCACGAGCGCGCAGCTTCGGGGGGACGCTACTTATACGAGTCGTGCGTGCGGCGAGGACCGCGAGGCGCGCCGGCGTCCCCGCTCCCGCGAACCGACGCCCGGAACCCGCTCTACTCGGCGCCCCGACGAAGGAACGTCGGCGTTTCGAACTCGTCCCCCTCGTCACTCGGCGGCGCCGCGGCGCGCGCGCTGTCCGCCGCGGGCCCGTCCTTCCGGCGACGCTGCCACGTGGGCACGTCGAGCTCGTCGTCGCTCACGAGACCGTGGCGCCGAACCGGCCGCCCGGCGGCATGCACACCCCGCGCCTCCGAGCCGCGCGCCGTGCTCCGCTCGATGCGCTCGCCGAAGCCGGTTGCAATCACGGTGATGCGCATCTCGTCGCCCATCGACTCGTCGATGACGGCACCGAAGATGATGTTGGCGTCGTCGTCGGCCTCCTCCTGGATGAGCGTCGCTGCTTCGTTGACCTCGTGCAGCGTGAGGTCCGGGCCGCCGGTGATGTTGATGAGCACGCCCCGCGCGCCCTGGATCGACACGTCCTCGAGAAGCGGGCTCGAGATCGCCTTCTGGGCCGCCTCGACGGCGCGATTCTCGCCCTGCGAGATCGCCGCGCCCATCATCGCCATGCCCATCTCGGACATGATCGTGCGCACGTCGGCGAAGTCGAGGTTGATGAGTCCGTGAACCGTTATCAGGTCCGAGATGCCGCGCACGGCCTGGAGGAGCACGTCATCAGCCTTCTTGAAGCTCTCGACGAACGTGGACTTGGTGCCGGAGACCGAGAGCAGGCGCTGATTGGGAATGGCGATCAGCGTGTCGACGTTCGCCTTGAGCTCCCGCATGCCGTCGTCGGCCTGCTTCATGCGGCGCTTGCCCTCGAAGATGAAGGGCTTGGTCACCACCCCGACGGTGAGCGAGCCGAGCTCCTTCGCCACCCGGGCGATGACCGGCGCGGCCCCGGTGCCCGTCCCGCCGCCCATGCCGGCCGTGATGAAGATCATGTCGGCTCCGGCGAGATGCTGGCGGAGCCGCTCGACGTCCTCCTCCGCGGCGTGCTTGCCGACCGCGGGGTTGCCGCCGGCCCCGAGGCCGCGGGTGGCCTGCTCGCCGAGCTGCAACTTCACGGGAGAAAGGTTGGCGCGGAGTGCCTGCGCGTCGGTGTTGGCCGCGATGAAGTCGACGCCCGGCAATCCGGCCGAGATCATCGTGTTCACCGCGTTGCCGCCACCCCCGCCGACTCCCACCACCTTGATCCGCGCCCCCTCGCCGGCATCGACGAACTCCATCATCGCCGCCCCTCCTGTTCCACCACCCGGCTCGGTCCCCGCTGCTCCGGACGTTTTGCCGCGCGTGCCTTTGTGCCCCGCGCGTGGCGTTAGAAGAACTCGCGCAGCCACTCGACCATCCGCTGCCGCACCACCCCGATCTGTCCGCGCACGCCGTCTCCGCTGCGTGCCGCTCCCGAGCTCTGCTGTCTCAGCCCGTGCAGCACGAGACCTACTGCGGTCGAATACATGGGACTCGCTACCGCGTCAACCAAACCCGTGAGATGAAGCGGCACCCCGAGCCGCACTGGAACGTGAAACACGTGGTCGGCGAGCTCGGTGAGCCCCGCGAGCGTCGCACCGCCGCCGGTCAGGACGACGCCCGAAGTGAGGAGACCGTCGCAGCCCGCGCGCTCGATCTCGCGTTTCACGAGCAGCAGCATCTCCTCGGCGCGCGGCTCGATGACGTCGGCGAGCGCGCGGCGCGAGAGCAGATACGGCGACCGGCCACCGAGGCCGGCGACCTCGATCGTCTGCTCCACCGACGCCGTCTGCACCACCGCCGACCCATGGCGCTGCTTCAGCCGCTCGGCCTCCCCGAACGGCGTGCGCAGCGCCGCCGCGAGGTCGTTGGTGACGTGACCGCCGCCGACCGGCAGCACCGCCGTGTGACGAAGCGCGCCGGCATGGACGACGCTGACCGACGTCGTGCCGGCCCCGAGGTCGACCAGCGCCACCCCGAGCTCGCGCTCCTCGGGCGTGAGGACCGCCTCGGCCGCCGCGAGGGGTCCGCCGAGCACGTCGCGCACGTGGAGGCCCGCGCGGTTGCAGCACTTCACCAGGTTCTGTCCCGTGCTGATCGAGCCGGTCACGATGTGGACGCGCGCCTCGAGCCGCACGCCCGCCATGCCGACGGGCTCCTTGATGCCGTCCTGGTCGTCGACGATGAACTCCTGGGGCAGGACGTGCAGCACCTCGCGATCGGCAGGCAGCGGGATCGCGCGCGCCGTGTCGATCACGCGCTCGACGTCGCCCGGCCCCACCTCGCGGCTCTTCACGGCGACGACGCCGTGCATGTTGACGCCCTTCAGGTGGCACCCCGCGACTCCCGCGGTGACGCTGCGGATCTCGCAGCCCGCCATCAGCTCGGCCTCGTCGACGGCGCGCCGGATCGACTCCACGGTGGCGTCGATGTTGACGACGACGCCTTTCTTGAGGCCGCGCGAGACGGCCGTGCCGATGCCGGTGATCTCGACGCCACTCTCGGTGAGCTCGGCGACGATCACCCCGATCTTATAGGTGCCAACGTCCAGCCCGACGACCAAGGGATTGCGCTTCCGCATGCGTGCCATGCCTTTCAGGCCCTGGTCGGGCGGCGGCCGGCCGCTCTGCCCGGCCGCGTGCGGACGATCACCTCGCCATCGAAGAGGAGAGAGATGCCGCCGAGCGCGTCCTCCCGCCCGTTCCACGTCGCCAGGACCGGGGGCAGGAGCGCCAGGCGCGCGGCGAACTCCGTCCATCCCACCTCGATCGGCACCGTCGGCCGAACGGGGAGGAGCACGAGCCCGCGGGACCGGTCGACGTGGACCTCCGAGACGGCGCGAACGCCGCCCGGGACGTGGGCGGCCGCCCGCAGGAGCGCCAGCGCGCGCCGGATCGCCCGCGGCCCGAAGGCCTCCCGTCCGCCGACGTCCGCCTGGGTGAGCCCGGTCAGGTACGGCAGGTCGTGCGGATCCTCCGGCGCAACGTCGGCGAAGACGCGCCCGTTCGGGGCGACGTAGTAGAGGTGACCGGCGAGCGCCAGGATGGCCGCGGGCCGGTACTCGCGGACCTGGATGACGACGCGATGAGGCAGCTCCCGCCGAACGCGCGCGGCGCGTACCCACGGCTGGTGGCGCAGGCGATCCTCGGCCGCGGGCACGTCGACGTCCCAGATGCTCGTGCCCGCCTCGATGCCGGCGGCGGCGCGGAGCGCGTCGGGGGCAAGGCGGCGGTGGCTGCGCACCACCACCTCGTGCACCGCGAAGTACGGATGGCTCCGGACGGCCTCGTGGAGCAGCGGCCAGAGCGCCACCCCGGCCCCGATCACGAGGACGGTCGCGACGCCGGCGCCGACGGCCGCGCGGAGTCGCGCGTGGTGGCGAACGGCGAGCGGCCGGCGACGCCGGTTGCGCGCGCCGAACAGCCGGTTCACCAGCTGCCGACGAACCGGACCTCGGGCTCCAGCCATACCCCGCTTCGCTCCCACACCACCCGCTGGGCGAGATCCATCAGGCCCTTCACGTCTCCGGCCGACGCCCCACCCTCGTTGACGATGAAGTTCGCATGTCGCTCCGAAATGCGCGCGCGCCCGATGCGGGCCCCCTTCAGTCCCGCGACATCGATCAGCCGGCCGGCGTGGTCGCCGGCGGGATTCTTGAACATCGAGCCCGCGTTGGCGCGGCCGTGCGGCTGGCTCGCCACGCGCCGCCGCCGAACGTCTTCCAGCCGGCCACGGACGGCGTCCGGTGCCTCGGCGCGGAGCGCGAAGCGCACCGCCGTCACCACGAAGCGCGGCGGCAGCGCCGTACCCCGGTAGCGGAAGGCGAGCGCCGCGCGCGGCAGCACGACCAACTCTCCCCGACCGTCGAGCCCTTCGACCGCGACCGCGGCGCTCGCGACGTCGCCGCCGTAGGCGCCGGCGTTCATGAACAGTGCGCCGCCGACGGTGCCCGGAATGCCCTCCGCGTGCTCGAGGCCCGCGAGCCCCCTGCTGGCGGCGGTGCGGGCGAGGCGCCCGAGGTTCGCCCCGGCCCCGGCCCGGACCTCCGCCCCGCCCTCGCCGTCGTGCCATTCGACGCGCGCGAACCCGCGGCCGAGCTTCACCACCACGCCGCGCACGCCGCCGTCGCCGACGAGCACGTTCGAGCCGCCGCCGAGCATCGTCACGGTGGCGCCGCACGCGGACGCGGCGCGCAGGACGAAGGCGAGCTCGTCGACGGTCTCGGGGACGACCAGCAGATCCGCCGGGCCACCGATCCGAAACGACGTATGGCGGGCGAGCGGCTCGCTCCGGCACGCACGCACCCCGAGGCGCGCGGCAATCGTTTCGGCGAGCGGGGGCGGGAGCTCCATGACTCAGCCTACTGGACGAGGCGCAGCGGCAGCCCGGCCTTCAGGAGCGCCAGCAGCTCGTCCGCCGTCCGATGGATGTCGCCGGCACCGAGGGTCAGCACGAGATCGCCGTGGCGCGCCGTCCCGATCAACGCTTCCGCCACCTGCTCGCGCGCCGGGACCCAGCGCACGTCGAGGTGGCCCCGGCGCTTGAGCGCGTGAAACAGCTCCTCGCCGGCGACGCCGTCGAGGCGCTCCTCCCCTGCCGGGTAGATGTCGGTCAGGAGGAGGACGTCGGCGTCGTCGAACGCCTCGAGGAACTCGGCGAAGAGATCGCGCGTGCGCGTGTAGCGATGGGGCTGGAACGCCGCAACGACCCGGCGGCCGAAGCCCTCGCGCGCGGCGCGCAGCGTGGCGCGGATCTCCTCGGGATGGTGCGCGTAGTCGTCCACGACGAGGACGTCCTGCTCCTCGCCTTTCACCTCGAAGCGGCGGTGGATGCCGCCGAATTCCTCGAGCGCATGCGCCGCGATGCGGAACGGGATCTCGAGGTCGGCAGCGACCGCGAGCGCGGCGAGCGCGTTGAGCGCGTGATGACGGCCCGGCATGCGGAGCCGAACGGCACCCAGACGTCGCTCACCGCGCCATACCTCGAACACGGTCTCGAGCCCCTCGACGCGCAGCTCGCGCGCCTGCCAATCGGCGTCCGGCGACGTCCCGTAGGTGACGAAGCGCTTGCGGATGTGCGGCACCAGCGCGCGCACGGTGACGTTGTCGAGGCAAAGGACCGCGAGACCGTAGAACGGCACGCGGTGGATGAACTGCAGGTACGCGTCGCGCACCCGGTCCATGTCGCGGTAGTAGTCGAGATGCTCGCGGTCGATGTTGGTGACGACCGCGATGATGGGCGAGAGCAGGAGGAAGGTGCCGTCGCTCTCGTCCGCCTCGGCGACCAGGAACTCGCCCTGGCCGAGCCGCGCGTTGGTACCGAGCGTCCGGAGCTTGCCGCCGACGACCACCGTCGGGTCGCGCCCCGCCTCGCGCAGGACGGCCGCCACCAGCGAGGTCGTCGTCGTCTTGCCGTGCGTGCCCGCCACCGCGACGCCGTACTTCATGCGCATGAGCTCGGCGAGCATCTCGGCGCGGGGCACGACGGGGATCTTCAGCTCCCGCGCGCGGCTCGCCTCGGGGTTCGCGAACGTGACCGCGCTCGAGATGACGAGCACGTCGATGTCTTCGGTGATCCGCGCGGCGTCGTGCGGCCCGATGTCGATCCGCGCGCCGAGACGCGCGAGTCGCCGCGTCGTCTCGCCGTCGACGAGGTCGGATCCGGACACGTCGTAGCCGAGCGTCAGCAGCACCTCGGCGATGCCGCTCATGCCGATGCCGCCGATGCCGACGAAATGTACCCGTCGCTTCCGCCCGCTCACTGCGCTTGCTCCGTGGCGCGACCGCCCGGACCACGCGCCCCACTCCAAGCCCACCACATTGAAGCCATTACAGAAGCCCGGCGCGCTCTTCAAGTGGGACGGCGATAATTCTAGCTCATGCAGCTCCCCCGCCGGCCCCGATCAACCCCACGCACTCGGCGGCAACCCGCTCCGCAGCATCCGGCCGGCCGAACGCGCGGGCGCGGGTCGCCATCGCGGCACGCCGCAACGGATCTTCCATGAGCTTGCGGATCGCGGCGGCGAGACGCGGCCCCTCGCAGTCGCGGTCGAGGATCATCTCCGCCGCGCCCGCCTCGACCAGCACCTCGGCGTTGCGTCGCTGATGGTCGTCGGCGGCGTGCGGATACGGCACGAGGATCGCCGGCAGACCGACGGCGGTGACCTCGGCGCAGCTCATCGCGCCCGCCCGCGAGATGACGACGTCGGCCGTCGCGTACGCGCCCGCCATGTCGGTGATGAAGGGCTCGACGCGTGCCGGCAGGCCGAGCGCCGCGTACGCGGCGCGTACCTCGTCGACGTCCGCGGCGCCGGTCTGATGCGTCACGTCGAGCGCGCGCGCCGCGGGTCCGAGGGTCCGAAGCGCGTCGATCGTCGCGACGTTCAGGCGATGCGCGCCCGCGCTGCCGCCGAAGACGAGGAGACCCGGCCGGGCGTGCGACGTTCGCGCCGCGCCGCGGACGATCTGCCGTCGCACCGGATTGCCCGTATGCACGGCGCGGCCGGGCGGGAAGAAGTGCGTCGACTCTGCAAAGCCGACGCACACCCGCGCGGCGAGACGTCCGAGGAGGCGATTGGCCGCCCCCGGTACGACGTTCTGCTCGAGCAGCACGATCGGCAGGTGCGCGAGCCGCGCCGCGATCACGACCGCAACCGACGCGTAGCCACCGACACCGACCACGAGGCAGGGACGCAGCTCGGCCAGGAGCCCCCGGCCGCGCATCGCGCCGCGCGCCACCGCGGCCAGGCCCGCAACCGCCCGGCCGGCGCCGCCGCCGCGCAGCTGGCGCGCGGGCAGCAGGCGGAGCGGATATCCCGCGGCCGGCACGGCGCGCGCCTCGATGCCGCTCGGGGTGCCGACGAACGTCACGTCGAACCCCTGGTCCGCCAGCGCATCGGCGAGCGCGAGGCCCGGATAGAGGTGTCCCCCCGTGCCGCCCCCGGCGACCACCACGCCGCCGCGCCGCGCGGCGTCCGGCCGGGCGCCCTGCGACGCGCCGATCATCCGGCCTCGCGCGCGAGCGCCAGCAGCACGCCCACCTCCGCCAGCGCGGCGATCATCGCCGACCCGCCGTAGGAGAGGAAGGGCAGCGCCAGCCCCTTCGTCGGCAGGCAGCCGAGGACGACCCCCGCGTTGACGAGCGCCTGGAGCACGAGCGCGGCCGTGATCCCGAAGGCAGCGAGGCTCCCGAAAGCGTCGGGATGGCGGAGCGCGGTGCGGAGCCCGCGCGCGGCGATCACGCCGAAGAGCCCGAGCACCAGCAGCCCGCCGGCGAGGCCGAGCTCCTCCCCGACGACCGAGAAGATGAAGTCCGTGTGCGCCTCGGGCAGATAGAACATCTTCTGCCGGCTCTCCCCGAGGCCGACGCCCCAGAGTCCCCCGGACCCGAAGGCGATGAACGACTGCGTCAGCTGAAAACCCACGCCGTGCGGGTCGCGCGCCGGATTGAGAAAAGCCATGAGGCGCCTCACCCGGTAGCCCTCCCGCGTGATCTGCCAGCCGACGAGCGGCAGGGCGACCAACACCAGCATGGCGAGGTGCAACGTGCGAACGCCGCCGGCGAAGAGCATGAGGAAGAGGAGTCCCATCGCGAGCGCCGCGGTGCCGAAGTCCGGCTCGTACAGCAGCAGGCCCGCGAGGACCGTGGCCACGAGGCAGTGGGGCACGATCCCCATGCTGAACTCGCGGACGCGCTCGCCCTTCTTCGTGAGCGAGCGGGCGAGGTAGAGGACGAGCGCGATCTTCACCGCCTCCGACGGCTGCAGGCTGAGCGGTCCGAGATGGACCCAGCGCCGCGCCCCGCCCCGTACGAGCCCGATGCCGGGAACGAGCACCAGGACGAGGCCCAGCACGCTCAGGCCGAGGAGGGGATACGCCATCCGCCGGAACCGGTCCGATGATTGCCGGGAGGCGACGATGCACGCCGCCGTCCCGAGCGCGACGGCGAGCAGATGGCGCCGGAAGAAGTAGAGCGAGTCGCCGAGCCGCTCCTGCCCGTAGAAGTAGCTCACGTTGAAGACCATCACGATGCCGAGGCCGAGCAACGCGGCGACGGCAGCGACGAGCCACGGGTCGCCGCGGAGGCCCCCGACGACCCGCGGGCGCTGGCCAGCGAGCGGCCCGCGGAACACCGGCGCCGCCGGCACGGCCTGCCGTGCCGTCGCGACGGCGCTCATCGGAGCGCCTCGATCGCGGCGCGGAAGGCCCGGCCGCGCGCCGCGTAGTCCGTGAACATGTCGAAGCTCGAGCAGGCGGGTGCGAGCAGCACGACGTCACCCGGGCGCGCGTGCACCGCCGCCGCCTGGGCCGCCGCTTCGAGGGACGGGACGGGCTCGACCGGGACGCCGCGCGCGGCGAGCGCGGCGGCGATCGCGTCGCGCGCCGCGCCGAAGACGAGCGCCAGGCGAACCCGCCCGGCGGCCGCCTGCGCGAGCGGCACGTAGCTGCCGCCCTTGTCGACGCCGCCCGCGAGCAGCACGACGGGGCCGCCGCACGACTCCAGGCTCCGCACCGCCGCACCCACGTTGGTCGCCTTGGAATCGTCGAACCACTCGACGCCGCCGCGGATGGCGACCCGCGTCATGCGGTGGGGAAGCGGCTCGAGCTCGTCGATCGCCTGCTGCACCCCCTGCGGTGTGGCCCCCGCGAGCCGCGCGACGGTGACGGCGGCGAGCAGGTTCTCGAGGTTGTGGCGCCCGACGAGGCGGGTCCGAACGAGGTCGTATCGCTCCTCGCCTCCCGCGGGGAGCCGGAGCGCGATGCCGCCGTCCACGCCGATGGCCCCGTTCGGGCCGGGGGCCATGCCGAACGAGACGACCTGCGCTGCGAGGCGGCCCGCGAGGTCCCACGTCGCCGGGTCGTCGCGGTTCAGGACCGCGAAGTCGTCCGCCTCCTGACGTGCGAACAGGCGGGCCTTGGCCGCGACGTACCCCTCGAACGACCCGTGGCGGTCGAGATGATCGGGGGTGACGTTCAGGAGGCAGCCGATCCTGGGCCGAAAGCGCTCCACCCATTCGAGCTGGAAGCTCGACACCTCGGCGACGGCCACCTCGGCGTCGGTCCCGACGGCGGTGATGAGCGGCGTGCCGAGGTTCCCCCCCACGAAGGTCCGCCGACCCGTGCGGACGAGGGCCAGGCCGGCGAGGCTCGTCGTCGTGCTCTTGCCGTTGGTGCCGGTGATCGCGACCACGGGACAGCGGAGCAGCCCCGCGGCGACCTCGATCTCGCTCCGGACCGGAATGCCGCGGCGGAGGGCCGTCGCCAGGAGCGGCACGTCGCGCGCGATCCCGGGACTCGGGACGACGAGGTCGACGCCGCTGAGCAGATCGAGGCCCTCCTCGCCGAGCCGCAGCTCGACGCCCGTCCAGGCGTCGGCGGCGATGCCGAGGTCCGCCGCCCCCCTCCGGTCGGCGGCCCGCACGCCGACGCCGCGCGCCGCGAGGGTCCGGGCGACCGCCTGGCCGGTACGCTGGAACCCCAGGACGAGCGCCTGGCGCGGACAGGCCATCAGCGCAGCTTCAGCGTCGACAACGCGAGCAGCGCGCAGACGATCGACACGATCCAGAACCGCACGATGATCTGCGGCTCGGGCCACCCGAGGAGCTCGAAGTGATGGTGGATCGGCGCCATGCGGAAGATGCGCTTGCGTCGGAGCTTGTACGAGACCACCTGACCGATGACCGACAGCGCCTCGATCACGAAGACGCCGCCGAGGAGCACGAGGACGAGTTCCTGGCGCGTGATCAGGGCGACGACGCCGAGTGCCGCCCCGAGCGCGAGCGAGCCGACGTCCCCCATGAACATCTGCGCGGGATACGCGTTGAACCAGAGGAAGCCGAGTCCGGCGGCAGCGAGCGCGCCGCAGAACACGGCGAGCTCCCCGGCGCCCGGCACGAACGGGATCTGCAGGTATTCGGCGATCTTGGCGTGGCCGGCGGTGTACGCGAACACCCCGAGGGTGCCGCCCGCGATCATGACGGGGCCGATCGCGAGGCCGTCGAGCCCATCCGTCAGGTTGACTGCGTTCGCGGCCCCGACGATGACCAGCGCCCCGAACGGGATGTACCAGAGCCCGAGATCGGGACGGACGTCCTTGAAGAACGGCATGGTGAGCTGTCCGCCGTGCTCCGAGAACCCGTAGAGCGCGGCCGCCGCGGCCACCGCGATGCCGAACTCTCCCGCCAGCCTGAGCTTCCCGGGAAGGCCGGCCGACGTTCGGCGGCGAACCTTCGCGTAGTCGTCGAAGAAGCCGATGAGGCCGTGGCCGAGCGTCACGAGCACGGCGACCCACACGTACCAGTCGTGCAGGTCGGCGAGCAGCAGCGTGGCGAGCAGCAGGGAGAAGATGATGAGCGTCCCGCCCATGGTCGGCGTGCCGGCCTTCACGGAATGGGCGGCAGGCCCGTCGGAGCGGATCGACTGGCCGATCTGCAGGCGGATGAGCCGCCGGATGAGTGTCGGGCCGAGGAGGAGCGACAGGCTGAGCGCCGTGAGACCGGCGAGGAGGGTGCGGAACGTGATGTACCGGAAGACGTTCAGCGGCGCGAAGCTGGTGTGTAGCGGGTAGAGGAGCAGGTAGAGCATCACGGCCTGCGCTCCGTCTCGAGCCGGCGAAGCACCTCCTCCATCGCCGCGCCGCGCGAGCCCTTGAGGAGGACGAGGTCGCCGGGCCGGCACTGCGCCCGTAGCTGCGCCGCGAGGTCGTCGTGGCTCTGCGCCACGACGATGCGATCCGGCGCCATCCCGGCCGCCTCGGCCCCCGCGCGCACCTCCGCGGCGTGCTCGCCGAGCACGAAGAGCGCGTCCAGGTTGGCGGCGGCCGCGGTCGTTCCGAGATCGCGGTGCGCGCACGCCGCCTCGGCGCCGAGCTCGCGCATCTCCCCGAGGACGGCGAGCCGGCGCCGGCCGCGGCTCGTCGCGAGCGTCCGGAGCGCCGCCGCCATCGAGGCCGGGTTCGCGTTGTAGGCGTCGTTCAGCACGGTCACGCCGCTCGGCAGCTGGGTCACCTCCATGCGCATGCCGGGCGGCTGGAAGGCCTCGAGCCCGGCGCGGACGACCTCGAGCTCGACGCCGAGCACGTGGGCTGCGGCAGCCGCCGCGAGCGCGTTCGTCACGTTGTGCCGACCGGGGACGGCGAGCCGCACGGGCGCCTCGCGCCGCTCGACGACCAGCTGGAAGTCGATTCCCTCGAGGCCGCGGTCGGCGATGCCCGCGGCCGCAACGGGCAGGCCGCCGCCCGTGCCGAAGGGCACCTTTCGCCCGGGGAAGGCGTCGGCCGCGGCCACCACCAGCGGGTCGTCCGCGTTCACGACCGCGGTGGCCGACGGCCGGAGCCGCCGGTAGAGCTCCGCCTTGGCCTCGGCAACGCCGTGGATCGAGCCGAGCCGCTCGAGGTGTGCCGGTGCGACGCACGTGATGACCCCGATGTCGGGCTCGGCGATCTCGGCGAGCCGCCAGATCTCGCCGGGCCCGTTCATGCCGAGCTCCACGACCGCGATGGCGTCGGTGTCCGCCAGGCGAAGGAGCGTCAGCGGCAGGCCGACCAGGTTGTTCTGCGTGCCGGTGGTGCGGAGCACCCGGCCCGCGCCCGGCGCGCGCTCGAGGATCGCGGCGAGCATCTCCTTGGTGGTCGTCTTGCCGTTGCTGCCGGTGATCGCGACGACGCGCGGCCGGCGCCGGCGGCGATGGAAGGCGGCCAGGTGGCCGAGCGCCGCGAGCGTGTCGCGGACGAGGATCACCCCGCAGCCGGGCGCCGCACGCTCGAGCGGCTGCTCCACGACGACCGCCCCGGCGCCCCGCCCGGCCGCGTCGGCGACGAAGGCGTGCCCGTCGTGCGTGTCGCCGCGGATGGCGACGAACAGCTCACCCGCCCCGAGCGCCCGGCTGTCGGTCGTGACGCCGGGAAAGCGCGTCGCGTGGCCGAGCGCCGACAGGGTCCCACCCGTCGCCGCGAGAACCTCCTCGAGCGTGAAGACCGCGCCGGCGCCCGGCCTGTCCCTGTCCTCGGACGTGATCACCGCCCCTCCTCGAGCCGTTCCGCGTCCCCGGACCCGAGGGCGCGGCGCACCTCCTCCCGGTCGTCCAGGTGATGCTTCTCGTGACCCACGATCTGGTAGTCCTCGTGCCCCTTGCCCGCAACCAGGACGAGGTCACCGGGGCGCGCGAGCCGGATCGCGAGCGCGATCGCCGCCCGGCGGTCCGCCTGGACGAGATAGCCCCGACCATGCTCGCCGAGAGGGCCGAGGCCGGCCTGCACGACCCCGGCCTCGATCGCGTCGAGGATACGCCCCGGGTCCTCGGTGCGGGGATTGTCCGAGGTGAGGACCACGACGTCGCTCAGGCGGGCCGCGGCCTCTCCCATCAGCGGGCGCTTGCCCGGGTCACGATCGCCGCCACAGCCGAAGACGGCGATCAGGCGGCCGGGGGTCAGCGGCCGCAGCACCGTCAGCGCTCGGGCCAGGGCGTCTGGTGTGTGGGCGTAGTCGACCATGACGGTAAAGCCGGGGCCGTCGAACCGCTCGAGACGCCCGGGGGGCGCCGTGACCGCCGCAAGCCCCGCGGCCACCGCCTCGGGCGCGATGCCGAGCGCCCAGGCCGCGGCGGCGGCGCCGAGGAGGTTCTCCACCTGGGGCGCGCCGACGAGGCGTGTGCAGAACGGCAGCGGCGCGCCGCCGAACGCGAGCACGCCGCGCGTCCCCGTGAGCGTCGTCTCGACGTCGAGCGGGCGGACATCCGCCGTCTCGCCGGCGCCGACCCGCACGCAGCGCGTCCGGACCTCGCCCGCGAGCCGCGCCCCGGCGGGATCGTCGACGTTCACCACCGCCACGGCCTCCGGCTTGCCGCTCGCCGCGAGGTGCTCGAGGAAGAGCCGCGCCTTGGCGCGGTAGTAGCTCTCGGCGTCGCCGTGGAAGTCGAGATGGTCGCGGGTGAGGTTGGTGAACACGACGGCGTCGAAGCGGCAGCCGAGCACGCGCTCCTGGGCGAGCGCGTGCGACGACACCTCCATCGCCACGTGCGTCGCGCCGGCGTGACGCATCTCGGCGAGCAGCGCCTGGAGGGCGGGCGCCTCGGGCGTCGTGAGCGGCGCCGGCCGATCGAGCCGGCCGGCACCGCGATAGCCGACCGTACCGATCACGCCGGTCTCGAGGCCGGCCGCGCGCCAGATCGACTCGAGGATGAACGTGGTGCTCGTCTTGCCGTTGGTGCCGGTGACGCCGACGAGAACGAGGCCGGCGCTCGGATCGCCGGCGAAGCGGGCGGCCGCCGCGGCCAGCACGCGACGGACACCGCGCACGAGGACGACGGGGACCTTGGCGTCGACCGCTGGTCCCTCGGCGACGATCGCCCGGGCGCCGCGCACCACGGCCTCGGCCAGGTGGCGGCGGCCGTCGGTGCGGAGCCCGGGGAGGGCGAAGAAGACCTCGCCAGGACAGACCTCGCGCGAGTCCGTCGCGATTCCTGCGACGTCGATGTCGCCGACGGCCGCGTCGAGGTCGTCGATGAGCGCGCCGAGCCGCATCAGGGCGACGCGACGGCCTCGGCCGGGGCCAGACGGAGCGCCAGCTGGTGGACGGAGAGGAGCGGCGTCCCCGGCATCGGCTCCTGCGCGGCGACGTAGCCGGTGCCGGTGACCCGCACCTGCCAGCCGGACGCCTGAGCGCGCGCGAGCGCCTCGCGCAGCGAGAGGCCGAGGAAGCTCGGCGTCTCGGCGTTCGCCGGGGTCGCGGCTTCGCGGCTCGCCGGCTTCGCCCGCGGCGTCGCCGGGGCGGCTCCGGGCGCCCGTGCCACGACCGTAGGCGCCGGCGGCTCGACCCCGAGACGCTTCAGCACCGCGGCGGCGATCGCCCGGAAGACCGGCGCGGCGACCACGCCGCCGTAGCTCGACGTCGACGGCTCGTCGATCAGCACGAGGATGACCGCGCGCGGCTCGTCCGCCGGGACGAATCCCGCGAAGGAGCCGATGCGCTTCGACGAGTACCCGCCGGTGGTCGGGTCGACCTTCTGGGCCGTCCCCGTCTTGCCTGCGACCGGGAACTCCTCGAGCCGGGCCTTCGTTCCCGTGCCGCCTTCCTCTTCGACCACGCGTCGAAGCAGCTCGGTGGTGGTGCGCGCGCTGCGGGTGCTGATGACCCGCCGCACGGCCGTGGGCTCGTTCTCGAGCACCACCTCGCCGCCCGGAGCGACGATCCGCCGCACGACGTAGGGTCGGAGCAGCGTGCCGCCGTTGGCGATCGCGGCGAACGCGGTCGACATCTGCAGCGGCGTGACCGAGACGCCCTGTCCGAAGCTCAGGGTCGCGAGGTCGATGCGGCTCCAGCTCTCGACGGGCCGCATGATGCCGGGCGTCTCGCCCGGCAGCTCGATCCCCGTCCGGTTCCCGAACCCGAACGCGCGCAGGTAGCGGTGATAGCGGTCGCGGCCGAGACGCTCGCCCACCTTGGTCGCCCCGATGTTGCTCGAGAACTGGATCACCTCGGCGAAGGACAGCCAGCCGTAGGGGTGCGCGTCGTGGATCGTCCGGCCGCCCGCCTGGAACCGCCCGTGCTCGCAGAAGAAGAGCTCTCCCGGCGTCACGAGATGCTCCTCGATCGCCGCCGCCGCGAGCACCGCCTTGAAGGTGGAGCCGGGCTCGTACGGGTCGGTGATCGCCCGGTTGCGCACCCGGTCGCGCCAGCGCCTATCGGCCGCGTCGCCGGGCTCGTTCGGGTTGTAGGTGGGGACGTTGGCGAGGGCGAGGACCTCGCCGGTGGCCGGGTCGAGCACGACGGCCGCACCACCCACTGCGCGCGCCGCGGCGACGCCGCTCTGGAGCTCGCGCTCGGTCGCCTCCTGGATGGCGGCATCGAGCGTCAGCTCGAGGCGGTTTCCCTGGTCCGGGGCAGCGCCGACGCCGCCGGTGAACATCTCGCGGCCGCGCGCATCGCGATCGAACTCCAGGTACTGCGGCTCGCCGCGGATGACCCGGTCATAGCGCTGCTCGAGCCCTTCGAGCCCCTGGGAGTCGACGCCGACGAAGCCGAGCACGTGGGCCGCCAGGTTGCCGTGCGGGTAGAACCGCCGGCCTTCGGTGACCGTGTAGACCCCCGGGAGCTCGAGCCGCGCGACCGTCTCCGCCTCGCGCGGCAGGGCCTGGCGCTTGAGCCAGACGAACGGCTGGCTGCTCGCGAGCTTCGCCCGTAGCGCGCGCGGCGGCATGTGCAGCGCGGTGGCGAGCGCGGGGAGGCGAGCGTCGGCCCCGGCCGCGCGCAGTTCCCGCGGCCGAACGTAGATCGACGGGACGTCGACCGACAGGGCCAGCGGGTCCCCGGAGCGGTCGACAATGGGCCCTCGGTGAGGAAGCAGCTCGATGCGCTGATGGTGCTGCATGGCTGCCAGCCGGGCAAGGGCGGGTCCGCGGAGCACGGCCAGATCGAGCGCCCGCAGCGCGACGAGCGCGAAGAGGACCGTGAAGATGCCTCCCGCGACGATCATGCGCCGCGACCGGGCGCGCTTCACGGCAGCGTCACCACCTGCCCCTTCTCGGCATCCCGCATGCCGAGCCGGTGGCGCGCGATGTCCGCGATGCGCGCGGGGTCGCGCAGCGTCGCGATCTCGACGTCGAGCTCCTGGCGCTCGTGCTCGAGTCGCAGCTGCATCTGGCGCGCCGACGACAGCTCGTAGCCGAGCTTCACCGTCTGCAGCCGAAGCCACACGCGGGCGACGCAGAGGACGACCAGCACGGCCCCGAGCAGGACCGTGTGCCGCGGCAGCCCTCGCATCAGCCGGAACATACGAGCCGCGTCCGCGGAGGGGCGCACGAGGGGCCGCCGGATGCGCAGCTCGGGGTGCCGCGAGGCGGCCCCGGCAGCCCTCACCGGCTCCCCTCGAGCCGCTCGACGACCCGCAGCTTTGCGCTGCGCGCCCGCGGGTTCCGCGCGACCTCGGCCGCACCGGGACGAACGGGCCGGCGGGTCGCGAGCCGGACCTTCGCGCTCCATCCGCACATGCAGCGCGGCAGCGCCGGCGGACAGAGGCAGGCCGCAGCCCAGCGCCGGAACGCCTCCTTCACGCGTCGATCCTCGAGCGAGTGGTACGACAGGATCGCCATCCGTCCTCCGGGACGGAGGACGGCGTATCCGTCGGCCAGGAACCGGTCGAGCGCGCCGAGCTCATCGTTCACCGCGATGCGGAGGGCCTGGAACGTACGGGTGGCGGGATGAAGGGCGAGGCGTGGCCCACCGACCGCCCGGGTGACGACCTCGGCGAGGTGGCGCGTCGTCGCGAGCGGACGGGCCCGCACGATCGCGCGCGCGACGGCCCGCGCCCGCCGCTCCTCGCCGTACTCCGCGATGACCCGGACGAGCTCCGCCTCCGGCCACTCGTTCACGAGGTCGGCGGCGGTGAGCGCGCCGCCCGGGTCCATGCGCATGTCGAGCGGGCCCTCGCGCTGGAAGGCGAACCCGCGCTCGGGTGTGTCCAGCTGGAGCGAGCTGACGCCGAGGTCGAGCAGCACCGCGTCGGCCCCGTCCCATCCCTTCTCGCGGAGGATCGCCGCGGTGTCGGCGAAGGTCGCCTGGCGCAGCTCGACGCGGTCCGCGTCGCGACTCAGGCGCTCGCGCGCCGCCGCGAGGGCCCGGGGATCGCGATCGAGCCCGACGAGCTCAGCGCCGGGCGCGGCGCCGAGCAGGGCCGCCGCGTGTCCGCCGAGCCCGACGGTCGCGTCGACGAGATGGGCACCCGGTCGGGGGCGCAGCCACTCCACCACTTCCCCCATCATCACCGGCACGTGGGATGCGCCCACCGACCCGGTGCCCTTCTCGTCCTTCGACCTTGGTGGTCCGTTCAGCGTGCGACGCCCGGCCATAGCGCTCGCCGCCCCCACCGTCCCGTCCCACCTCCGCCCTGTGGCGGTCTGCAGTCACCTAATCACAGCTCGAGCTCTGCCAGGAGCTCCGGGTTGTCGAGCACGAAGTGCTCGTCCTTCTCGAAGACCTCCTGCCACGTCTCCGTGTTCCAGATGCGAAACTTGTCGATGTCACCCGCGAACATCGCCGCGCGGCCGAGGCGGGCGTACTTGCGGAGATCGTCCGGGATGAGGATGCGGCCCTGGCCGTCGAGCTGACACTCCTGGGCGCCTCCCACGTAGTAGTTCGAGAAGGCGATGACCCGCTGGTGGAACCGGTTCTTCGACAGGATGCGCCGCTCGAACCGACGCCAGGTGCCGAGCGGATAGGCGTCCAGGCACCGCCGGCCGCGGTGTCCGAACTTGGTGACGACAAGGCGCTCCTCGTGGAGACCCGAGAGCGCCTCCCTGAAGCGGGCTGGGATGGCCACCCGCCCCTTGTCGTCCACCACGTGCTCGAAGTTCCCCCGAAACATCCCATTCGCCGGGGCGGGATTCCCCACCTGAACTTACTCCCAAGCCGCCACGCCCCACCCTGCCCCACAGCTGCTTGCGCGTATACCGCCGGTCCCCACTCGCTGTCAAGGCAAATGCAGTGAGAAAAAAATGTTGGAGGGTGAACGTCGACGCAGGGCAGCTCGACACGAGCCTCGGCCCGATGGCCCGCGGCAGCGTATGGATCAGCACCCGTACAATTTCGTCCAACTCGACCCCGAGGGCGATGCGTCGGTTTGGTCATCCGTGTGACCAAGCCTTCTAGCAAAACACGCCGGAGGAGGTCTGTAAGCCGGATTCTGTTCCCCCGCTCAGGAAGCGGGGGCAGCAGCCATTCGTCTGGTCCCCCGGTTACCCGAGGGATCGAGCGACCGACCCGAGGGAACGGGCGGACCACCCGCACCCGGCCGAGGTGGCCGGATCTCCCTCCTACTCGGTCTTGCTCCGGGTGGGGTTTGCCGAGCATCCGTTCTCTCGAACGGATCTGGCGAGCTCTTACCTCGCCTTTTCACCCTTGCTCCGGGCCTTCGGTCCGGGGCGGTCTCTTTTCTGTGGCACTTTCCCCCGATTGCTCGAGGCCGCCGTTAGCGGCCACCCTGCCCTATGGAGTCCGGACTTTCCTCCCGCCGCGGTGCGACGGGCGGCTGCTCGACCTCCTCCGGCGCACGGCGAACTGCCGCCCGCCTACTCGCTCGCCTCCGCCCTATCGGCCCGCCAGTATAGCATCCGCTGGCAGCTCGGGCAGAGGATCACCTGCTCGTTGCGCTGGATCTCGTTGAAGAGCTGCGGCGGAACGCGCATCCGGCAGCCCTGGCACGTCCCTTCGCGGATCTCGACCACCGCAACCCCACCGCGGCGCGAGAAGATCATCTCGTACTTCCGCCGGAGGTTGCCGTCGAGCCCCTCGACCAGCGCCCCGCGGACGCTGCGCTCGCGCTCGATCTCGCCGGAGAGGCGCGCGACCGTCTCGCGGAGCTCGGCCGCCTCGGTCTCCATGGCGGCGCGCAGCCGCGCCAGCTCCTCGTCGATGCCGCGCAGCTTCGCGCTGGCCGCGTCCACCTGCTCGAGAACGCCGATCAGCTCGGTCTCGATGGTGCCGGTCTCCTCCTTCAGCAGGTCCACTTCCCGCCGCGCGACGCCGAGGTCCTTGTCGCTCCGGATGCGGGCCAGCCGCATGCGACGATCCTTCAGCTTGGTCTCGTTGGCGGAGAGTCGCGTCTCCAGCTCCTGCTGCCGGGCGCTCACGCCGGCGAGCTCCCCGCGCGCCGCGGCGGCGGCCGCGCTCTGCGTCTGCACCGCCTCCTCGAGGGCCGCGACCCGGCCCTGGGCTTCCTCTACGGCGAGCGTCTTCGCCCGGATGCTCTGGTCGATGATCTGGACGTTCGCGAGTAGGTCGATCTGCGTCGCCAAGTCTGACGTCCCTCCGTTGTCTCCCAGCGTCGATGGGCCCGCCTCGACGATGGTGGGCCCAGTGCGACTCGAACGCACGACCGACCGGTTATGAGCCGGCAGCTCTAACCGCCTGAGCTATGGGCCCACCAGGCGGTCAGCGAGTGAAGCACCCTAGCGTTCGTTCTGCAAGCCTCGCGACGCTCAACCCTCGTAAAAACCCTTGAGGTGCCGCGACCGGCTCGGGTGTCGCAGCTTGCGGAGGGCCTTCGCCTCGATCTGGCGGATCCGCTCGCGCGTGACGGCGAAGCGGAGTCCCACCTCCTCGAGGGTGTGGTCGTTGCGCTCGCCGATGCCGAAGCGCAGCCGCAGCACCTGCTCCTCGCGCGGGCTGAGCGTCGCCAGCACCTTGCGCGTCTGATCGGAGAGGTTCCGGCTGACGACCGCGTCGGCCGGGGCGATCGCGGACTTGTCCTCGATGAAGTCGCCGAGCTGGCTGTCTTCATCCTCGCCGATCGGTGTCTCGAGCGAGATCGGCTCGCGGGCGATGCGAAGCACCTTGCGGACCTTGTCGGCCGTCATGTCCATCCGGACGGCGAGCTCCTCCGGCGTCGGCTCGCGCCCCACCTCCTGAACCAGCACGCGCGACACCCGCACGAGCTTGTTCATGGTCTCGACCATGTGGACCGGGATGCGGATCGTACGCGCCTGGTCCGCGATCGCGCGGGTGATTGCCTGGCGGATCCACCACGTCGCGTACGTGGAGAACTTGTAGCCCCGCCGGTACTCGAACTTGTCGACCGCGCGCATGAGGCCCATGTTGCCTTCCTGGATGAGGTCCAGGAACTGCAGCCCCCGGTGCATGTAGCGCTTGGCGATCGACACGACGAGGCGCAGGTTCGCCTGGATCAGCTCCTGCTTGGCGCCACGCGCGCGTCGCTCCGCCTCGTGTACCGCGGCCATCTGGCGGCGGAGCGCCGCGGCGGAGAGCCCGGTCTCGCGCTCGATGGCGCGGAGCTCCCGCTGGATGCCGCGCGCCTGCTCGGCGGTCGCCAGCAGGTGCTTGCCGCGGCGGGTGGTCGCGCCCGCCCGCCCCGTGTCGCGCAGAAGGTCCGCGATCCGGCGCCCGGTCTCGTTTTCGATCGCCCGCAGCTTCGTGCCGAGTATCGCGGCGCTCGCGGCCGCGCGATCGAGGTCGCCCATGATCTGCTCGATCTGCCGGCGGTTCAGTCCGAGCCGGCAGAGGGCCGAGAGGAGGCGTGCCTGGTCGCGCCGGAGCCGCGCGCGGCGGTCGGCGCTTCGCCTATCGTGCGCCTGCCGGCCGGTCGACCCGTCGGTGAGCGCATCGCATTGCTCCGCGAGATGGCGGATGGTCGCGAGCTGCCGCAGGAACCGGCGACGGTGGGTCTCGTCGTCCTCGACCGGCTCGCCCTCCTCCTCGGCCTCGTCGCGCACGAGGTCGCGGAGCTTCACCTCGCCGGCCCGTAGCCGCTCGCCGAGCGCGAGGACGCGATGCAGCGCGTAGGGACAGCCGAGGGCGCCACGAACCATGTCCCGCTCGCCGTCCTCGATGCGACGCGCGATCTCCACCTCGCCGTCGCGCGTGAGCAGCGCGACCGACGCCATCTGGCGGAGATACATGCGCACCGGATCGACGTTGGCGGCCGGCTCGGGCTCGGCGGCGACCGGTGTCGGTTCGCGGATGTCCTCTTCGGCGTGGCGGCCGTCCGGTTGCGGCACCGCGACGTCGTCGTCCTCCGCGTCGAGCGTCCCGAGCATGGCGACCACGCCGTCGAGACGCTCGAGGGCGCCGTCATCGGCGTGGTGCGTCGACTGCTTCGCTACCTGATTCCTGCTCATCTGTGGAAGCCTTCTCCGTTGGTGTGCGCATCGTGTGTGCTACGCGGCTGCTGGACTTCAGGTGCGGCTCTTCTCGGTCAGCTCCTGCCACTGCTGGCGGGCGGCGCGCGCCGCCGGCTCGTCGCCCCGCGCCTCGGCGGCGCGCATCTCCTCACGCGCGCGCCGCTGCGCATCGGTCTCCCGCCGGCGACGGATCGCCGCGACGCAATCGGCGAACGCACGTTCCCGCGCCGATCGGTCGTCGGGGTCGTCGGCGATCATCCGCGCGGCGACGCGGTCGCGGAGTGCCCGCGGCAGCGACTGGACGAGTGCGGCCGGGTCGGCGGCATCCGCCGCCGCAATCGCCTCGGCGGTCCGGCGCCAGTCGGGATGCTGGAAGTCGCCGATGAGGCCGCCGGCCCGGACCCGCTCGACGAAGCTCGGGTCCGCCGCCATGAGCTCCACGAGGAGCGCCTCCGGTCCCCCCGGTCCGCTCGCAGCCGGAACGTGCTCGGGAGGCTCCACCGCCCCCTCGCTGCGGAGCATCTCCTCGCGGACGCCGAGCCGTGCGGCTGCGAGGCGGGCAAGGACGTCGTGCTCGAAGGGGTTGCGCACCTTCTTCAGGATGCGCGCGACCTCGCGGGCCGCCTCGGCCCGCCGCCCGACCGCTCCAGCGTCGGGCCCGGCGAGATCGGTCACGTACGCGTCCACGAGCGGCACCGCGGCCGCGAGGCAGCGCTCGAGCGCGGCGACGCCGTTGGCGCGTACGTAGCTGTCCGGATCGTCGCCCGCGGGCAGGAAAGCCCCCTGGCCCCAGAGCCCCGCCTCGACGAAGACCGCGAAGCTGCGCGCCGCGGCGCGCCGGCCCGCCGTGTCGCCGTCGAAGCACGCGATGACGCGTTCGGTGAAGCGCCGGAGGACCCGCAGCTGGTCGACGGTGAGCGCCGTGCCGAGCGGCGCGACGACCTCGGCGACGCCCGCCTCCGCAAGCGCGATCACGTCGAGGTAGCCCTCGACGACGATCACGCGGCCGGCTTGCCGGATCGCGTCGCGTGCATGGCAGAGGCCATACACCGTGTGGCCCTTCCGGAAGAGCGGGGACTCGGGCGAGTTGAGGTACTTGGGCGGCGGATCGTCGGAGACGGGACGGCCGGGCAGGATGCGACCGCCGAAGGCGACGATTCGGCTGGTGGGATCTGCGATCGGGAACATGAGGCGGTCGCGGAAGCGGTCGAGCAGCCCGCCGCTCGCGCCGGGCCGGTCGCGGCGGAGGACGAGGCCGGCCGTCAGACAGTCCTCGATCGGGAAGCCCCGACCGCGGAGATGGCGAACGAGCGCCTCGCCGTTCGGCGGGGCATATCCGAGGCCGAACCGGCGGACGGCTTCCTCGCCCACCCCGCGCTCGGCCAGGTACGCACGCGCCCGCGTGCCGCCTGCGCCGGCGAGCTCGGACTGGAAGAACACCGCAGCGGCCGCGTTGACCGCGACGAGGGGCTCCCCCCGCGGACGGCCTCCCCCGTCGTCCTCGGGCACCGGGAGGCCGAAGCGCGACGCCACGCGGCGCACCGCGTCGGGGAACGGCTGCGACTCGATCCGCATCACGAAGGCGAACACGTCGCCGTGCTCGCCGCAGCCGAAGCAGTGGAAGAAGCCGCGCTCCTCGCTCACCGTGAACGACGGCGTCTTCTCGGCATGGAACGGACAGAGCCCGACGAAGCTCCGCCCCCGGCGGCGCAGCGCCACGACATCCGAGACGACTTCCACGAGGCTCGCGCGCTCGCGGATGGTGCGGATGGCGTCGTCGCGGATACGGCCGGCCATGCCCGCCCTCACGCCTGGTGGTTGCCCGCGCCCGGGCTCGCCGGGCCGGTGGGGTTGAGCGTCCGTCCGACGCCGACCACGCCCGTGGCGAGCTCGGTGAGCGGGCGGCCGAGACGCGATGCCGCGATCACCTGGGTGAGCGTCCCGGACGGGACGACGCGCTCGGCCACGAGGAGCGCGAAGCCGACGAGCGCGGCGCCCTTGGCGAGGCCGAAGACCGCCCCGGCCACCCGGTTGACGCCGCCGAGAAACAGCGCGCGGGCGATGCGGTCGGCGAGCGCGCCGAGCACGTGCGTGACCAGGTTCACGGCGACGAAGAGCCCGGCGCAGCCGATCGCTTCTGCGAGCACCGGCCGCATCAGGTGGCGCGCCGCGAGCGTCGCGCCGAGCGCCGGACCCCAGGCCGCGGCGGCGAGGCCGCCGGCGAGCAAGCCCGCGAGGCCGACGCTCTCGCGGCAGAAGCCACGCACCCATCCGCGGAGCGTGAAGGGAACCAGGAGGACGACGACCAGCGCATCCACCTGGTTCACGGACACCCTCCCCGCCCGGCCGGGGCAGGTGGACCCCAGCCCGACGCGACGGGAGGCCTATGCGGGCGTCGTACGAGCGGCGCGGCGCAGCGCCCGCTTGCGGGCTGCCATCGCCTTCTTCTTGCGCCTGACGCTCGGCTTCTCGTAGTGCTCACGCTTCCGTAGTTCCGCGAGAATGCCGGCTTTCTCACACTGTTTCTTGAACCGACGGATCGCGCTTTCAATGGGCTCGTTGTCTTTGACCCGAACCCCTGCCATGTGCTGCATTCACCCCCTCTCCGGGCTTCCCCCAACGCGACGGCGGCGCCGCGGTGGACGAGCGAAGAGGGGACCATTAAGCAAAAGCCATGGTCAGTCAAGGTCGGTTCGCGGAGGTGTGCCCGCCCTTGCCGCACCAGCGGGCGCATTGTGCAAGAATCGCTCCGGAAAGTCGGTGAACACGCCGTCGGCGCCGGCCGCGACGAGGCGGTCGAAATCGGCTTGTGCATTCACCGTCCACACGCGCACGGCGAGGCCAGCAGCCCTCGCCGCGGACAACGCCGCGGGCGTCGCGGCGTCCTTGCGGAGATGCAAGGCTCTCGCATTGACGCGCTCCGCAAGGAGAATCGCGTGGGGCACCGGATCGTGTTCCCACAGCACGGCGACGTCGGCGGACGGGGCCTCGGCCCGCAGGCGCTCGAGGGCCGCCGCCGCGAACGAGGAGAACACGACGCGGCCGATTGCCCCGGCTTCCTCGACTTCGCCGAGCGCGCAGCGCTCGAGCCCGTCGTCGTCCCGCGCGGGCTTGAGCTCGACGTTCACCGGAACGGGCACCGCCGCCAGCACCTCGGCGAGCGTCGGCACGCGTTCGCCCGCGAAGCCGGGGGCGAACCACCCCCCGGCGTCGAGCCGGCGGAGCTCGGCCAGGGTGACGGCCGAGACCGGCCCCCGACCGTCCGTCGTCCGGTCGAGCGTCGCGTCGTGGATCACCACCACGTGGCGGTCGCGCGTGAGCTGCACGTCGAGCTCGATCATGCCGGCGCCGACGTCGACCGCGCGGCGGAACGCCGCGATGGTGTTCTCGGGGTGCGTTCCGCTGGCTCCGCGATGGGCGATCACCAGACAACGCACGCGCTCCCCCATAAGGGGCGCATAACTTCCCGTCAACCGATCCACCTGGCATACGACGCCACATGGTGAGCTGGCTCCGCCTGCGCGTCGCCGTTCCGACCGCAAGTGCCGAGTCGCTCGCCGACTTCCTGCTCGCAGAGGGCGCGCCGGCCGTCGTCCGCGACATCGAAGGACCGACGCCAGGCCGCGTCGTGGTCGAGGCGCACGTGCCGGCGACCACGCACGCACGCGTCGCGGCGGCACTCGCCGCTTATCTCGCACCGATCCCCGACGCCGCGGTCGAGAGCGCGCCGCTCGGCGACGTCGACTGGGAGGCGGTCTACCGGCGACACCACCCTCCGGTCTTCATCGGGCGCCGCCTCGCCGTCGCCCCGCCGTGGGACGTGCCGGAGGCCCAAGGACGCGAGGTGATCGTCATCGAGCCGGGCCAGGCCTTCGGCACCGGCCAGCACGCCACGACGCGGATGTGTCTCGAGGAGATCGAAGCCACGGTCGCGGGGGGCGGGGTGCAGTCGGCGCTCGACGTCGGCACCGGCTCGGGGCTGCTGGCGGCGGCGCTCGCGCGGCTCGGCGTGCCGTCCGTGGTGGCGCTCGACGTCGACGCCGCGGTCCTGCCGCGGGCGCGCGCCAACCTCGACTGCAACGGAGCGCGCGAGGTGCGGCTGTTCTGCGGCCGGGCGGACGCCTGCCGCGCCCGGTTCGACCTCGTCGTCGCGAACCTCCTCGCCGACGCGCTCGTGCACGATGCCGCGGCGCTCGCGAGCGTGACGGCGAACGACGGTCGCCTCGTGATCTCCGGACTCCTCGACACCCAGATCGAGGTCGTGACCGCCGCCTTCGCAGGGTGGCGAACCGCCCGCGTCCGTTCCGACGACCGCTGGCGGACCCTCGCGCTGGCGCGGACCCCGTAGTGCTGCGCCTCTTCGTTCCGAGCGCCGATACCGCCGGCGGCCGCGTGCGCATCACGGGCGCCGAGCTCCGGCACTTGAGGACGCTGCGCCTCCGGCCGGGGGCCGTCCTCGTCGTCTTCGACGAGCACGGGGCCGAGCACGAGGTCCGGCTCGAGCGGCTCGGCGGCCGCGAGGCGTCGGCGGCCATCCTGAGCACTGCGCGGCCCGAGCGCGAGCCTCGCATGGCACTCGTCCTCGCTCCCGCGCTGCTCAAGGGCGCCAAGATGGACCTCGTGGTCGAGAAGGCAACGGAGATCGGCGTCGCCCGCATCGCGCCCGTTCTGTCGCGCCACACGATCGGCGCCGGCCATCCGGAACGCTGGAGGCGAATCGCAGTCGCCGCCGCGAAGCAGTCGGGACGGACCGCGGTCCCGTCCGTCGACGCCCCCGTCGCCCTCGCCGACCTCGTCCGCCAGCCATGGTCCGGTCTCCGGCTCATCTTCTGGGAAGCCGAGCGAACCGCCCGTCTCGCCGACCTCCCCGCTCACAGCGACGCCGCGATCGCGGTCGTCGGCCCCGAAGGCGGCTTCGCCTCCGAAGAGGTCGAGGACGCGCGCGCCCTCGGCTTCACGGCGCTCCGACTCGCCCCGCGCATCCTCCGCGCGGAGACCGCGGCCATCGTCGCCGCCACGCTCTGCCTCCAGCGATGGGGCGACCTCGGGTGACGCGCGCGCGACATCGTCTTGCCGCACCGCATGCCCGGGCATAGCATCCGCGCCGGTGGCCACCCTCCGCGTGCTGTACGTGATGGATCCCCTCGCGGGCATCCTCGTCGACAAGGACACGACCTTCGCCTTCATGCTCGAGGGCGACCGCCGCGACCACGAGCAGTACCACTGCGGTATCGGCGATCTCTTCGTCGAGCACGCGCGGCCCGCAGCGCGCGTCCGGCGGGTGCGCGTGCAGCGCACCGCCCCGCCCTACACCCTCCACGAGGAGCGAACGGCGCCGCTCGCGTGGTTCGACGTAGTGTTCATGCGGAAGGATCCGCCCTTCGACCTCGCCTACTACTTCGCCACGCAGATCCTCGGTCTCGTGGATCCGCGCACGACGTTCGTCGTGAACGATCCGCGCGGGCTACGCGAGGCGAACGAGAAGCTCTACGCGCTCCGCTTTCCGGACATCACGCCCGAGAGCCTCGTTACCGCGGATCCCGTGCGGCTCAAGACGTTCATGGAGAAGCTCGGCGGGGAGATGATCGTGAAGCCGCTCGACGGCTGCGGCGGGGCGGGCGTCTTCCATCTGCACCGCGGCGACCGCAATCTGAATGCGATCCTCGAGCTGTCGACGGCCAACGGGATACGTCCCGTGATGGCGCAGCGCTACCTGGCGGCGGTGCGCGAGGAGGGCGACAAGCGACTCATCGTCCTCGCCGGCGAGCCCCTCGGCGCCGTGCGTCGCATCCCGCGCGAGGACGAGCATCGGGGCAACATCCACGTCGGCGGGCGGGTGGAGCGCGCGCCGGTCGACGCGCGCGACCGCGAGATCTGCCGCCAGATGGCCGAGCGCCTCCTGGCGGACGGCCTCTACTTCGTCGGTCTGGACGTGATCGGCGGGCTACTGACGGAGGTGAACGTCACGAGCCCCACGGGTATCCAGGAGATCGACCGCCTCGACGGCGTCTGCCTCGAAGCGCGCGTGCTCGACTTCGTCGAACAGCGCGCCGCAACGCTCGATCGCCGGACGGCGGCTCACTGAGCGGACAGCGCCGTCGCTGCGAGGTAGCGCCAGAGACTCGTGCGGACCTGCCAGCGACCGTTCACCCGCTTGCCGATCGCGATCACGCGACGGCGCGGCTTCAGGGTCTTCGTCTGATGGCCTTTCGTCTGCGTCATCCCAGCCCCTCCCCTCAGGGGGGCGGGAGAGCGAGTTCCGTGCCGCGCGGCCGCGGCCCGTCAGACCACGATTTTTCGGGCTGTGACGCATTTCAGCCGCACGGTTTCGGACGTCGGAGGCCGCGCCGGGTACAAAAGCGGCCGGAGGGCCGCGCGGCTTATTCGCCCGGGCGCTCGGACGTCGGCGGCAGGACGCCGGCGCGGAGCGACAGCACCTCGCTCCGCCGGACGCGAAGCTTGCCGCCTTCCTTCACCGGCCGCAGGACGCCGCTCTGGATCAGGCGGCGAACCGTCGCGTCGCCGCAGCGCAGCATCTTTCCGACCTCGTCCACCGTCACGGTGGCGGACGTCTTCTCCTCGGCAGCGGCAATCCCCGCCGGAAGATCGTCGGCGTCGAGATCGATGCCAGGCGCGATCCCGGCCACGACCCTACGGGCCGCAGATCAGGTTCATGTCGACGTCGAGGTAGCCCGTGTTGTCGGACGAGAAGTCGTCCTGGTCGAGCGCCGTGACGGGGTCTCCCGCTTGGACCGGGATGCGCACCAGATACGTGTTGTTCGGATCGGCGCTCGTGGGCGACCCGACGGGCGGCTGATAGTTTCCGTTCAGCAGGATCTGCAGGCCGTTCGGGCGCGCGGAACCGCCAGGCGTGTTCGGATCGTTCACCCAGAATTCGTAGTCGTAGAGGTACTGGCCGTTGGGACACGGCGGGTTGCCGCCATGGCAGGCGGTGCCCTTGATGGTGAGCTCGAGCGTGCCGTCGTGCGGCACGCTGGTGAGCAGCATCTGGTTACCAGCCTGGAGCGCGTAGATGCGGGCGCTC
>VBKG01000348.1 GCA_005879585.1 Deltaproteobacteria bacterium | reverse complement strand
AGCACGGGAACGGTCCGCGTGACGTCGTCGATCACGTCGCCGATGACGGTCACCTCGCCGGCGAACTCGTCGGGGTAGGCTTCCACGCGGACGGCGACGCCCTGGTGGGGCCGGACGAGCGGGAGCTGCCGCTCCGGCACACGGAGGACGACGCGCACCTGCGACAGGTCGGAGATCACCACGAGCGGCTCCGCGCTGTCCGGCCCTGCCGACATGCCGACCGATGCCTTGCGGGCGACGACGATGCCCGCGAACGGCGCCGTGACGAGGTAGCGGTTGGTACGCGCCCCCGGCGTCAGGTGGAGACGGTCCAGCTGCGCACGCGCCCGCTCGAAGTCGGCCACCGCCTTCGCGGCATCCTCCTGCGCCTGGAGGTAGTCCTTCTCCGCGATCGCGCGGGCGCCGTGCAGGCGCCCGGCCCGCTCCGCACTCTTCCGCGCGACCACGAGATCGGCCTCGGCATGCACGTAGTCCGCCTCGGCGGTCTTCACGTCCGCGCTCTCGAGCGCCACGAGCGGCTGGTCGGCCTCGACGTGGTCGCCCGCCTGCACCAGCAGCTCGACGACGCGGCCCGACACGGCGGCGTTGAGACGCGCCGTGCGCTGCTCGTCGAAGTCGATCGTGCCGCTCAGGTTCGCCACGCTCGAGGCCTCGACCTCCGCCACCGGGGCGAACTTGAGGAAGGACAGCTGCGCCGGGGTGAGCCCGTGCGGCGCGACGGCCGCGGTGGCGGTGCCCGCGTCGTCGGCGTGCCCGCAGCCGGCGACGGCGGCGAGCGGCAGCAGCAGCGCGGCGAACAGCGCACGCCTCACGGCGCCGCCTCCAGCGCCGCCGCCCGGGTCACGTCGAACGCGGCGGTGTGGCCATCGAGCAGCGCGTCCAGGTGCTCGCGCTGGGTCTGGATGAAGGCCCGCTCCGCCTCGAGGAATTCCAGCAGGGAGACCGCGCCCTCGCGGTACGAGACCTCCGCCGCGCGGCGGGCGTCGTCGGACTGTCGGAGGAACGCCTCCTCGAAACGCCGGACACGCTCGCCGGCGACAGTATAGCCGGTCACCGCCGTGCGGACCTCCTGCGGGATCGCGAGCCGCAGCTTCTGGACCTCGTGTCGCGCGATCAGGGCTTCCGCCTCGGCACGCTGGATCTCGCCCTGGTTCCGGTTCACGAGCGGCAGCGGCAGCGAGAGGTTCGCGCCGAGCGTGTTGGCGAGGTTGCCGGACACCTGGAACTCGTCGTGCGTGTACTGGACGCCGACGGTCACATCGGGCCAGCGCTCGGCGCGCGCGAGCCGCAGCGCGGCCTGCGCCGCGTCCGCCTCGCGCTCGGCCGCGGCGAGGTCGGGCCGGCGCCGGAGCGCCTCGCTCACCAGCGTCTCGGTGTCCGTCCGTGCCGCCGGCAGTCGCAGCTCGCCGACCGGCACGACGTCGGCGGCGTCGACCCCGAGCAGCGGCAGCAACTCGGCCACGGCCGCGCGGCGCTCGACCTCGGCGTCGGCCAGCTCGTGCTCGAAGCCGCGCTGCTCGAGCGCGACCTTGTCGAATTCCGCCATCGAGATGTCGCCCGCGTCCGCCCGCTCGCGGCTGACGCGCACCGTCTCCTGGTACCGGCCGAGGTTGTCGTGGGCGAGGCGCAGTCGCTCGGTGGCGACCAGCACGCGCACGAACCGCGCGCGCACCTCGAACGTCAGGCGGCGATCGAGATCCGCGCGCTGCGCCCCCGCCGCTGCGAGATGACCATGCGCCGTCGCGAGGCGCTCGCCGCGCTTGCCCCAGAGGACAAGCTGCTGGCCGATCCCGACCTGCTCGTTCACCGTGTCGCCCACTCCGAGGCCGGGCGGGTTCGTCCGGCCGACTGGAAAGTTGCCGGCGCCGAGCGACAGCGTCGGGTTCGGATAGAGGCCCGCGGTCGTGACGTCGCCACGGGCAGCGCGCACCTTGAGGGTGCCCACGAGGATCTCCGGGTTCTGCCGGCGAAGGAACCCGACAGCGTCATCCAGCGTCACGCGGATCGCCTCTTCAGCGGAGGTCGGAGCCGGGACGGCAACGAGCGCGAGAACCGGGGACAGCACGAGAACGAGCCACTTCACTGTGCCGCGTGCCGCTACCCACGATGACTGCGAAGCAAGCTAGAGCGCGGAGCGGGCGGCCCTGGGGGGTTCGGACCTAACCACGCTCCGCGCCCTTTCGGGTGGTGGAAGCCGGCCCCCCATGGGTCGGCAGCCCCGTCCAACCACCCGAAACCGATTCCTGCGATTCCTGCTCGGAAGTCCTGCTCGCCGTGAGTGCCCGCACCGTCGCGAGCAGCAGCTCGGACGGAAACGGCTTGGCGAGGAGCGGTACACCCAGCCGCCGCGCCTCGGCGTGCGCCGCGCCGTCCGCGAAGGCCGACACGAGGAGCGCCGGCGATCCGGGCCGCGCGCGCTCGAGCCCGGCGACGATCTCCGGGCCACGCACGCCCGGCATCGACACGTCGGCGATGACGAGCGCGTAGGACGAGCGGCAGACGCGCTCGATGGCGCCGCCGTCGTCGGTCGTCCATTCGACGCCGTAGCCGGCACCCGCGAGCACCTCGGCCATGAAGCGGCACGAAGCCGGGTCGTCGTCGATGATCAGCACCGGCTCCGCGGGCACGCCCATGACGATGTGCCGAGGAGCAAGGTCGGTGCCACGACGCGCGGCGAGAAAAGCCTGCAAGATCGGGCCGCTCGCAGCATTCCGCGCGAGGCCCGATGCCTCGCCTGTGGCAAACGGTCTCGGCTACTCGCGCGACCCGGCGCGCGCCACGCCGTAGCGCTGGAGCATCCGGTAGAGGGAGCGCCGGTCGACGCCGAGGACCGCCGCCGCGCGGCTCACGTTGCCCCGGCTCTCCTCGAGGACCTGAGCGATGTAACGACGCTTCAGCTCCGCGAGCGTCGGCCGGTCCGCGGGCTGGCTCGCAGGCAGCGCGGCCCCGCCGTTCTCCCGGTGCCCGGCGCCGATCTCGCTCGGCAGATCCTCGGCCGCGAGGACGTCGTGCTGCGCGAGCGCGACGGTCCGCTCGAGCACGTGCGCCAGCTCGCGAATGTTGCCCGGCCAGTCGTACGCGCCGAGCAGGGCCAGCGCCGACTCGGAGACGCCGGTGACCTGCTTCCCGCAGCTCGTCGCCGCGCGGCGCACGAGGTGATCCACGAGCAGCGGGATGTCGTCGCGCCGCTCGCGCAGCGGCGGCAGGTGGATCGTCACCACCTTCAGCCGGTAGTACAGATCCTCGCGGAACCGGCCCGCCGCGACACCCGCCGCCAGGTCCCGGTTGGTGGCGGCGATGATGCGGACCTCCACCTTCCGCCACTCCGTGCCGCCGACGGGGCGGACCTGATGCTCCTGGAGGACGCGCAGCAGCTTCGCCTGCAGCGCGGGCGTGATGTCGCCGATCTCGTCGAGGAAGATCGTGCCACCGTCGGCCTCCGCGAAGAGGCCGGGTGCGTCGGCGATGGCGCCGGTGAAGGAGCCGCGGACGTGCCCGAAGAGCTCGCTCTCGAGGAGCGTCTCGGTGAGCGCGGCACAGTCGACGGCGACGAACGGCCGCTTGCGACGCGGGCTGTGGCGGTGGATGGCCCGCGCGACGAGCTCCTTTCCGGTCCCGCTCTCGCCCGTCACGAGGACCGTGCTCGGTCCGGGGGCGACGCGCGCGATCGTCTTGTAGACGTCGACCATGGCGGGCGTGCGGCCGACCATGCCACCGAGCTCCTCGCCGGCCTCGGGCAGCTCCGCCTGGGTCTCGGTTTGCCGGCCGAGCGCGCGGCGCACGGTCGCGCGGATCTCCTCCACGTCCATCGGCTTGCTCACGTAGTCGACGGCGCCGGACGTGATCGCGAGCACCGCCGTCTCGATCGAGCCGAACGCGGTCATGATGACGACCGGCAGCTGCGGCCGCCGCTCGCGAAGGCGGCGCAGCAGCTCGAGGCCGTCGAGGTCCGGCATGCGGACGTCGAGCACCGCGAGGTCGATCGGGTGCTCGGCGGCGCGGGCAAGCGCCCGCCTCGGGTCCGTCTCCCAGACGACCGTCGCGCCGTCGCGGCTCAGCACCTCGGCCAGCAGACGGCAGGTGACGACGTCGTCGTCGACGACGAGCAGGCACGGATTCAGGATGCCTCCATCGGCAGCCGCACGTGCACGCTGGTGCCACGCCCGCGTTCGCTCTCGACCTCGAGCTGCCCGCCGTGCGCGCGCACGATGTGGTCGACGATCGCGAGCCCGAGGCCGGTGCCGCGCCCCGGCGCCTTGGTCGTGTAGAAGGGCTCGACCGCCCGGCGGAGCTCCTCGGGCGCCATGCCGTGGCCGGTGTCGGAGACCGTCAATTCCAGCGACGGCCCGGGGCGGCCGTTCTGCGGCACGACCGCGGCGCGGACGGTGATCACTCCCGGCGGCTCGGTCGCATCGATCGCATTGGTGAGGAGGTTCAGCACGACCTGGCGAAGGCCTGCCGCGTCGGCGGGGACGGCCGGGAGGTCGGGCGGGATTCGGCTCTCGAGCGCCACGTCGCGGCCGGCGAGGCGCGACGACACGATGGTGAGTGCCTCGGCGACGAGCGGCGCGACGGACACGGGCGCGCGTGCGAGCTCGCGGTCGCGGGTCCGGTCGAGCACGCTCCGGATCGTCTCGATCATCCGCTGCACCTGCGATTCGATGATGCCGAGCTTCTCCTGGTCGTCCGCTGGCCATTGCTGGCGACGGAGGAGCTGCGTGTAGCCGAGCACGGAGTTGAGCGGGGTCCCGAGCTCGTGGGCGATCGTGGCCGCCATCTGCCCGAGGGCCGCAAGACGCCCGCTCCGCCCGATCTCGAGCTGCGCGTGCCACAGCCGCTCGTTGGCCTGCTCGAGCTCGCGGTTCTTGTCGGCGAGGGCGCGCGTCGCCTGCCGGACGCGAGACTCGAGGCCCGCGGTCAGCTCCTCGATGCGCGAGAGCATCCGATTCAAGCTCCCCGCGAGGAACGCGAACTCCCCGCCGCGGGCGGCCTGCACGCGGACGCCGCGTTCGCCGCTCTCGGCGCGCTGCATGCCCGCCACCAGCGCGGCGACCGGACGCGCCACCCGCCGCTCGAGGAAGAAGGCCAGCGCGACGCAGATGAGGAGCGTCGAGCAGCCGAGGATCGCGAAGTCGATCACCACGAGGTGCTGCTTCAGGTGGGAGAGCTCTTCGACCGAGAGCTCCACCTGGGCGGCCCCGACGAGGGCCCCGTCGCGACGGAGCGGGACGGCGACCCGCCACACGCTGGCCCCGAGCCCCTCGCGATCGAGGCTCATCGGGCTGCCGTGTGCGAGCTGCGCGGCGGCGTCCGGGGCGAGCGTCTCGGTGGCCGGTGCGTCGCGGGTCGTGACCAGCACCTCGGGCGCGCGCCCGCCGAGGCCGAAGATGTCGATCGCGGTGATCTCGCGGTCGCCCTCGGCCATGGCCACGAGCTCGCGACGCAGCGTGTCCGGGTCGGTCCGGCCCCACAACGAGTCGACCGTACGCAGCGCCAGCAGCGCGCGCTCCTGGAGGTCGCGTTCCTGCGCGTGCTCGGAGAGCCGCGTGTCGATCCACTGCGAGATCACCAGCACCGTGGCGACCGTCAGGACGACGATCGCGATCAGCTGGAACCGCAGGGTACGGAACACGGACGTGGGGATCGCCTCGGGAGGCTGCCTGGGGAGATTCACGCGTCGGGTACCTGCGCCGTTCCCCCCGAGCGGCGCCGTGAACCTTAGCGCCGCGCCGCCGATCTCTCAAGGCCGCCTGGCCGAAACGACCGGCACCGCTGCGGGGCGGGCCGGACGGCCCGCCCCGGCGGACGATCTATTCGTGCTTCGACTCGACGATCTTGCCGCCCTTCTTCTCGCACTCGGCCTTGCTCGACTCGATCCAGCCCTTGCCCTTGCAGGCGTTCTGCCCGGCGCACGAGTTGGACGCGCTGGCGCATGCGGCCTGGCCTTTGCACGCGTTGATGCCCGCGCAGTGAATGGTGTCCCCGCCTGCCTTCTCGGCGGCGCTGGCGGCGACGGCGCCGCTCAGGAACAACCCCGCCGCGGCGCTCGCGATCAACACTCCCCTGCTCGATCGGTTCATGCACACCCTCCCTCGTCCTTGGTGGACTCCGACGCTCTAGCATCGAGGCCGTGGCCTTGCCAGAACGCGCACGCGTTCAGGCGTGCGTCCGGCGTGCCAGCACGGTTCCGTCGAGCAATACCCGCGTGATCTTGCCGAGATCGTCGATGCGCGCGACGGGGTCGCCGTCGACGAGCACCAGGTCGGCGCGCTTCCCGACCGCGATCTCACCGAAGTCGGCACCCTCGCCGCCGAGGAAGCGCGCGTTCTCCCAGGTGGCCGAACGCAGCGCCTCCCCCGGCGTGAGGCCCGCCTCGACGAGCTTCGAGAGCTCCAGGTGAAGACCGGCTCCCGGAAGGTCGCCCGGATTGCAGGCATCGCTGCCGACGAGCACGGGCACGCCCGCGCTCCGGAGCCGCGCGACGTTCCGGCGCCGCGCGTCGTGCCCCGCCGCCGCGGCACGCACCATGGCACGGGTCGCCTCGTCGAACGCCGGGGGTGGCGCCAGCAGTGCCGCGATCAGCGGCGGCCGACCGACCTCGCGCTCGATCGGGAGAAAGTCCGCGTCCCGCGTGCGAGGCGTTCCGGCGAGGTCCCAGACCGCCAGCGTGGCCATGACCGGCACGCGGGCGGCGGCGATCACCCGGACGGCCTCGGCCGTCAGCTCCTCCCACCACGGCGCGTGCGCGAGCGCATCGGCGCCGCCCCGGACGGCGTCCACCGCTTCCTGCGAGCTGCCAACGTGCGCTACCGTGCGCAGGCCGGCCGCGTGACCTGCGGCGGTGATGGCGGCGATCATCTCGACATCGAGGCGCGGGACGGCGCCGGTGCGGGCGTCGATGGCGAGCTTCAACACGTCGGGCCGCTCCGGCAGCAGCGCCGCGATCGCCTGGCGGGCGTCCGCGGCCGTCGACACCTCGCGCGTCGCGCGTGGCAGGACGTACCAGCGGAGGTACCACGGGAGCCAGGCGCGCAGCACCTCGGCCGGGTGGCCGCCGGGCGCGGTGAAGATCGGCCCGGCGGCATAGAGCCGGGGGCCCAGGTGGGCGCCGCTCGCGATGCGCGCGCGCTCGCGGAACACCTCGGGCGTGAGGTTCCCGAGGTCGAGCACGGTCGTGACGCCGGCGTAGAGAAACGCCGCGAGGTTGTCCTGCACGTCGGGGAAGACGACCTGCCACGGTGGGTACGCCGACGCGCCCGTGTGGGTATGCACGTCCACCAGTCCCGGCAGCAGCGTTCCGCCGTGGCCGTCGAGCTCCGCGATGCCGCCGGCGACCACCCCCGGTGGTGCGACCGCCGCAATGCGCCCGTCCCGCACCACCACGTCGCGCAGCCCCTCGGCCACCACCGCCCGCGGCGCGTCGAATACCCGGACGTTCCGGAGGACGACGGAGCGGGACGCTCCGGGCGCGCGGGAGACGAGGGGCGCCTCGCGGGAGCAGGCCGCGGCGAGGACGAGGAGTGCCGCGGCGGGGGTTCGGCGCACGGCCTGCCCTACCATGCCGTGTCACGCCGTCACAAAGTCTGGTCAAGGGCCGGTGGTGATGAGCACGGTGCCGGCGCCGTCCGCCTGCAGCACCTCCACGCCGTACGGGTGCGTGACGGTGTACGTGCCGCCCGGCGACGCTCCGAAGATGCGGACCCGGACGCGGCTGAACACGATCTGATCTCCCGGAATCGCCACGTTGCCGTTCGCGAAGGAGCCCTCGAGCTGGTCGTTCAACAGGGCCCGCACGGAGCCCGCGGTGATGGTGCTGATTGCTCTGAAATAGAATACCTCGACGGGAAAATTGT
This sequence comes from Deltaproteobacteria bacterium, assembly GCA_005879585.1. Taxonomy (GTDB): domain Bacteria; phylum Desulfobacterota; class Binatia; order DP-6; family DP-6; genus DP-3. The sequence continues at coordinate 266 of VBKG01000348.1, read as the reverse complement.
CGGGAAAGGAGATCGGAAGGTTCGGGTTCGGGACGGGCAGCGCCGGATTGCACACGAAGTCGAGACACACTTGCAGCGCGAGCCCGTTCGAATCCTGGTAGTACTCGGGGAAGCCGTGTACGGGATCGACCGGACCAAACTCGGCGAGCGGGACGGCGCACGGTACCGCGTGGACCTCGGGCGCGACGGCTGCCACCGTTGATCCACCGACCCGGGATGGGGTTTCCCCGCGTGCGCGGGTGCCGTGCGGAGATACCCAGCAAACT
>VBKG01000347.1 GCA_005879585.1 Deltaproteobacteria bacterium | reverse complement strand
CCCGTCCTCGAGCCGTCGGCCCGGGCGGATGATCAGCGCCTTCCGCGTCACGTCGTTCGTGTTGGCGTCCATCTCGGTGAAGTGGAGGACGCGGTCGCCGGTGGCGGCCTTCATGAGGACCGTCGGGTGATCGGCGTCGAGCGAGCGGACGTAGTTCGTGTGGAAGGCGACGTTCGAGGCCGCGAGGTCGACCGGCGAGCCGGTGTCCGGGAAGAGCGCCATGATCATCGGTCCCGGGCTGAAGCCGTCGAGCGTGTTCCAGTCGGTCGGGTCGACGTGCACGCCGTGCGTGTTCGCCGGGAGGCCGTCCACCGGGTAGTGCACACGGAGTCCCGTCGGCGTCGTCGCATCGGGGACCAGGAAGCG
>VBKG01000346.1 GCA_005879585.1 Deltaproteobacteria bacterium | reverse complement strand
CGACGCTCGGACGGCACGCGAGCCCGTTGCCCGCCGTGCACGCCGCGACGCAGGTGCGCCCGCACCCGCCGTCGGTGACGACCCGCACGCGAAGGTCGCGGGCGCCGCCGAGGCCGGTGACGGCGGCGCGGATCGCCTGCACCGAGATGCGGACCGTGCCGCGCTGGCGGCCCGAGTTCCGCAGCGTGATCGCGCCGTGGAACGCGCCGCCGCCGGTGTAGCGGGTCGCCTGGCCTGAGGTCGCGAACTGGTTGGCGGGGATCGTGGTCGCATAGAGCACGACGGCGGGGTCGTCGGCGTCGAAGACCTCGAGCCGCAGTCCTCCCGGCGCCGTCACGAGCGTGGCGTGCGTCACGCCGCGCCGCGTGAAGCTCCCGTGGAATCGCACTCGATCCGGCCGAAGGCGGAGCGAGTAGACCCGTCCTCCGTCACAGTCCGGAGCCGCTGCGGCGGTGAGCCGGAGGGAAAGAACGAACCCCGTGGCGAACATTGCGATCGGACGCATGCGCGCTGCCTTACCGCGGTCGCCGTCGACGTCGCAAATGATTTTTTAGACAGTAGGCTCGTCGTCGCGATCGCCGGGAGGCCGATGCGGTGTCGGCCGGTTTCCAGCCCGTCGCCTGACCGCTGTCGCCGGGGCGCCGCGGACCTGAACCGTTGCGCGCCAACGCTACGGATCGCGCTCGATCACCATCGCGACCGCCTCGCCTCCGCCGAGACACAGGGTCGCAAGCCCGCGGCGCAGGCCGCGCTGCTCGAGGGCGTGCAGCAGCGTGACGAGCACGCGCGCGCCGCTCGCGCCGATCGGATGGCCGAGGGCGATCGCGCCGCCGTTGACGTTGACCCGCGCGGGGTCGAGGCCGAGCGCGCCGATGGCCGCGAGCACGACGACGGCGAAGGCCTCGTTCACCTCGAACAGGTCGACGTCGGCCGCGATGAGCTGCGCCGCCGCGAGCACCTTCCGGACGGCGTCGATGGGCGCCACGGGAAAGTCCTCGGGCGCCCGGCCGGCAACGGCGGAGGCGATGATGCGTGCACGCGGCGCGAGTCCGTGGCGACGAACCGCTTCCTCGCTCGCGACGACGAGCGCCGCGGCGCCGTCGGCGATCGTCGAGGCGTTGGCGGCGGTGATCGTGCCGCCGGCCTCGAAGGCGGGCCGCAGTCCGGGCAGGCGGTCGAAGTCGATCCGTGACGGCTCCTCGTCGGTGTCGACGGTCGCGGGCCCGCGGCGTCCGGTGGCGGTGACGGGTACGATCTCGGCGCGGAAGCGCCCCTCGGCGATCGAGGCCTGCGCGCGGCGATAGCTCTCCGCGGCGAAGCGGTCTTGCGCCTCGCGGCCGATGCCGAGCGTGCGCGCCGTCTGCTCGGCGGCGCTGCCCATGTGGAAGTCGTGGTACGGGTCCCAGAGGCCGTCGAGGATCATCGCGTCGACCACCCGGCCGTGGCCGAGCCGCTGCCCCTGGCGCGCCTGGGGCAGGAGATAGGGCGCGCGGCTCATGCTCTCCATCCCGCCCGCAGCGATCACCTGCGCCTCGCCGAGCCGGATCGCCTGCGCCGCCAGCATCACCGCCATCAGGCCCGAGCCGCAGACCTTGTTCACGGTGAGCGCCCCGTGGGCAGGCGGCAGGCCTGCCCCGATCCCCGCCTGCCGCGCCGGCGCCTGGCCGAGCCCGGCGGCGATGACGTTGCCCATGATCACCTGCTCGACGGTGGCGGGCGACACGCCGGCGCGCTCGATCGCCGCGCGGAGCGCCGCTGCCCCGAGCTCGGGCGCGGACAGCGAGGCGAGGGCGCCGCCGAAGCCGCCGATGGGGGTGCGCGCAGCGCCGACGAGGTACGCCATCATCGCCGGCGACCATAGCGCGGCCGGTGGCGCCGGGGTAGGGCGCCGCGCGGGTTCAGTGCTTCACGACGCCGAGGTCAGGGGTGCGCCACCGTCGCGCACCCGCGGTCCGGCCGGCGTGTGCGCGCCCCGATGTGCCGCGGTCGCACGGTGCGTGAGGCCCGGCCCGCGGTCGACAGCGGCCGGCACCGGAGCTGGCGGCGGCGGCGCGTGTGCTGCTCGTCCAGGGCGCGACGCAGGGAGCCGGCGTCGATGCCGAGCACGTCGCAGATGGTCTCGAACGCGAAGAGCCGGCGCTGCTCGGTTGAGCTCACCCAGGCGTGGGCCTCGGCGAAGGCCTCGCGGCCGCGGCGGTTCCGCGCGTGCGCGTGGTTCAGATAGCTCGTGATGCCGTCCTCGAGGACGGCGAACATGAGCAGGCGCTCGCGCTCGAGCTTGAGATCGCGGCTGAACACGCGCGAGAACTGTGCCGGCAGCAGGACATCGTGCTCGGCGTGGGTCGGCCACGTCGGATCGGCAGGGGAGATGCGTTGAACGTCCATTCGGTGTCACCCTCCGTTGCGCGCCGCCGCGGCGGCTCGCCCGTTCCAGGGGGCAGCATGGAGACGGGCGAGCGCGCCGCGGATGCGTCAGATCGGGACGTCGATCAACCGGGACCAGCTGGCGGACGCGCGGCTCTCAGATGCGTCGAACATCCTCCACCTCTACTCGTGCGCGTCGATGACAACACCCGCGATGCCATCCAAGAGCCGCGCGTCCGTCAGCCGGTTCCAGTTGCGCGCCGACCCGAGCCGGGAGGCGCGGAGCGAAGCGTCGGGCGCCTCACCGCCGATCGCGCCTCGCGACGGGCTCGGATCACGGCGCCTTCCAAACGGATGAGACAGGTGCCCGGAGGCCACGGTCCTTCGAGAGGCTCGAGCTTCAGGATCTGCGAGATGCCGGAGCCGATCCGGAAGCTCTCCGCATTCACCACCCGGCAGAGGAACCGCCCGGGCAGATCTGCAGGCCATACGTGGTCGCCAGCCCTGTACATCATCCATCCTCCTCGCGTTGTTCAAAGCAGGGGCCGTGCCGGCGCGTGGTGAACAACGTGTGTCCAGCGGCGACTCATTCTCGAGAAGCGGGGAAATTGCCCGGGGTTACAGGTCTGACGGGTATCTGCACTCCCCCATGTCGGCGCCGCTCCTCACGTCTTTTTTCCTAGTCCATCACCTATTGGCGCGACGAGCCGGGGCCCCACCCACGGGCCAATAGCGGCTGCTCCCGTCCATCGACGTACGGGCGCGGACGGATACGTGCGGCGCGTCAGTCCGGGCCGGCACGAAGCGCCACGCGCTCGATGAGCGCGATGAGCGCCGGCAGAGATGGCTCCTTCGCAGCCTGCTCGCCAACCTCCCGCGCGAAGCGCCCGCCCGCGCCGGGCGCGACGGCTCCGGCGAGTCGCGCCACCAGTGCCGCGTGCTCGGCGCCGGCGACCGCGGGCGTCGCGCGCCGCGCGCCGTCGAGGTCCGCGAGCGTCAGGGCGACGGTCGGCGGCGCGGTGCAGAGGAAGCGCTCGACGTCGGCATCGGGCAGGGCCACGCCGGCGAGCGCCACCGCGTGGAGGACGCGCGCGGCCGCGGCCAGGATCGCGAGTCCGGTCGGCGCGTCGACGCTCTGCTCGCGGGCGAGCGGACGGCCGGGCCCGAGGACCGCGACGTACGGCAGCCCGAGCGCGACGCCGTGCTCGACGACCGCCGCCACGCCGGGCAGCGCGAGCTCTGCCTGCAGGCTCGTCTCGGCGGCCACGCGCTCGCCCGCGCCGGCGCTCGCGGTGCGCAGCCAGACCGGGCGCTGCGCATCGAGCCAGAACGCGGCGATGAGCCGTCCGTGCGCCGGCGGCTCGCCGGCGAGCGCGATCCGGCCGAAGCGCCGTGCGTCGAGCGCCGTGAGCCAGCGTTCGGCGGTGCGTGCCCCCGGCTGCGCGCGCCGCAGCTCCTGGAGGACGGCGCGTGCCTTGTCGTCGACGTGGCGCGCGAGCAGCTGACCCGCGCGCCGGATGGCGAAGCGGGCATAGGTCCGACCGTCGCGCTGCAGGCTCGGCAGCAGCACGCCGACCGCCCGATCCGCCACCGCCGGCGAGACGCCCGGGCCGATTGCCAGCTCGAGCATGCCGGCGCGCAGGGGCTCGGCATAGCCGCGGAGCACGGGATCGGGCGCCGACAGCACCTGCTCCAGGCCCTTCGCGAGGAGCTCCGGCGCCGCGTCGGCGCCGCCGTCCTCGAGGAGCCGGCGGTGCACCGCGCGGAGCGGCGTGCAGACCTCCGCGACGGCGGGAGGAAACGTCGGCAATGCGGCGTCGAACGCCCGCCGGAACGCGTCGCCGGCGAGGAGGCTGAACAGCACCTGCACGCGCTCGTGATCGACGAAGGTGTCGATCAGGACCTGCAGGAGCCGCGCGAGCCGCGTCGCCGAGACGCTCTCGAAGTCGATCCGCCGGACCACCTCGGCGAAGGCCTCGGCCGCCTCCGCATGCGAGCGCACGTGCGCGAGCGCCTCGAGATAGGCGAGCAGCACGCCGACATCGGCCGTGAGACGCACGGCTCCGGCGAGCATGCGAGCACGCGCCGCGGCGTCGCCGTGCAGCGGCTCGCGCTCGATGGCGCGCTCGATCACCGCCCGGTCCACCTTGCCGAGCAGATGGCGACAGACGCCGCGCTCGCTCGGCTCACGTTGCTGGTTCACGAGGAGGTCCTCGGCCGCGTTGAGCTTGAGACGCAGCACCTCCCTGTAGCGCCGGAGAAAGGCGAGGTGCTCCTTCATCTCCGTCACTTCGGCCGGCGTGAGGGGCGCCTCGGCGGCCGCTCGCGCGGTGAGATGGCTCGTCTCGGGCACGACCGCGGGCGCCGGCGGGCGTGCCGGCTCGCGATCGCCACGGCCGCGGCGCCGGCGGCGTCGCGGACCATGTGGTCGAGGCCCCGGCGGGCCGGGTGTGGCGGCGCCGCCTCCCCTGGGTGGCGGTGGAGTGCGCATGCCGGCAGCGAAGCTAGGACGGAGCGGCTCGAAGCGTCAAACGACCGCGCGTGTCGGCTCCGCCGCGAAGGCCGCGACGAACTGGACGCCGCGGGGCGGGCCACAGTATGGGAGCGCCATGCGGATCGGACTGGGAAACCTGAAGGGGAGGGCGAGCGTCGTCCTCGGCGAGCGCGTGCTCGACGTCGAGCGTGCCTCGGCTGGACGGTTCTCGGCCGATCCCATGGCCGCCGTCGAGCGCTGGGATGCCTTCGTCGAGTGGGCGCACGGGCTGCGCACGGGCGAGGCGGACACGGCGCTCGACGAGTCCCACCTCGGCCCGCCCGTGCCGCGGCCGGCCAAGGTGTTCGCGATCGGGCTCAACTACCGCGAGCACGCGAAGGAGGCGGGCCTCGAGCTGCCGGCGACGCCGATGGTCTTCACGAAGTTCCCGACGTGCCTGGTCGGGCCGCGCGCCGCGGTGGTGCTGTCCTCGGCGTACGTCGACTGGGAGGTGGAGCTCGTCGTGGTCATCGGCCGGGGCGGCGATCGCATCGCGACCGACCGCGCGCTCGGCCACGTCGCCGGCTACACGATCGGCCAGGACATCTCCGACCGCCGCCTGCAGTTCAGCGACCGGCCCCCGCAGTTCTCCCTCGGCAAGTCGATCAACACGTTCGGCCCGATCGGGCCCGCGATCGTGCCGCTCGACGCCTTCACCGACCCGAACGACCTCGCGCTCACGTGCGACGTCGCGGGCGAGTCGATGCAGGCAGCACGCACGAGCGACATGATCTTCGCCGTGCCCGAGCTGGTGGCGTACCTCTCGCGCTTCTGCACGCTCGAGCCGGGCGACCTGATCTTCACCGGCACGCCGAGCGGCGTCGGCTCGACGCGTGATCCGCGTCGCTATCTGAAGGAAGGCGAGGAGATCGTGAGCCGCATCGAGGGCATCGGGACGATGGTCAACCGCTGCGTCGCGCCCCGCGCCGCGGATTGAACCACTCGTTCATCTTGGCGAGCACCGCGAGGTCCCCCTCGATGCGATAGAGGCCCTGCTGGAGGGCCTCTCCCCCGTCGAGCTCGCCGCGCGCGATTCGGATCCACACGCGGTCCGGCGTGTGCACGACCAGGTCCGGCGTCGGCGCCTCGCCGGCGAAGCTCCGGCACCGGCCGCGCTCGATGTGGATGTGATAGTCGCCCGCCTCGCGTCCGCTCACGCGGAACTGGATCACGGCGCGGTCGTCGCCCGCCGCCTTTCGGTCGAACGCGAGCGGCATGCCGAGGAGGAGCGGCTCGATCGTGGTCGGCAGCGCGGGCGGGAAGAGCTTCAGGTAGAGCAGCGGCAGCCACCACGTCGCGGTCATGCCGGCGCCGAAGGTCAGCAGGTTCGGGAAGAGCGCGGTGTACCGCCAGTCGGTCGGCGCGAAGGCTGCGAGTGCCGCGGCCGTGAAGAAGACGATCGCCCAGTAGCCCGTCATCACCCGGTTGATCGCGACGAACTCGGGCAGCCGCTGCTGCCACTTCGGGGTCTGCCGCCGGGCGTAGTAATAGGTGAACGGCTCGCCGCCGAGGAGCGGCGGCAGGAGCGCCGTGAGGCCGAGCGTCGTGAAGACGAGGGCCGGCGAGTAGTGCTCGAACACGCGCGCGAGCCCCGTGAAGCCCGCGGTCGTGGCGAGCGTGCCGGTGGCGAACAGGAGCCAGAGGCCGACGTCGAAGTGCTTCAGCTCGCCCGCGCGGCGTGCGAGCCAGACGTAGACCGTCTCGACCGCGAGCGCCACGGTGAGGGCCGTCCGGACGCCGGCGGCCGAGTACTCGGCGCCCCCCGCGAACGTGAAGTACACGATCACCGCGACGAAGCTCCCGACGTGCATGTAGAAGAAGCGCATCACTCGGCGCCCACCACGACGAACTGCCGGGCGCGGATAAGGTCGACGCGGCGACAGACGCGCTTCTCGACGAGCAGGTGCTCGAGCGCCGCCACGCGGGCCGAGAGCTCGGGGATCATGATGTTGACGGCTTCCGAGAGCTCGCCGAGCCGCCGCTCGACGGCGTCGCCGGCCTCGGCGGCCGGCCGGCCCTTGGCGACGACCCTGGATCTCGACGTCCGCTGCTTGCCGCTCCGCATGGTGACCTCCGTCTCGTGGACGCGGCGGTTATGCGCCGGCTCGCGCGCCGACGGCAACCCTCGTGACTTCGCGCCCGCTTGCTGCTAGCCGGCACGCATGGCCCGGCCCACGTTCGACATCGTGACGGTGGGCGGCGGCCTCGGCGGCGCCGCGCTCGCCCGCGCGATGGCCGAGCGCGGGGCGCGCGTGCTCGTCCTCGAGCGCGAGCGGCGCTTCGCCGACCGCGTCCGCGGCGAGGCGCTGATGCCGTGGGGGGTCGCCGAGGCGCGGGCGCTCGGCCTCGAGTCGCTGCTGCTCGCGACGTGTGCGCACCCGTTGCCGTGGCTCGACATCTTCGTCGCCGGTCTGCAGATCGTCCACCGCGACATGCCGGCCAGCACGGCGCACGCCGCGCCGTGGCTCGCGTTCTACCATCCCGCGATGCAGGAGGCGGTGCTCGAATCGGCGGCCGGTGCCGGTGCCGAGGTGCGGCGTGGGGTCCGCGTCTCCGGCGTGAAGCCAGGACCGGTCGTCGTGCTCGACGACGGCGATGCCATTCCGGCCCGCCTGATGGTCGGCGCCGACGGCCGGAGCTCGCTCATGCGGAAATGGGCGGGCTTCCCCGTCCGCCGCGATCCCGAGCGTCTCCTCTTCTCCGGCGTCCTGCTCGACGGCGTGCCCGCGCCGGAGGACGCGGCCGCCATCCTGTTCAGTCCGGGCGCGGGACGCATCGGCCTCGTGATCCCGCAGGGCGGCGGCCGCGTGCGCGCCTACGTCGGCTACCATCGGGACGCGGATCCACCCCGCGCCCCGGACCTCGGGCGCTTCCTCGAGGAGTCGGTCCGTGCCGGCGCGGACCCGGCGCTCTGGGCCGCGGCCCGGCCGGCGGGCCCGCTCGCAATGTTCGAGGGCGCGGACACCTGGGTGGATCGTCCGTATCGCGACGGTGTCGCGCTCGTCGGTGATGCCGCCGCGGCGAGCGATCCGACGTGGGGGCAGGGCATGTCGCTCACGCTGCGCGACGTCCGCACGCTCCGCGACCGTCTCGTCGCCGACGACGACTGGACGGCCGCCGGCCACGCCTACGCCGCCGAGCACGACCGGTACTACGGCGTCGTTCACCGCGTGGACGGCTGGTTCAGCGACGTGTTCATGGACGTCGGCCCGGAGGCCGACGAGCGCCGCTCGCGCGCACTGCCGCTCATCGCCGCGGACCAGACGCGGCTTCCTGACATCCAGTTCGGCGGCCCCGACCTCCCCGCCGACGACGCCGTCCGCCGCCGCTTCTTCGGGGAGGACTGAGATGGACGAGCGGCGCCGCGCACTCCTCGTCGCCAACGGCGCACTCGTCTTCATGGTAGGGCTGATCGCCGGCTTCCCGTTCACCTTCGTGATCCTCGGCAAGATCGTCCTGTGGCCGTTCCCCGGCGCGCTCGAGGTACATCTCCCCGGCGACGTGCGCGCGTGGCGCATGGCGCATCTCGAAGGCATTCTGAACGGCCTCACGTTGATCGGCGTCGCCGCCGTCGCCCCGTGGCTGGCGCTCGGTCCCCGCGCGCAACGGGTGGTCGCCTGGCTGCTCATCGTCACCGCGTGGGGAAACATCGTCGCGTCGGTGATCGGCCCGGTCTTCGGCGGCCGCGGCCTCGAGTTCGGCGGCAGCGCGGCGAACAGCGTGATGTACGTGTTGTTCGTCGCCGCCGTGGTGGCGGTGCTGGTCGCCATGGTGCTGGTGTTCGTCGGTGCGCTGCGGCGGGCGCGGGTGGCGAGTCTGGCCGCGGGTGATGCAAAGACGGCGCGGCCGGGGTGAAGCCATTGCCCGGGCGACGGCGGGCTTGTAGGCACCCAT
>VBKG01000345.1 GCA_005879585.1 Deltaproteobacteria bacterium | reverse complement strand
CGTCTCCTCGCGCGGACCGAGGGCATCTTCACGGAGCCGGCCGGCGGCACCACCGTGGCGGTGACGAAGAAGCTGATCGATCAGGGCCGCATCCCGCGCGACGAATCGATCGTCGTGGCCATCACCGGCAACGGCTACAAGACGCTCGAGGCGGTGCTCGACAGCGTCGCCCAGCCGTTTCGCATCCCGGCCCGGCTCGCCGACTTCGAGGAGCTCCACGCGCGACTCGAGGGCGGGCGAGAGGCAAACGCAAGCTAGGCAGATGACGCGAATCGAATCTCCGCGCGCGTCGCGCGCGCGGCCGAGCGAAGCGAGCGAGGAGTGGGGGACCCCGGCGGGCTTCGCCCGACGGGGGCGAGGGGCGGAGCCCCTCGCTGAGTTACTCCCTGGCAACCGAAAGGAGGAACGGTCATCATGGCACAGGTGAGAATCCCGACGCCGCTGCGGAAGTACACCGCGGGCGCCGAGGCGGTCGAGGCGGAGGGCGCGACGGTCGCGGCGTTGGTCGACGACCTCGAACGGCGCCACCCCGGCATCCGCGAGCGCATCTGCGACGAGAAGGGCGAGGTGCGGCGCTTCGTGAATCTGTTCGTGAACGGCGAGGACATCCGGTTCCTGAAGCAGCTCGCCACGCCGGTGAAGGCGGGCGACGAGGTGTCGATCGTGCCGGCGATCGCCGGAGGCGCCTGAGCGTACCCATGCCGTCCGTCGCCGCCCTCGCGCCGCCGGCGTCTCCCGCCGAGGGACCGCTCGCCGCCCTCTCCGTCGCGCGCTTGGTCGGCAACACGCCGCTCGTCGAGATCCGCCACGTGCGGGACGGCGTCGCGCCCGGGGTGCGCATCCTGGCGAAGCTCGAGGGGTTCAACCCGGGCGGCTCCGTGAAGGACCGGCCGGCGCTCAAGATGATCGAGGACGGTCTCGCGCGCGGCCTCCTCGTCGCGGGCAAGACGATCATCGATTCGACGTCGGGCAACACCGGCATCGCGCTCGCCATGGTGGGCGCCGCGCTCGGCTTTCCGGTGAAGCTCGTGATGCCCGAGAACGTGAGCCTCGAGCGGAAGCGGGTCGTCGCCGCCTTCGGGGCCGAGGTGGTCTACAGCGACCCGCTCGAGGGCTCCGACGGCGCGATCCGCCTCTGCCGGAAGATCCTCGCCGAGGATCCCGAGCGCTACTTCAAGCCCGATCAGTACAACAACCCGGCCAACGTGCAGGCCCACTACGAGACGACCGGTCCCGAGATCTGGCGCCAGACCGCGGGGGCCGTCACGCATTTCATCGCGGGCATCGGGACGGGCGGCACGATCATGGGCACGGGACGCTACCTGAAGGAGCAGCATCCCGGCGTGTGCATCGTCGCCGCCGAGCCCGAGGACGCCTTCCACGGGCTCGAGGGTCTCAAGCACATGGCGTCGTCGATCGTGCCGGGCATCTACCACGAGGAACAGCTCGATCAGAAGCTCGGCATCTCCACCGAGGAGGCGTACGCCATGGTGTACCGGCTCGGGCGCGAGGAAGGGCTGCTGGTCGGCCAGTCGAGCGGCGCCGCGCACGTGGCGGCGCTGATGGTCGCGCGTCCGCTGCGCGACGGGACGATTGTCGTGCTCTTCCCCGACTTCGGCGGCCGCTACCTCTCCACGAACCTCTGGCTTGGCTGGCAGCCGATCGAGGGCGCCGGATGAAGCGAGCCGCCCGGTCCGGCAAGGGCGCCGCGAAGCGCGAGAAGTTCTACCTCACCTATCCCAAGAAGCTCGTGCGCGAGCCGCTCATCTACTGGTGCAGCCGCAAGTTCGAGGTCGTCACCAACATCCGGAGTGCGAGCGTCGGCAAGGACATCGGCATCATCGCCCTCGAGCTCGACGGTTCGCGCGAGGCCATCGACGGCGCCGTCGCCTGGTTCCGCGAGCAGGGCGTCACCGTCGAGCCGATCGAGAAAAACGTCATCGAGTGATGTCGCTCGGCGCGGCGCAGATCGACCGCTACAGCCGCCAGATCATCCTGCCGGAGGTCGGCGGCCGCGGTCAGGAGCGGCTCCTCGGGGCGAGAGTTCTGCTGGCCGGGCACGACGACGCGGCGGTCGCGACGGCGACGCTCCTCGGCCGCGCCGGCGTCGGGACGCTCCACCTCGTGGCAGGTCCGGCATCCCTCCCCGAGCTCTCGCCCGACTGCCGCGTCGAGCGGATCGCCGACGGCGTGCCGGTGCCGGACGCCGACGTGTTCGTCGACGTGCGGGGCGGGGCCACGGCGGCGCTCGGGCGCGAGGCGGCTCGCCACCGCCGCCCGCTCGTGCTCGCCGTCGCGCACGGCGCGGGGGGTGCCGTGGCGACCCTCGTCGGGCAGCCGTGTGGCGCGTGCGTTCCGCCCGACGCGCTCGGCGTCGGCGGCCGCGAGCCTGCGTCCGCGGGCGCGGCGCCCGCCGTCGTGCTCGCCGTCGGCGCGGTCGCGGCGGCCGAGGCGCTGGCGATCCTCCTCGGCGCGCGGCCCAAAGGCCGTGTTCAGCGCGTCGACGTCGGAGGCGGCAGCGCCGTCGCGCTCGTCGGCAGCGGCTGCGCGCTCTGCAAGGCCGACCCGTGAGAGCGGGAGTCCATCCTGCTTCGCTCAAGCTCGAGCTCGCGGCCCGCGGTGCCGTGCTCGACGCGACCGTTCGCGACCACGGGGCGCTCTTCCGCGGGACGACCGGCACCACCGCTGTGGCCCGCTCGCTCGACCTCGTGCTCCCCGACGAGACCTGGGTGAGCGCGCCCGTCGAGGAGCGGACGACCGCCGGCTCGCCGTTCCATCTGCTCGTCGACGGCGAGCGGTTCTTCCTCGTGCGCCGCGAGCTCGACGGCGCCGAGACGCTCCGGGTCGAGGTCCGGGCCGTGCCGCAGCCCCGGTTCTACGAACGGCGGACGACGCGCGGCACGCCGATGTGGCGCGTCGCGGCCGTCCACGGCAGCCACCTGGTGATCAACCCGGCGGGCGCCTGCGGCTTCAGCCTGCGCGGTGCGCCGTGCCGCTTCTGCGTCGAGGGCGCGCGGGGCATGACGGAGCGGGATGCGGTGCCCGTCGAGGACGTCCTCGAAGCGGTGCGGGCGGCGTTCGACGAGGGCGCGGCGGAGTTCGTGTACTTCAACAGCGCGTTCTTCGACGCCGAGGACGGCGGGATCGGCTTTCTCACCCCGTACATCGAGGCCGTGCGCCGTCACTTCGACACGCTGATCGCCACCCAGGTGCATCCGCCGCGCGCCAACCACTGGATCGACCGCACCTACGCGATGGGCGTGGACGCGCTCAGCTACAACCTCGAGATCTTCGACGCCGACGTCCTGCAGCGACACTGCGTCGGCCGCGCGCGCTACATCGGCCGCGAGCGGTATCTCGAGGCGCTCGCGTATGCGGCCGAGGTGTTCCCGAGTGGCACCGTGTGGACCGAGCTGGTCATGGGGCTCGAGCCGCCCGCCTCGACGATTCGCGGCATCGACGCGCTCACCGCGATGTCCGTCGTGCCGGTCCTCGGGGTGTTCCGCGGCGGCGGGGCCCCGGCGGCGGACGTCGCCGCATCCGACCCCGCGGAGCTGGCGTCGGTCCTCGCGCACCTCTACCGGGCCGTGAAGGAGCGCCGCATCAACATGGGCTGGATGCGCGACCTCGCATTCGGCGTGACCCCACTCGAGGCGCGTCACCTGGCCGGCGACGAAGCGCGTCTCGCGGTGGCGGTCCAGCAGCTCACGCGGTCGCGTCTCGGGGCGCTCGCGGCGCGCAGCCTCGCCCGCTTCCGCCGCCGCCTTCGGGTCCGCACGGTCAGCGAGTCCTTCGAGTCCTCCCACTTGTAGTGGCCGTCCCGCAGGCATCGCGCGCGGAAGTCCTCGTCGACACCCGGCCGCTGTGGCGCATCCTCGCCGAGCGGACGTACCGGCCGACGGTGCTGACCGCCGGGCTCGTACTGTACCTCGTGGTGCGCGCGATGCCGACGCCCGAAGGGCTGTCGCCCGCGGGGCAGAAGGCGCTCGCCATCTTCGTCCTCTGCCTCGTCTACTGGGTGACGAGCGTGCTGCCGCTCATGGTGACGAGCCTGCTCGCCATGGTGCTGCTGCCGACGACCGGCGTCCTCCCGGCCAAGGAGACGTACGCGCTCTTCGGCAACGAGGCCGTCTTCTTCATCCTCGGTGCCTTCATCCTCGCCGCCGCGTTGATCAAGTGCGGCCTCTCCTCGCGCATCGCGATCGCCATCCTGCGCCGCTTTGGCCACACCCCGCGCTCGCTGCTCCTGTCGCTCTTCCTGATGAACGCGTTCATGTCGTTCTTCATGTCCGAGCACGCCGTGGCGGCGATGACGTTTCCCATCACGCTCGAGATCGCGCGCGTGCTCCGCCTGCCGCGCGATCGGAGCAACTACGGCCGGGCGCTGTTCCTCGCGATGGCGTGGGGCACGCAGATCGGCGGGATCGCGACGCTGCTCGGCGGCGGGCGCGCGCCGCTCGCGATCGGGATGCTGCGGGAGACGACGGGACAGAGCTACAGCTTCGCCCAGTGGACGCTCGCCGCCTGGCCGATCGTGGCCGTCCTGCTGGTCGCGGGCTGGCAGGTGATCGTGCGCTTCTTTCCCATCGACATCGAGTCCGTGCGAGACGCGGACGTGGTGATCGCCGAGAAGATGCTCCGCATGGGCCGGCCGTCGGCGCGCGAGAAATCGATCGGCCTCGTCATGCTGGCGACGCTGATCGCCTGGATCGTCGGCGGCGAGGAGTTCGGCCTCGCCAACATCGCGCTCGCTGGCGTGATCGTCATCTTCCTGCTGCGACTCCTCACCTGGCCGGATCTCGAGCGCTACGTGAACTGGGGCGTGCTTCTCATGTACGGCGGCGCGATCGCGCTCGGCTCGGCGCTCACGCGGTCGGGCGCTTCGGGGTGGATCGCGAGCGTCACCGTGAGCCGCTGGGCGCACAGCCCGTTACAGGTCCTCGCCTTCATCTCCGCGGTCGGCATCCTCCTTACTGAGGCGATGAGCCACTCGGCGGTGGTGGCGCTGCTCATGCCGGTGGCGCTCGGCATCGCGCAGCAGTTCGGGATCGACCCGCGGATCATGGCGCCCGCGGTGGCGTTGCCCGCGGGCCTCGCCTTCACGCTGCCGGTCGGCACGCCGGGAAACGCGATCGCGTATTCGTCGGGCTATCTCCGGCTGCGCGACATGCTCGTCCCCGGCTTCGTGCTCGTCGCGATCGCATGGCTCGCCTTCAACCTGACCGCGGTCTACTACTGGCCGCTCATCGGCCTCGGCGTCGGACGCTGATTCGTTTGCATCTCTCCGCACCTGCTCGTAGGGTTACCCGATGACGAAAGACCATCTCGAGGATGCCATCGCGCCGCACGGCGGCGTGCTCGTCGATCGTGAGGCCACGCCGGCCGAGCGCACGCACTGGGAGAAGGAAGCGGCTCGGCTGCCGGCGCTCCGGCTCGATCGCCGCACACTCTCGGACCTCGAGATGATCGTCATCGGCGGATTCAGCCCGCTCGACGGGTTCATGGGCCAGGCGGACTACACCGGCGTCGTCGAGCGCATGCGGCTCGCGAGCGGCGCCGTGTGGACGATTCCGGTGACGCTCGGGGTCGGCGCGGACGAGGCGCGACGGTTCGCCGTCGGCGCCGACGTCGCACTCCAGGACGAGGCGGGCACGACGCTCGCGATCCTCCACCTGCGCGAGACGTACCGCCCCGACAAGCGCCGCGAGGTGACCGCGGTGTACGGCACGGACGACGCGAAGCATCCGGGCGTCGCCGCCGTGCTCGCCCAAGGCGAGGTCTACCTCGGGGGACGCGTAACGCTCCTCCGTCACCCCGCCGACCTGCCCTTCCCCGAGCACCGCCTGACGCCGCGACAGACGCGCGCGGCGTTCCGCGAGCGCGGGTGGAAACGCATCGTCGCCTTCCAGACGCGCAACCCCGTGCATCGCGCGCACGAGTACATCCAGAAGTGCGCCCTCGAGATCGTCGACGGGCTCCTTCTCCATCCGCTGGTCGGCGAGACGAAGGGCGACGACATCCCGGCCGACGTGCGCATGGAGTGCTACCGCGTGCTGCTCGAGCGCTACTACCCCGCCGACCGCACGCTGCTCTCGGTCTTGCCCGCCAACATGCGGTACGCCGGACCCAAGGAGGCGATCTTCCACGCCATCATGCGGAAGAACTACGGCTGCACGCACTTCATCGTGGGGCGCGACCACGCCGGCGTGGGGACCTACTACGGCACGTACGACGCGCAGAAGATCTTCGATCAGTTCCCCGTCGACGACATCGGCATCCTGCCGCTCCGCTTCGATCACACGTTCTTCTGCCGGACGTGCGACAGCATGGCGTCGACCAAGACGTGCCCGCACGACCCGAGCCAGCACGTGGCGCTGTCGGGCACGAAGGTGCGGGAGATGCTGTCGCGCGGCGAGCGGCCGCCGAAGGAGTTCAGCCGGCCCGAAGTGGCCGACGTCCTCATCAAGGCGATGCGCGCCGCCTGACGGCGGCGCGGTCTCACTCCTCGATGGGCGGCGGGCGGCGGCTCGGCGGGGCGACGCGGGACTCCTCGGCCCGGCGCTCGTAGCCGCGCGCCTGCTCTTCGAGGTCGCGCGCCTCGTCGTCGTAGGCGTCCGCCTCTTCGTAGCGGTTCCGATCACGCAGCGCATCGGCGCCTTCGCGCAGGCGGTACGCGCGGTCGTAGAGGCGCTTGGCGCTGTCCTGCAGATCCTGGGTCTCGGTGCGCTGGCCCAGGGGCGAGCGGTAGTCTCCCCCCGCGGGCGGCTTCGAGAGCTTCGGAGCGGAACGTTCCTGCGCCGCCGCGGAGCCGGTTCCAACGACCGCGAGGAGGACGCCGGCCAGCAAGCTCCGGCGCGCGGCGCGGCGCCGGGTCACC
This sequence comes from Deltaproteobacteria bacterium, assembly GCA_005879585.1. Lineage (GTDB taxonomy): Bacteria > Desulfobacterota > Binatia > DP-6 > DP-6 > DP-3. The sequence goes on along the minus strand of VBKG01000345.1, from coordinate 1,285 downwards.
GGGTGCCGAACGGATGGAGCTCGATCGTGACGCCGAACACCTGCACGAGGAGGAGGTAGAGGGCGATCAGCGCCGTCACGAACGCGCCGAGCGCCGCGACCGCCACGCCCGAGAGCAGCAAGACCGAGAGCAGCGCCGCGATCGTCACGGCCGGGGCCAGGATCTCGGGACGGTTGAACGGCGCGATCGGCCGCAGCAGCGCCAGCATCCCCTGACGTCGCGCCTCACCGCGGAAGGCGTCCAGCATCCCCCACAGCTGATTGCTCACGTCGTCCAACCAGTCGATTGGCCAGCCCATCATCATTGTGCCTCCGCCTTCAGCATGATGATCAACGCCCCGTCGGCTCGCCCGGCCTGGTGACCGACGCCGAGCAGCATGGTGCCGCGGTTCCGCAGGCGGACGTCGGTATCGACCAGCCGCCGGCGGCCGTCGAACAATCGAACCTGCATCATCACCGCCTCGTTGTGCAAGCCCTTCGGCATGATGCGCAGCGAGCGGCCGCCGGGGATCACGAATTCCTCGGGGTTCCGCCAGGTGCACTGGCGGCGCTCCTGCTGCACGACGCGGAAGGACCGGTACCCGACGAGCCGGCGCAGGCGAGCACGCACCGGCTGCAGCTCGACGTCGGACGGGCCGCGCTCCTCGGCGCGCACGCTCACGACCTGCACCTCCATCCCGAGGGCCACGGCAGCGGCGATCGGCACGGCCGCAGCGAGGAGGCCGAGCGCCACCGCCATCCGGGTCACCGCGCGGGCCCTCCCATCGTGGCATTCACCCAGATGATCGTCGTTCCGCTACGCGGCTCGCGACGCACTCGCAGGTCCTTGCCCGTCAGACGGTCGAAGAACGTCTGGTTCGGCAGCGCGCGGTACGATGCGACGGCCGGCGCGGGCCTCGACTCCGGCGCGGGGGCAACGCGGATCCCCTGGAACCAGAAGACGGCCGCCGCCGCCACCGCGAGCGCCCCGGCGGCCGCGGCCGGCACCGCTCGCGCGCGCCGTGCCCAGGTCCGGCGCGCATCGACGCGATCGGCCGCCGCCGTGACCGCCGGCCACAGGCCGGAGAAGTCGAGCGCGTCGACCTCGGTGCGGACCGCGTGCACCACCGCGTCGTGCAGGTCCTGCAGCCGCCGCACGGATTCCTCGCACGATGCGCAACCGGCTGCGTGACGCGCGACCGCCACCATCGTCGACGTCGGCAGCTCCGCGTCCGCGAATGCGTCCACGAGCCGCTCGATGTCCGCGCAGGTCACAGGAGCTCTCGGAGGCGCGATTGCAGCTGGCG
>VBKG01000215.1 GCA_005879585.1 Deltaproteobacteria bacterium | reverse complement strand
CGACCGCGCGCTCGCGGCGCCGAGGACCGCCGGATACGTCGCCTTCCGGAGTGCCAGGTCGGTGCGGCCGTCCGCGGCTGGACCCGCGGCCGCATCGAGGATGTCGTCGGCGATCTGGAATGCCAGTCCGAGGTGCTCGCCGTAGTCGGTGAGCCGGCGGAGGACGGCCGGGGGCGCCCCGGCAACAAGACCGCCCGCGCGCGCCGCGACCCGGAAGAGCGCACCGGTCTTCCGGGCGTGGATGGCGCGCAGCGTGGCGAGCGACGCGCGCATCCCCTCGGCCGCGAGGTCGAGCGCCTGGCCGCCGACCATGCCGCCCGCGCCTGCGGCGCGCGCCACCTCCGTGACGGCGGCGAGCGTCCGGGCCGGCGGGACGCCGCGGGCGCTGCTCAGCAGCCCGAACGCCTCGGTGAGGAGCGCGTCGCCGACCAGGATCGCCAGCCCCTCGCCGTACACCTTGTGGCACGTAGGCCGGCCGCGGCGGACGTCGTCGTCGTCCATCGCCGGCAGGTCGTCGTGCACCAGCGAGTAGGTGTGGATCATCTCGAGCGCGCAGGCGAAGGGGAGGACGGCGCGCGCGGAGCCGCCCGCCGCCTCGGCGGCCGCCAGCGCGACGATCGGGCGAAGCCGCTTGCCGCCGCCGAGCAGGCTGTAGCGCATCGCCTGGCCGAGCCGGCTGCGGCCCGGTGGCAGGCAAGCGCGCAGCGCACCGTCCACGAGCCGTCGGCGCGCGGCGAGGTAGCGGGCGAGCTCGGCGTCGGTCACTGCTCCTCGTCCTCCAGCGGACGGCGGATCAACTTCCCGGCCTCGGTCTTCAGCAGGACCTCGACCCGCTGCTCGACGTCGGCAAGGCGCTGGGTCAGCAGTCGGACGAGGTTCACCCCGCGCTCGAAGGCGACGAGCGACTCCTCGAGCGGCAGCTCGCCCTTCTCGAGCCGCTGCACGAGCCCCTCGAGCTCCGCGAGCGCCTCCTCGAACCGCGGGGCGGCGTCGGCCATCAACCCTCCGTGTCCTCGACGCGCGCCCGCGCGCGGCTCCGGGCGAAGACGAGCGCCACCGCGTCGCCCGGCCGGAGCACCGCGGCGTCGGTCACGACGGCACCCGCGGCGTCGCCGCGGCGGACGATCGCGTAGCCGCGCTCGAGACACGCAAGCGGCGAAAGGGCGTCGAGCTGCGCCGCGGTCCGCTCGAACGCCGCGCGCGTGTGACGCACGCGCATGGCGGCCGCGAAGCGCAGCCGGCCGGCCGCAGCCTCGAGCTGTCCCCGCGCGCTGGCGAGCCGGGCGATCGGGCCCGCCCGCTCGAGGCGCGCCCCGAGCGCGGCGAGCTCGCGACCGTCCCAGGCGAGGCGCCGGGCGACGGCGCGGTGGGCGCGGCTCCCGAGCTCGTCGACCCGCAGCGTGAGATCGCGAACGCGCCGCGCGGGATCCCCGAGCCGGCGGTCGAGGGCGACGAGCCGCTCGCGTGCCGTGCTCACCCGGCGGGCGAGCGCGCGCCGGAGCGCGGCGTCGGCCCGCGCGACGCCGTCCGCCACCTCGGCCGCGTCGGGCACGACGAGCGAGGCGGCTGCCGTCGGCGTCGGCGCACGCGCGTCGGCGACGAAGTCGGCGATCGTGATGTCCACCTCGTGCCCCACCGCCGAGACGACGGGCACGGTCGACGCGGCGATCGCCCGCGCAACGACCTCCTCGTTGAACGCCCACAGGTCCTCGAGCGACCCACCGCCCCGCCCGACGATCAAGACGTCGACGTCGGCGAGGCGATTGAGATCCGCGATGCCGGCGGCGATCTCGCTTGCGGCGCCCCGACCCTGGACGCGCACCGGCCGCACGACGACCGTCGCCGCCGGCCAGCGCCGGCGGAGCACCGTCCGGATGTCGTGGATCGCCGCACCGTGCAGCGCGGTCACGATGCCCACCGCGCGCGGCCAGCGCGGCAACGGTCGCTTCCGCTCGTCGGCGAACAGTCCCTCCGCCAAGAGCTTCGCCTTCAGCTGCTCGTACGCCAGCGTGAGCGCGCCGAGCCCGCGCGGCTCCATCGCCTCGACGTACAGTTGGAGCGAGCCACGCGCCGGATACACGTCCGCGCGGGCACGCACGACGACGTCCATCCCATCCGTCGGCTGGAAGACGAGCACCTGGGCCGCGCTCCGGAACATCACCGCCGCGAGCTGCGTCTGCTTGTCCTTCAGCGTGAAGTAGAGATGCCCCGACGCCGGCCGCTTGAGGTTCGAGATCTCGCCCCCCACCCACACCGTGCCGACCCCCGTCTCGAGCGCACTCCGCAGCATCAGCGCGAGCTCGGTGACGCTCAGGACCCGCGGAGCTCGCCCGGCGCGCAGCATCGGCCCGCCCTTATCACGGATCTTCGCGACCCACGATGCGCGGGGCGGCGGGAAGGGGCACCGCCGCGGCTCGCGGTCCTCACTCCACGCGCACCTCGTAAAAGTCGCGTCCCCCCGAAGCTGCACGCGTGCGCGGGAGTTGCGGGCTCGCCTCGGCAGTGCCCCTTCCCGCCTTGGACGGGCGTTGCGCGCCGCGACCGCGCGGTACGGGGGCCATGCGCTACGCGCCGTGCGACGCGGGAGCGGGGACGCCGGAGCGGCGACCCGCAGCCTCCGCGCGCGCGTGCAGCTTCGGGGGGACGCCGCTTTTACGAGTCGCGCGTGAGGCGAGGACCGGAGCCGAGCCGGCGTCCCCGCTCCCGCGGCACCGACGCCGCAGTGAGCCCGCTCTCAGCTGTCCCGGCGCGCGACGAACGTCTTGAACACTTGCCAGCTCTTCAGGAGCTCGAGCGAGTGGTCGAGCTGCGGGTCGGATCCGAGCTCGCCCTCCTTGACGTTGATCGCGCTCTCGCCCGGCCCGCCGCCCGGACCGTCGTCACCCTTCCCCGCCGGCCCCGTCTCGCGATCGCTCTTCGAGTGCTGGAGATGCCGCGGCAGGTTCGCCTCGCGCAGGAGCGCGCCGCCAGGCTTCTCGGTCTTCGCGAGGAGGGTCGTCTGATCCATGACGATGTCGGGGACGATGCCGAGGGCCTGGATGGAGCGGCCGCTCGGCGTGTAGTAGCGGGCGGTCGTCAGGCGGAGCGCCGAGTTGTCGTCGAGCGGCAGGATGGTCTGCACCGAGCCCTTGCCGAACGTCTGCGTGCCGAGGATCAACGAGCGCTTGTGGTCCTGGAGGGCGCCGGCGACGATCTCGGAAGCGCTCGCCGTGCCGCCGTTCACCAGCACCACCATCGGGAAATCGCTCCAGGTACCGGGCTTGTGTGCGAAGTACTTCTGCTTCTGATTCTCGAGCCGGCCGTCGGTGTAGACGATCAGTCCCGACTCGAGGAAGAGGTCGGCGACGCGCACCGCCTGCGTGAGCAGACCCCCCGGGTCGTTCCGCAGGTCGAGCACCAGCCCCTGGAGGCCGCCCGTCTCCTTGTCGAGCGACTTCAGCGCCCGCTCGAGGTCGTCGTCGGTCCGCTCCTGGAACTGCGTCACGCGCACGTAGCCGTATCCGGGCTCGAGCTTCTTCCACTTGACGCTCTGGATCTTGATGATCTCGCGCGTCATGGTGACGTCGAAGATATCGGGCGCGCTCTCGCGCTTGAGGGTGAGCGTGACCTTGGTGTCCTTCGGCCCGCGCATCTTCTTCACGGCGTCGACCAGCGTCATGTCCTTGCTGAACTCGCCGTTGATCTTCATGATCTGGTCGCCGGACTTGACGCCCGCGCGGTAGGCCGGGGTGTCCTCGATGGGCGACACGACGGTCAGCACGCCGTTCCGGTTCGTGATCTCGATGCCGAGGCCGCCGAAGCTGCCCTTGGTGTCGACCTGGAGCTCCTTGTAGAGGTCCGGCGTGAGATACGCGCTGTGCGGGTCGAGCGACGCGAGCATGCCGTTGATGGCGCCCTCGATGAGCGCCTTGGTCTGCACGTCGTCGACGTAGTTCTTCTGGATGATCGAGAGGATGTTCGTGAAGGTCTCGAGCCCCTCGTAGGATTCCTTGGCGGCGGCACCGACGCGGGCCGGCTGGCCGCCGCCCGAGAACAGAACGGCGACGAGGATCGCCAGAACGACGCTTGCAATCCACGGCGCGCGCTTGCTCTTCATCGGGTGCTCGACTCCTTCATGGCCCGCCCGGCGCCTATACTACTGGCCGAAGGGCCGAGAGAAAAACCGGTCGAAAACGAAACACCTCTAGCCGTCCGCTCGCCCCCGGGCAAGGCCGAAGTCGCAAATCGCTTGCAAAGCACGACACCCCCCGCTACGGGAGCCCCGACCGCATGGAAGTGACGACGCAGCTCTCGGTGTTCCTCGAGAACCGGGCCGGCGTTCTCGCGCGGCTCGCGGACGACCTGGCCCGCCACCACGTGAGCATCCGCGCGCTCACCGTCGCGAACCTGGTCGATCATTCGGTCGTCCGCCTCATCGTGAGCGACCCGCAGGGCGCGCTCCACCTCTTCGGCGAGCGCGGGGTGCTCGCCTTCAGCTCCGACGTCCTGGCGGTCGAGGTGCCCGACGGCGGCCGGTCGATCGCCGATCTCGCGCGCCGCCTCGGGCGGGCAGGCATCAACATCGACTATGCGTACGGCAGCGGCCCGGCCGTGTACATCCACGTGTCCGACCTCAAGAAGGCCCGCGCCGCGCTTGCGCCGAAGCGCCGCCCTCGTCGGCGGCCGCGATGAGTGCCTCGAGCGACGCCACCTGCTCCGGCGACGCCCAGTCGCGCGGGCCGATCACGCGCTCGACGACGTGGCCGGTGCGATCGATCACGAACGTCTCGGGGTATCCCCACACGCCGTAGCGGTCTCCCACCTGGTGATCGGGGTCGACCAGCACCGGGAACGAGAGACGCATCTCCTTGACGAACGGCTCGACCACCTGCTTGCCGTCCTCGTCCTGGCTGACGGCGAGCAGCTGGAAGTCCCGGTTGCGGAGGCGCTCGTAGAGCCGCTGCATCGACGGCATCTCCTCGCGGCAGGGGGGGCACCAGGTGGTCCAGAGGTTCAGCAGGACAACCTTGCCGCGCAGTGCCGAAAGCCGTACGGCCTGCCCGGAGAGGTCGGGCACGGCGAAGTCGGGTGCCAGCCGCGGCCCGCGGTGCTGGAGCCAGAAGAGTCCCGCCGCGGCGGCGACGCCGACGCTCGCCGCGACGAGGCCGATGGTCAGGCCTCGGCGGCGCGCCACCGGCGTTGTGCGACGAGCTGCCATGCCCCGATGCCGAGGAGGACGAGGCTCGTGAGCTGCGCCTCCGTGAGTCCGAGCGCCACCGGCGCGTTGACCCGCACGAACTCGACCAGGAAGCGGGCCGTGGAGGCGAGGAGGAGGTACCACCAGAAGACCGTGCCGTCGGCTGCGGCCATCCGCCGCGCGCGCCAGAGAAAGAAGAACACCGCGAAGTACGCCGCGCTCTCGTAGAGCGGCGTCGGATGGACGACCACGCCGGGCGGCTTGTCCCAGCCGACCACCGCATACGGATAGGCCATGCCCCACGGCAGCGTCGTCTCCCGGCCCCAGTCGCCGTCGCCCGCGAGCTGGCAGCCGAGGCGGCCGATCGCCTGGCCGATGGCGATCGCGGGCGCGGCGATGTCGGCGCCGCGCAGCCACGGTATGCCGGCGCGCCGGAAGAAGATGGTCACCGCGATCGCGCCGCCCGCGAGCCCGCCGTAGAAGACGAACCCGCCGCCGTTCCACAGGAACTCCGCGGGCGCGCGTATGAAGTCGGACCAGGCGTCGAGCACGAGCCAGAGGCGCGCGCCGATGATCCCCCCCGCGGCCGCCCAGACCACCGCCGAGGAGCCGAGCGCCGGGTCATGACCCTTGCGGGCGAACTCACGCGAGGCCACCGCACTCGCCACGAGAAAGGCGAGCGCGAGAAAGATGCCGAAGACGTGTATCGGGATGGGCCCCAGGTGGAGCACGTCCGGGATCATCGGAAACGGTGATGATAGCGGACGCGCCGGAGTGCCGCCACCGATCTCGTCGCGCGCGGGCCCGAACGCGGCCGTCAGTCTGACTTGGCGACGAACTTCGTCGAGCTGTTCAGGGCGGCGGTGGAGAACGTCGCTTCCCAGCAGACGTTGGTCGACGTGTTCCGCAGCTGCACGGTCACCGTGGGGGTGAGCGGCAGGGGCGGAAGGCCCAGATTCGCCCCTCTCCCGACCAGGCTGATCCGCGCCTTCCCATCGACGCCGGGTACGAGCCGAATCGTGGATATACCGCTCGGCGTCAACCTGTTGTCTCGGTAGGAGAACCCGTTCATCGCGCGCCAGCACGGGACCGAGGAGCACGTCTGCCCGCCTGGTGCGCCCAATTCGAGAAGTGGCTGCGAGGCGCCGGAAGCGTCGTAGACGCAGAGGGCGTAGCTGGTTCCGTTGACGGGATCACCGAAGGCCATGAGGTCCGTCGCGGCACCGCGGGTCCACCTCCAGACGATCGCATTCCGCCGGCTGTCGGCGTTCCCGGAGAAGATGATGGACGACTTCGAGGGCGCCGGCTTGCGGCAGCCAGTTGCAGGCGCCGATCCGCAGAGCTCGAGCTTGCAGGTCGACGAGCAACCGTCGCCGTCGGCGAGGTTCCCGTCATCACATTGCTCGAGCGGAGCGATGACGCCGTTGCCGCAGGCGTCGAAGAGGTGGAGGGCCGGGGTGTCCGGGCTTCCGACGACGAAGTCGCTGCCAGCCGTGGCGAGCGAGAAACCGAAGCGATCGCCGGCCGTCGGGTGGGGACTGTCCAGCGTCTGCACGAGCATCCCACTCGCCGCATCGAAGAGGTATACCGCCCCCGGAGACGCGTCCGCATAGCTACCGCCCACCAGGACGTCGTTCCCGAGCGCGGCGACCGCCAACCCGAACGCATAGTGTACCGGAACCGGATTCAGGAACGTGTGAAGGAGCGCCCCCGTCGTACCATCGAAGACGTACGCCGCCCCCGAATCGCCCGCTCCGACATTGTTGCCCGGCGCGCCAATCACGACGTTGCCGCCGCCCCACGCGACCGCCCCCCCGAAGTACTCGTTGGTCTGCGGCGCCGGGCTCACGAATGTCCGGAGGAGAGCTCCCGTCGCTTCATCGAAGACGTAGGCGGCGCCCGTGCCGTTCGGCGAGGTAAAGGGATCGCCGACCAGAACCTTCCCCGCCATAGCCGCAATCGCGTACACCCCAGTGGAGATCGTCCGCAGCAAGTCGCCCGTCGTGCCATCGAAAAGGTAGACGGCCTGGGATATCCGTGCGGCAACCAGCACGTTGCTGCCGTCTGCCGCCACAGCCAAGCCGAACGTAGGGTCGTTCGGACCAGGGTTGGTGAACTGTCGGATAAGCGCGCCGGTCGTGCCGTCGAAGAGGAATGCGGCGTTGGCGTAGCTCGCGCCAACCAGCAGATCGCTGCCGAGGGCGGCGACGGAGATACCGAAGTCCTTAGCCGGCTGCGGTGGTCCCAGATGACGCAGCAGCGCTCCCGTGGCGCGATCGAACACGTAAACGGCACCTTCTTCGGTGTTGGCTTGGTAGGTAGCGCCCCCGACGATCGTATCGCCGACGGCGGCGACCGACCGGCCGAGGCTCACCGTGGCCGGATAGCTATAGCTCCGGAGCAAGCTATAGGTCGTCGCGCCGACCGTCTGCGCGTAGCCGGTGAGGGCGACGAGAAGGAGGAGCGGAAGGAGGGAGTCCATCTTGCGATGCATCGCGGCCTCCTGATGCGATCCGGGTCGTACCGCGGCGGCATGTGGGCCGTCAACGAAAATTCGATGGCACCCGAAGCTCAGCGAGCGGTCCCTCGCGCTGCACTTTCTCGCCATGGCCCGCCAATCGTGCTTTAACGCCCTTCGTGCGCGCCGTGGTGCAACGGGTGAGCGAGGCCCGCGTCTCCGTCGACGGCGAGCCGGTCGGGGCGATCGGCCGCGGCTTCTGCGTGCTGCTCGGCGTCGGGCGCGACGACAGCGAGGCCGACGCCGACACGCTCTGCCGGAAGGTCCTGGGACTCCGGGTCTTCGAGGACGACGCCGGACGCTTCGCCCACGCGCTCGACGACGTCCGGGGCGAGCTGCTCGTCGTCTCGCAGTTCACGCTGTACGGCGACTGCACCAAGGGGCGCCGACCATCGTTCACCGACGCCGCGCCGCCGGCGCGCGCCGAGGCACTCTACGAGCGCTTCGTCGCCACCGCGCGCGCGGCGGTCCGCGTCGCCACCGGGCGGTTCCAGGCGAAGATGGCGCTGGCACTCGTGAACGACGGCCCCGTCACGCTCGTGCTCGACACGGCCGGTGGGGCCTGATGGCGCGCGCGGGATTCACGGCGATCAGCTCGGGGAAGATCAAGTTCGGCAAGGACGGGCGCTGGTACAGCGACGAC
>VBKG01000572.1 GCA_005879585.1 Deltaproteobacteria bacterium | reverse complement strand
GCTATCATCGGCTCGGTCGCACCGACGCGTGGTTGCACGGCGCCGGCGCGCCGCTCGTGCAGCTCGCGTGGGCCGGTGTCACGCGCCTCTTGCGCGCGACGGCCGGCATCAGCGGCCCGCTGGTCCCGGAAACGCCCCTGCCGCGCAATATCGAGAGCATCGGGATCGGGACGGAGGCCTACGCGCTCGTCCGGAGCGGGCGCATCCGGGTCAAGAAGTCGGTCCTTCAGCGCTTCCGCGGCGGAAACGCGATCGAGCTCGCCGACGGCGAGGTGGTCGACGCCGACGTGGTCATCTTTGCCACCGGCTTCACGCAGGCGGTGCCGTTTCTGGAGGACTCCGTCCGTCGCGAGGTCGAGCGCGAGGACGGCTTTCAGCTCTATCGCTTCATTCTGCCACCGGCCGTCCCGCGCCTCGGCTTCATCGGCTACAACTCGTCGACCGCCTGCCAGCTGACGTCGGAGGTGGCCGCGCATTGGCTGTCCGACCGGTTCCTCGGCAGGCTCCGGCTGCCGGACGTCGATGAGATGGATCGAGAGATCGCGCGCGTTCGGCACTGGGCGGCCGACGTCATGCCGACGAGGAGCCGAGGGTTCTTCGTCGGTCCCTGGGTGATCCCGCACCTCGACGAGCTCATGCGTGACATGGGGCTCCCGGTCGTCCGTCGCGGCAACTTCCTCGCGGAGAACCTTCTCCCGGTGTGGCCGACGCGTTACGGGACGCTCGCGGAGGACCGGCGGCGGGCACGCGAGGCGCCGAAACGGCGGGCAAACTTCTACCTGAGCGCACCACGGGCTGCCGCGGCGGTCCTGATTCTAGCGCTCGTCTTGTGGACTTTGCGCTGACGGCGTCCGGTTTTGCGGGTCAGCGTGCGTCGCGTTTTTTCTCTGTGCGCGTGCTGTGTGGTGTGTTAGGGGACGACCCCATGCGAAGATTGCTGGTCATCCTGGCGCTCGTCACGGCGCTCACGTCGCTCGCCCGCGCCGCCTTCCCGCCAGGGTTCCTGTGGGGCACGGCCATCTCCGGCTTCCAGACGGAGATGGGCGGGAAGCCGGGCCATAACGATCCCAGCAGCGACTGGTGGGTGTGGGTGCACGACGCGGACAACCGGTCGCAGAACCGCGTGAGCGCCGACGTTCCCGAGACCGGCCCCGCGTTCTACGACAAGTTCCGCGCGCAGTCGCGGAAGGCGCGGTCCGGCCTCCGCTCGAACACGCTCCGGCTCTCGATCGAGTGGAGCCGCATCTTCCCCACGTCGACGGCCGGGGTCGACATCAGCGGCGGCATCGACCTGCACGTCCTCCAGCAGCTCGACGCCCTCGCCAACCAGGGGGAGGTGGCGCATTACCGGGAGGTGTTCCGCGCGCTCCGCCGGGCGCACCTGAAGCCCTTCGTCACGCTCAACCACTTCAGCCTGCCGCTCTGGATCCACGACCCGATCAAGGCGCGCGACGCCTTCAACGGCACCGACCCGAATGGACCGCCGCCGAGCGGCTTCGGTCCCGCAGGGTGGGTCGACGCCGTGACCGCGACGGAGTTCGCCAAGTACGCCGCGTACCTCGGCTGGAAGTTCGGCGACCAGGTGGACCTCTGGGCGCCGCTCAACGAGCCGGAGGTGGTCGCCGTCAGCGGCTACGTGAACATCCCGGGCCTGTTCGCGGCCAACTTCCCGCCCGGCGCGTTCTCGTTCACGGCGGCGATCCAGGTGATGGTGAACGAGATCACCGCCAACGCCGCGGCGTACGATGCCCTCAAGCAATGGGACACCGTGGACGCCGACGGCGACGGCACGCCCGCGACCGTTGGGCTCGTCCAGAACATGGTCGCCTTCCATCCGAAGAACCCGATGAGCCCGCTCGACGTCCAGGGCACGCAGCACGCCGACTACCTCTTCAACCTGCTCTTCCTGAACGGCGCCATCCATGGCGACGTCGACGCGAACGCCAACGGCACGATCGACTCGGGCGAGCACCACCCCGAGCTCGTCGGCAAGGCCGATTTCGTCGGCGTCAACTACTACTTCCGCGCCGTCGTGCAGGGCGTCGGCGTGCCGCTCACGCCGGCGATTCCCATCCTCGACTTCATCCCGACGACGAGCTACCAGACGCCCCACAACCCGACGGGGATGCCCTGCCCGTCCACCTGCTCGGACTTCGGCTGGGAGATCTACCCGATCGGGCTCCGCGAGATGCTGACCGAGGTCGCAACCTACGGCCTTCCCGTCTACATCACGGAGAACGGCATCGCCGACGCCGACGACAACCAGCGCCCCGCCTATCTCGTCCACCACCTCGAGGTCCTCGACCAGGCGATCGCCGATTCCGTGGCCGACGTGCGCGGGTACTACCACTGGGCGCTGATGGACAACTTCGAGTGGGCGAGCGGCTACTGGCCGCAGTTCGGCTTGTACGGCGTCGACACGAAAAAGCGGCTCGTGACGCGCCAGAGCGGCCGCGACTACAAGCGGATCGCCAAGGGCAACGGCGTCCCGGCCGACCTCGTGACGCTCTTCGGTCCGCCCTAGCCCGCGCGGCGCAGCGGGCGGAAGAAGGCGCGGACGTCGTCGACGAGCAACTCGGGCTCCTCCATCGCCGCGAAGTGCCCGCCCCGCGGCATGCGCGTCCAGCGCCGGACGTCGTAGAGCCGCTCCACCCACGCGCGCGGAGGCTTCAGTATCTCGCGCGGGAAGATCGCACAGCCGGTGGGCACCTTGACCCGCACGTCGCGCGGCGGGAATTTGTCGGCGTGG
>VBKG01000571.1:2533-3833 GCA_005879585.1 Deltaproteobacteria bacterium | reverse complement strand
CGTGCAGCGAACCCATGATCTGAAGAGCCGGATGCGTTAATCGCGCACGTCCGGATCCGTGGGAGCCCCGGGTGGGCGACTGCCCGGGGCGACCCGACCAGGCCCTGATCCACGTCACCGTCGGGTTCACCATGGCGGCGGTCTTCGGCATCCGACTGCCACGCGGCGGCCGGTAGTCTGGATAAACCTGCGACGTGAACGCCCGGAGTCGGACGTGGCTTCGCTTCGCGGCCCCCCATGCCCCCCCGGCTTGCGGTCGCCACACGGCGTTCGCGATGACGAGGGTGAGCCCAAAGACGGCGGGTCGAATCGCGTCCCGCGGTCGCGTGGCTTGTCGCGGCGTCGAGGCCGGGCTCGTTCCAGCCCCGGCGCCCGCCAGCCGCGCCCGCGCGCTTGTTGGGCTCTCCATTTTGCAGTAGGGTCGCGCGCGTCGCAGGGCGGTGAGGCGGGGAGGTGTGGTGAGGGCGAGAGCGATGCTGTTGCTGGCCGGCCTGACGGCCGTGCCGCTCGTTTCGCACGGTGCGCCCCTCGACCCCTTCAAGTGCTACCCGGCACGTTTCGGGCGGCCCGCCTTCCCGGGCAGCACGCTCGCGCTGGTAGATCAGTTCGGGAGCGGCAGTGTGGTCCTGTCGTCTGCTCGCACGTTCTGTAACCCGGTAGACGAGAACAGCGCGGGGATCACGGACGCCGCTACGCACCTCACCTGCTACCCGATCCGCGACGACCGGGGACTCGCGCCGCGGGACGTCGTCGTCGAGAACGAGCTCGGGTCGCAGCCGCTCGTGCTGGGCGACGCCGATAGGCTGTGTCTGCCGTCCCAGACACAGGAGACGCCGTCGGCCCTGGCGATCGACGATTTCACCTGCTACCGCGCCCAGCTTCGGTCCGGCACGCGCTTCCCCGTGCGCACGGTGCACCTGGCGGACGCGTTCAGGCGCGGCCGCTTTCTCGTCGGCCGCCCCAGGCTATTCTGCGTGCCCGCCGGCACGGCCGGCGCAGCCATCGCCGACCCCTCGGCGCAACTCACCTGCTATGCGCTCACGGCCAACCTGCCGCGTCGGGCGGCCTCCGCGCGATTAGTCGTCGAAGACGACCTCGGGCAGCGAACGCTCCATGTGCTGAAGGCGCCACACCGCATGCTCTGCATCCCGAGCGTCGCTCCGTCGACGACGAGCACGACCACCAGCAGCACGACGACCTCGCTGCCAACGACCAGCACGTCGACCTCGACCAGCGCCACGACGTCGAGCAGTACGAGCACCACCAGCACGACCTCGGCCACCAGTACGACGTCGAGCAG
>VBKG01000571.1:0-2470 GCA_005879585.1 Deltaproteobacteria bacterium | reverse complement strand
CCACCAGCACGACCTCCACCAGCACCACGACCACGTCGACGACGACCTCGACGACGTCCACGACCAACGCGTCCCCGGTCGGGATGGACGACGTCTACAGCGGGGCGGTCGGCAACACGCTGGTCGAGGTCGGAGTCAGCCCGACCGGTTTCCCCGCCGTCGCCTTCACGGGCAGCGTGCTCGACAACGACACGGATACCGACGGTCCGTCGGCGCTCACTGTGACCGGTGTCGCGGGCGTTTCCGCGGGCGCCGTGGTCGACATGAACACCGACGGGACGTTCACCTACCTCCCGCCCGCGGGTTTCACGGGGAGTGACACCTTCACGTACACGCTCAGCGACGGCGCGCAGACGGACACGGCCATGGTCACGATCACCACCGCGGGAAGGGTCTGGTACGTCGACGACAGCGCCGCGCCGGGAGGAACGGGTCGTTCGACCGCGCCCTTCAACGGCCTCGCCGCGCTCCAGGGCGGTTCCGATCCCGACAGCCCGGGGGACATCCTGTTCGTCTATGCGGGGACCTACAGCGGTGGCATCGCGCTGGAGGCCAACCAGCAGCTGATCGGGCAGGGCGTCGCCCTGGTCGTGGGCGGCCACACCCTCGTCACTGCCGGCACCCGGCCGTCGATCGGGAACGCGGGCGGTGCGGGCGTCACCCTGGCGAGCGGCAACACGCTGCGTGGCCTCGACGTCAGCGCGAGCTCGGGCCTCGTCGGAAGCAACGTCGGGACCCTGACCGTCAACAACGCGGCCGTCGACGCCTCGGCAGGCGCGGTGGTGAGCATCAATACCGGAACCCTCGCGGTCACGCTGGACCACGCCTCGGCCACCGGCGGCACGAACGGCATCCTGCTCGCGAACACCGGCGGGACCTTCGCCGTGACCGGAAGCGGCGCCGTGGCCGCATCGGGCGGGACGATCCACGCGACCAGCGGCGACGGGGTGAGCCTGACCAACGTCACCGGCGTTGCGCTCGGCTACATGGACATTCGCGACAATCTCGGCAGCGGCATCTCCGGCGACGGGGTGACGACCTTCTCGCTCGTCGGCAGCACGATCACGGACAACGGCGACACGGCGGACGGCACCGAGGCGGGACTCCGCTTCGGGAACCTGCTCGGCACCTGCAGCGTCACCGGCACCACGATCAGCGGCTCCTTCGAGGACAACGTCCGGTTGACGCCCACCGCGGGCGTCCTCGACCTGACCATCTCGGGCAGCACGATCAAGGACAATGCGGTCGGGACGGGTGGCAACGGGATCACGATCCTCGGCTCGGGGACGGCCGACGTGACGGTCCGGCTGCAGGGGGGGACCCAGGTGAGCGGCAACCAGGCGAGCGGCCTCCTGACCAGCTTCCTCGGCAGCTCCGCGCAGCACGTCACGGTGACCGGCAGCGTCTTCCAGAACAACAACGTCGCCGTCGATCTCGGCGCCGACGAAGCCTCGACGGCCACCTTCGACGTGTCGAACAACGCTGATATGTCCGGGCAGACGTCGAACGCGATCCAGGTGTTCGCCGGCTCGAGCTGCACCACCTGCACGCTGAACGGCACGATCGCGGGGAACACGATCGGCAACCCGGCGGTGTCCGGATCCGGCTCGGCCGACGGCCGCGGCATCCTCGTCGACGTGCGCGGAAGCGCGGACGGGGTGATCGCGGTCACCGGCAATGCCATCAGCCACACCGACAAGGAGGGCATCAGCGCCCAGGCCCGGCTCGGCAGCCCGACGCTCGATCTCACCGTGACCGGGAACACGGTCGACGTCCCCGACGACGACGAGCCGTCGGTCTCGCCGGTCAACCCGTTCGGCATCCTCGTCCAGTCGCGCAACACGAGCACGCTCTGCCTCAACCTCGCAACGAATCAGAGCGCGGGCGCCGGCACGGGGACGGGCTACCGCGTCCGGCAGCTGGACACCGCTACCTTCGACCTCGAGCGCTTTGCCGGCGTCGGGACGTCCGCCGCCGCCGTCGACGCCTTCGTCACGGGAGAGAACACGGCCGGCGCCGCGACCATGACGACGGTCACGACACAGTTCACGGGGGTCGCCGATGGCGCATGTCGGACCCCGAGCGGCGGGTAGGGGAGGAGCAGGTGGCGGAACCGTTCATTGGCGAGATCAGGATCGTGTCGTTCGGGTTCGCGCCCCGGGGTTGGGCCACCTGCGACGGGCAGCTGCTGCCGATCAACCAGAATCAGGCGCTGTTCTCGCTGCTCGGTACGACCTACGGCGGCGACGGACGGGTCAACTTCGCGCTGCCCGACCTGCGGGGGCGGGCGCCGGTCCACGTCGGCAGCCACACGCAGGGAGAGCGCGGGGGCGCCGAGCAGCACACGCTGATCGCGGCCGAGATGCCGACCCACGCCCACGACCTCATGGCGTCGTCGACGGATGGAGACTCCGCGGTGGCCCAGGGACACGTGCTGGCCCGCCGCCGGGACCAGCCGTACCTACCTCCT
>VBKG01000214.1 GCA_005879585.1 Deltaproteobacteria bacterium | reverse complement strand
ACCTCGAGTCGTGGAGCGACGTCCGCGCCTTCGACGGCACGGTGACGATCGTGCAGCCGCTCATCGCCCCGCTCTACGACGGGAAGTCCGCGCACGAGCTCCTCGCCGTCGCGGCCGACGGGCCGACGCGTGCCGGCTACGACATCGTGCGCGGCCGGTGGCAGACCGAGCGCCGGGGCGCCGACTTCGACGACCAGTGGCGGAGCTGGCTCGAGGCGGGCGTCGTGCCGGGCACGGCCGCCACGACGCGCTACGTGCTGCCGCGCCGCGCCCCGGCGACGCCGCCCGGCGCCCAGGCGTCCGGCCTCGAGGTCGTCTTCCGCCCGGACCCGATGGTGCACGACGGACGTTTCGCGGCGAATGCCTGGCTCCAGGAGCTGCCGCGGCCGCTCAGCCGTCTCACCTGGGACAACGCCGTCCAGGTCGCGCCCGCGACGGCGGCGCGGCTCGGCGTGCACACCGAGGACGTCGTCGAGCTCGCCTTCGCCGGCCGCACCGTGCAGGCGCCGGTGCTCGTTGCGCCGGGGCAGGCCGAGGGCTCGCTCACCGTGCACTTCGGATACGGCGGTCGCGGGCCCTTCCACCACGAAGGCTTCAACGCGTACGCGATCCGCACCGCCGACGCGCTCTGGTCCGGCATGGGCGTCGCGGTCCACCCGACGGGCACGCGCCGGACGCTCGCCCGCACGCAGCATCACCAGCGGATGGAGGGACGCGACATCGTCCGCGCCTACCCGATCGACCGCTACCGTGCAGGCGCCGCGCGCGAGCCCGAGACGACGGCCGAGAGTCTGTACCCGGACTGGGAGTACGCCGGCTATCGCTGGGGCATGGCGATCGATCTGAGCACCTGCGTCGGCTGCAACGCTTGCGTCGCGGCGTGCCAGGCCGAGAACAACATCCCGGTGGTCGGCCGGAAGGAGGTGCTGCGCGGCCGCGAGATGCACTGGATCCGGATCGACACCTACTTCACCGGCGACCCGGCGACGCCCGACGCCTACTTCATGCCCGTCCCGTGCATGCACTGCGAGAACGCGCCGTGCGAGGTCGTCTGCCCGGTCGAGGCGACGGTCCACGGGGCCGAGGGCCTCAACGAGATGGTCTACAACCGATGCGTCGGCACGCGGTACTGCTCGAACAACTGCCCCTACAAGGTCCGGCGCTTCAACTTCTTCGAGTACTCGCGCTGGAACAGCGAGAGCCTGAAGCTGCTCTACAACCCCGACGTCACCGTCCGGAGCCGCGGCGTGATGGAGAAGTGCACGTACTGCGTGCAACGGATCGTCCAGACCCGCATCGCGGCCGAGAAGGAGAACCGGCGCATCGCCGACGGCGAGGTGGTGACCGCCTGCCAGCAGGCGTGCCCGGCCGAGGCGATCGTGTTCGGCGACCTGAACGACCCGGCGAGCCGCGTCCGCGTGCTCAAGGCCGAGGAGCGGAACTACGCGCTACTTGCCGAGCTCAACACGCACCCGCGGACGACGTACCTCGCCGCCGTCTCCAACCCGAACCCGGAGCTCGCCTGAGGTGACGACGGCCACCGCCCCGCCGAGCGGCCCGCCGCCCGTCATCGGGGCACCGCACACCTACACGTCGGTCACCGACAAGATCGCCGGCATCGTCCTCACGCAACGCACGGGGCGGGGATGGCTCTTCGGCTTCATGCTCGGGCTCGCGCTCCTCGGGCTGCTCGCGCTGGCCGTCACCATGCTGCTGTACCTCGGCATCGGCATCTGGGGCGTCAACGTCCCCGTCGCGTGGGGGTTCGCGATCACGAACTTCGTCTGGTGGATCGGCATCGGCCACGCCGGCACGCTGATCTCGGCCATCCTCCTCCTGCTGCGCCAGGAGTGGCGGCAGTCGATCAACCGCTTCGCCGAGGCGATGACGATCTTCGCCGTCATGTGCGCGGGACTCTTCCCGATCCTCCACCTCGGCCGCCCGCAGTTCTTCTACTGGCTCACGCCGTATCCCAACACGATGTCGCTCTGGCCGCAGTTCCGGAGCCCGCTCGTCTGGGACGTGTTCGCGGTCTCCACGTATTTCACGATCTCGCTGATGTTCTGGTACGTCGGCCTCATTCCCGACCTCGCGACGCTGCGCGACCGCTCGCAAAGCCGCATCGGCCGCGTCGCGTACGGCGTGTTCGCGCTCGGCTGGCGTGGGTCGGCGCGCCACTGGCAGCGCTACGAGATTGCCTACCTGCTGCTCGCGGGCCTGGCGACGCCGCTCGTCGTCTCCGTGCACACGGTCGTGAGCTTCGATTTCTCGGTGGCGCAGCTCCCCGGCTGGCACTCGACGATCTTCCCGCCATACTTCGTCGCCGGCGCGATCTTCTCCGGCTTCGCGATGGTGATCGTGCTCGCCATCCCGCTGCGCGCCGCCTACGGGCTCCAGGACCTCATCACCGAGCGCCACCTCCAGAACATGGCGAAGATCCTCCTCGTCACCGGGCTGATCGTCGCCTACGGCTACTTCATGGAAGGGTTCATGGCGTGGTACAGCGGCAACCGCTTCGAGCGGTACGTGCAGCTGAACCGCATCGTCGGCCCCTACGGTCCGGCCTACCTGGGGTGCCTCCTCTGCAACGTCGCCCTGCCGCAGCTCCTCTGGCTCCAGCGTGTGCGGCGGAGCGCGGTCGCGCTCTTCGTGGTCGCCGTCTTCGTGAACATCGGGATGTGGCTCGAGCGCTTCGTGATCGTCGTCGAGTCGCTGCACCGCGACTTCCTGCCGTCGTCGTGGGGGATGTACTACCCGACGGTCTGGGACTGGGCGACGCTCTTCGGCTCGTTCGGCATCTTCCTCACGTTCTTCTTCCTGTTCATCCGCTTCATCCCGATGATCTCGATCGCGGAGATGCGGATGCTGCTCGAGGAAGAGCGTGGCGAGGCGGCGGCATGACGGGTCCGCGCATGTGGGGCTTGGTCGCGGAGTTCGAGAGCCCGGACGCGCTCCTCGCCGCCGCGCACCGCGTGCGCGAAGCGGGCTACCGTCGCATCGACGCCTGCGTGCCGTTCCCGGTCGAGGGGCTCACGGAGGCGCTCGGCTTCCGCCCCACGTGGCTACCGCTGCTCGTCCTCACGGGCGCGCTCCTCGGCGCGGCCGGCGGCTTCTTCATGCAGTGGTACGCGATGGGCGTGTGGTACCCGCTGAACGTCGGCGGCCGTCCACTGAACAGCTGGCCGATGTTCATCCCGATCACGTTCGAGCTGGCGGTGCTCGTGGGCGGCCTCACCGCGGCGCTCGGCATGCTCGCGCTGAACCGCCTGCCGATGCCCTACCACCCGCTGTTCAACGTGCCGCGCTTCGCGCGCGCGACGCAGGACCGCTTCTTCCTGGCGATCGACGCGCGCGACGCGCGCTTCGAGCGCGGCGCGACGGCGGAGCTGCTGCACGGCCTCGGCGCCGCGGAGGTATCCGAAGTTGCGCGCTGAGACCGTCCTCGTGCTCGCGACCCTCGCCGCCGCCTGCTCGCAGAAGATGCGGGAGCAGCCGCGTTGCGAGCCGCTCGGACCGAGCCGCCTCTTCGCCGACGGGCGCTGCGCGCGCGACCCCGTCCCGGGCACCGTCGCACGCGGCGCGGCGCGCGATCCGCTCGCCGGGTTCGACCCGAGGAGCGACCGGCTGCCGGTGCCGCTCTCCGCCACGCTGCTCGCCCGCGGCCGCGAGCGCTACGACATCTACTGCTCGCCGTGCCACGACCGCGCCGGCACCGGCGGCGGCATGATCGTCCAGCGCGGCTACACGGCGCCGCCGTCCTTCCACGCCGACCGCCTGCGGCAGGCGCCCGTCGGCCACTTCGTCGACGTCATGACGCGCGGCTGGGGCGCGATGCCGCCGTACGCCGCGCAGGTACCGGCCGCCGACCGGTGGGCGATCGCCGCCTACATCCGCGCCCTCCAGCGGAGCCAGCACGCCCGCCTCGACGACGTGCCCCCGGAGGAGCGGGGACGTCTCACCGCAGAGCCACCGTCGTGACGGACGCCGCTCTCGTTCGTCTCGAGCGGCGGGCGCTCGCCGTCGGCACCGCCGCACTCATCGTTGCCGCCGTCGGCGCCGCCTTCAGCCCCGCCGCGTTCTTCCGGGCGTGGCTCGTGAGCTGGCTCTTCTGCCTCTCGATCCCGCTCGGCGCGCTCGCGATCGTCATGCTCCACTACCTGTCCGGCGGGTCGTGGGGCATCGTCATCCGCCGCGTCGCGGAATCGACCGCCGTCACCCTGCCCTTGCTGGCGCTCTTCTTCGTGCCGGTCGTGCTCGGCATGCACGTGATCTACGAGTGGGCGGAGCCCGGCGCGGTCGCCGCCGATCCGGTCCTCCAGTACAAGCACGCCTACCTGAACGTGCCGTTCTTCCTGGCACGCGCGGTGCTCTACTTCGTCGCCTGGATCGGGGTCGCGGCCGTCCTCGTCCGCTGGTCGGCCGAGCGCGACGTGGTCCCGGACCTCGATCCTCGCCGCTTCCGGCTGTTCGCGGGACCGGGCCTCGTCGTCTACGGTCTGACCGTCACGTTCGCCTCGATCGACTGGGCGATGTCGATCGAGCCGCGCTGGTCCTCCACGGTCTATCCGATGATGTTCGGCGTGGGCCAGGTGCTCGCGGGCTTCGCCTTCACCATCGCGGCGGCCGTCCTGCTGCGCGACCGGGAGCCCTTCGGACGGCTCGTGAACCCGGCGAACCTCGTCGACCTCGGCAACCTGATGCTGACCTTCGTCCTCCTCTGGGCGTATCTCGCCTTCACGCAGCTTCTCCTCATCTACGCGGGCAACATCCGCGAGGAGGTGACTTGGTACCTGGCGCGCGAGCAGCCGGGGTGGCTTGGGGTCGCGTTCGCGCTGATCGGCGTGCACTTCTTCCTGCCCTTCGCGCTGTTGCTCCAGCGGGCCGTCAAGCGGAACCCGGTAGCCCTCGCGACGGTCGCCGGGCTCATCCTCGTCATGCGGCTCGTCGACGACTACTGGCTCGTCCTCCCGGGCATCCGCGGCGCGGAGCGCTTCCACTGGCTTTATGTGGTGACACCGCTCGCGGTCGGCGGCCTCTGGCTCGCGGCCTACGCGCGGCGGCTCCGCGGTCTCGCGCTCGTCCCCGCGAACGACCCGCTCGTCGAGCAGGCGATGGCGGCCCATGGGCACTGAGCGGGACGACGAGACGGTCGAGCGCGGGTACGAGCACCGCGACATCGCCGTGCGGACGATCTTCGTGCTCGGGGCTGCGCTGATCGCCGTCACGGTCCTGGCCCAGGTCGCGCTCTACTTCCAGCTCGGCGGGCTCTGGCGGGCGCGGCAGAAGGAGCTGCCGCCGCCCGTGCCGGTGGCGACGGCCCTGCCGACGGCGCCGCCCGAGCCGCGCCTGCAGACGTCGCCCGCGCTCGATCTGAAGACGCTCCGCGACGCCGAGGACGCGCACCTCCACGGCTACGCCTGGGTCGATCGCAAGGCGAGCGTGGTGCGCATCCCGATCGAGCGCGCGATGGAACTCGTGGCGAAGGAAGTGGCGCGATGAGATGCGCCGTCCTCGCGATCCTCCTCCTGACGCTCAACGGCGCGGCGGCGGACGACCGGCCGCTCCTCCTCCGCGACGTCGGCCTCTCACCTCATCCCGGCGCCCGGCTCCCGCTCGACGCCGTGTTCAAGGACGAGACGGGCGAGGCGGCGCCGCTCGGACGATGGCTCGAGAACAAGCCCACGGTGCTGTCGCTCGTCTACTTCGGCTGCCCCATGCTCTGCGGCGAGGTGATGAACGCGCTCACCACGGCCCTGAAGCCGATCGCGCTCGAGCCGGGGAAGGATTTCACCGTCCTCGCCGTGAGCTTCGACCCGCGCGACGGACCCGACGAGGCGCGCGCGAAGAAGGCGGCTGCGGTCGCGCGCTACGGGCGCCCGGGGGCCGCGCCCGGATGGCACTTCCTCACCGGCGACGCCGAGGCGATCCGCCGGCTCACCGACGCGGTCGGCTTCCGCTACACGTGGGATGCGGCGGGTTCGCAATTCGCACACGTCGCGGTCGTGACCGTCCTCACGCCCGACGGCCGCCTCGCGCGCTACTTTCCGGGCATCGAGTATCCGTCGCGCGACCTGCGGTTCGCGCTGGTCGAGGCCGCCGACGGCCGGATCGGCAGCGTCGTCGACCGGCTGCTCCTCTTCTGCTACCGCTACGACGCGTCCTCCGGTCGCTACACGCCGCTGATCGCCCGCGTCGTCCGCGTCGGCGCCGTGCTCACCGCCGTCGCGCTCGCCGGCCTCATCGTGGTGCTCCGCCGCCAGGAGGGGAAGGCGACGTGAGCCGCCTCCTGCCGTTCCCGATCTTTCCGCCGCAGGCCTCGACGCTCGCGCCGCGGACCGATCACCTCCTCTTCTATCTCCTCGCGATGAGCGGCCTCATGAGCGTCCTGATCGCGGCGCTGATCTTCTACTTCTCGGTCCGCTACCGCCGCCGTCCGGGCAACGAGCGTGCGACGCAGGTCGACGGCTCGAACCGGCTCGAGATCGGCTGGAGCGTCGTCCCGCTCGTCGTCTTTCTCTTCACGTACGTCTGGGGCGCGAACGTGTTCTTCTTCGCGTACACGCCGCCGCCCGACGCGCTCGAGCTCTACGGCGTCGGCAAGCAGTGGATGTGGAAGTTCCAGCATTTGAGCGGCCAGCGGGAGATCAACGAGCTGCACGTGCCGGTCGCGCGGCCGGTGAAGGTGCTGCTGACGTCGCAGGACGTGATCCACAGCTTCTACGTGCCGGCGTTCCGCGTGAAGCAGGACGCGCTGCCCGGCCGCTACACCGAGGCGTGGTTCGAGGCGACCGTGCCGGGCACGTACCACCTCTTCTGCGCCGAGTACTGCGGGACGCTCCACTCGGGGATGATCGGCTCGGTCGTCGTCATGGAGCCGGCGGCGTTCGAGCAGTGGCTCGCCGGCGGCGCCACGACGTCGCCGGCAGAGCGCGGCCTCCAGCTCTTCCAGAGCCTCGCATGCAATACCTGCCACCGGGCCGACGCGCTGGCCCGCGCCCCCGACCTCGCCGGCCTCTTTGGCCGCCAGGTGCACCTCAAGAGCGGCGCGGTGCTCCGCGCCGACGAAGCCTATCTGCGGCGGTCCATCCTCGACCCGGCCACCGACATCGTCCAGGGGTACGAGGCGATCATGCCGACGTTCAAGGGGCTCGTGACGGAGGAAGGCATCCTCGACCTGATCGAGTACATCAAGTCGCTCGGCACCGCGGCGAAGGCGGAACCATGACGGCCGCACCGATCGTCGTCGCCCCGCCTACGCCCGAGAACTACCTCACGGTCGACTACGGCGTCCGGTCCTGGCTGCTGACCAAGGACCACAAGCGCATCGGCCTGCTGTATCTGATGTCGATCACGGGCGCGTTCTTCCTTGGCGGCTTCTTCGCGCTCATGCTCCGCCTGGAGCTCCTGACGCCGGAAGGCGACCTGCTCCGCGCCGAAACCTACAACAAGTTCTTCACGATGCACGGCATCGTGATGGTGTTCTTCTTCCTGATCCCGTCGATCCCCGCGGTGCTCGGGAATTTCCTGCTGCCGTTGATGATCGGCGCGCGCGACGTCGCGTTCCCGCGGCTCAACCTCGCGAGCTGGTACATCTACATGCTCGGCGCGGCCTTCCTCAGCTACACGATGGTGAGCGGCGGCGTCGACACCGGCTGGACGTTCTACACGCCGTTCAGCACCATCTACTCGACGACGAACGTCCTCTCCGCCGCGCTCGGCATCTTCATCGTCGGCTTCTCCTCGATCCTCACCGGCCTCAACTTCATCGTCACGATCCATAAGATGCGCGCGCCGGGCCTCACGTGGTTCCGGCTGCCGCTCTTCGTGTGGTCGCTCTACGCGACGAGCATCATCCAGGTGCTCGCCACGCCGGTCCTTGCGATCACGATCACGCTCGTGGCGCTCGAGCGGACCCTCCGCATCGGCATCTTCGACCCGGCGCTCGGCGGCGACCCGGTGCTCTTCCAGCACATGTTCTGGTTCTACTCGCACCCCGCGGTCTACATCATGATCCTGCCGGGCATGGGCGTCGTCAGCGAGCTGATCACGACGTTCGCCCACAAGCGGACGTTCGGCTACACCTACATCGCGCTCTCGAGCGTCGCGATCGCCGTTCTCGGCTTCCTCGTCTGGGGCCACCATCTCTTCGTCGCCGGCGAGTCGATGTACGCGTCGATGGTCTTCTCGCTGCTCAGTTACCTGGTGGCCGTGCCGTCGGGCGTGAAGGTGTTCAACTGGACGGCGACGCTGCACAAGGGCTCCGTCGAGTTCCGCACGCCGATGGTCTACGCGCTCGGCTTCATCGGCCTCTTCACGATGGGCGGCCTCACGGGGCTCTTCCTCGCGGCGCTCGGCCTCGACATCCACGTACACGACACGTACTTCGTCGTCGCCCACTTCCACTACATCATGGTCGGCGGGATGGTGATGGCCTACCTCGGCGGCATCCACTACTGGTGGCCGAAGATCAGCGGCCGGATGTATCCCGAGAACTGGGGCCGGGTGTCCGCCGTCATCATCTTCCTCGGCTTCAACCTGACGTTCTTCCCGCAGTTCGTGCTCGGCTACCTGGGCATGCCGCGCCGGTACTGGTCGTACCCGGACGAGTTCCAGGTCCTGAACGTGCTGTCGACGGCCGGCGCGTCGATCCTCGGCGCCGGCTATCTGCTCCCGATGTCGTACCTCCTCTGGTCGCTCCGCTACGGCGCGCCGGCGCCGGCGAATCCGTGGGGCGCGACCGGCCTCGAATGGCAGGTGCCGTCGCCGCCGTCGGCCGGGCAGCAGAAGCTCGCCGCCGAGCTCGGCATGTGGATCTTCCTCGCCACCGAGGTGATGTTCTTCGGTGGCATGATCCTCGGCTACACGATGTACCGGTATCTCTACCCGGTCGCGTTCGCGCACGGCTCGCAGCGCCTGAGCGTCGTCATCGGAGGCATCAACACGGGCGTGCTATTGCTCAGCAGCTTCACGGTGGCGCTCTCCGTGCACGCCGCCCGGACGGGCGCGCGGCGCTTGCTGCTGGCGGCCCTTGGCGTGACGATCGTGCTCGGAGTCGTGTTCCTCGGCTTCAAGGCGCACGAGTGGCGGCACCACTACCACGAGGGGCTGGTCCCGGGGATCCACTTCACGTACGCCGGCCCCGACGCCGCGGGCGTCGGCATGTTCTTCTGGCTCTACTTCGCCTTGACCGGGGTGCACGCCCTGCATCTGACGATCGGCATCGGCGTGATGGCGGTCATCGCCACGCTCGCCTGGCGCGGGCGGTTCACGCCGGCCTACCACAACCCGGTCGAGATCGCGGGACTCTACTGGCACTTCGTGGACGTCGTCTGGATCTTCCTGCTGCCGCTCCTCTACCTGGTCGGGAGGCACGCGCCGTGAGCGGGCCGCGGCTCTATCTGCTCGTGCTCGTGGCGCTCCTCGGGCTCACCGGGCTCACGATCTACGTCTCCTACCTCGACATCGGGCCGTTCAGCGCGCCCGTCGCGTTCACCATCGCCGCGACGAAGGCGCTGCTCGTAATGCTCGTCTTCATGCACCTGAAGGAATCGCACGGCGTCCTCTGGCTCGCCGCGCTGGCCGGGTTCTTCTGGCTCGGCATCCTCGTCGTGCTGACGATGAGCGACGTCGCGACGCGCGGGGTACTGCCGATTCCGGGAAAGTAGCGGTCACGTCCGTCCTGGCGTCGAGGCTTGATTGGTTGGCTCGGCCCCTGTATTCGCTCGTCCCGGTAACGCATGCGACGGCTGGGCGGGGTGGGCGGCGGATTGGCGCGGGCATGGCTTCTCGTCGTGCTGGTGCCGCTTCTGGGGGACTTGCGGGCGAGCGCCGCGGCGCCCCAACGGCTCGCGGCGAGCTCGCTGTCACCGCTCCGTGGCACGATCACCGACGTCGGCCGCGCGGATCCCAATCGACGGCATAGCGCCGTCGTCGGGCTCGTCCCGCGGAATCCCGAAGCGCTCGAGGCGTTCCTCGCGGACGTCCAGGACCCGTCGTCACCTCGCTATCGCCAGTTCCTCACGCAAGACGAGTTCAACGCGCTCTACGCGCCGACGGAGGCTGCGGAGCAGGCCGTCGTCGCTCACCTCGAGGCCAGCGGTCTTCGGGTCACGCAGCGCTTTTCGAATCGCCTCCTCGTCGGCGCGACCGGCAACGTCGGCGCGACCGAGCGGGCCTTCGGCGTCGAGATCCACGACCTTCTGCTCGGCGGCACGCGTCATTATTCCGCCCTCGACGAGCCATGGCTGCCCGCCGACATCGCGCCCCTGGTCTCGGGCGTCCTCGGCCTCGACGACCTCGTCGCGATGCGCGCCCGACCGCGAGCCCGCGCCGTTCCACTCGCGGTCATCGGGACGAACTGCTGTCACCTCGGCCCGCCGGACGTCGCCACCTTCTACGGCAACCGGCCGGAGCTCGACGGCAGCGGCGAGACGGTCGCCATCGCGGGGGTGTACGCGTGGCGGGAGAGCGACAATACGACCTTCAACGCGCGGTGGGGGCTGCCGCCGCTACCCGCCGGCAGCGGTCAGGTCTGCACCGGACAGAGCACCGCATCCGGCTGCCAGTTCAGCACCGCAAGCTCGCTCGAGATCGCCCTCGACGTGGAATACGTCCACGGCACGGCCCCCGGCGCGCGCATCCTCAACTACATGGCGGCGTCGACGTCGCTCGCGGACTTCCCGCCGATGTACAACCGGATCGTCCTCGACAACCCGGGCCACATCGTCTCGACGAGCTGGGGCGGGTGCGAAATCAATACGTCGTCCGCCGCGCAGCACATGGCGGACAACATCTTCGCGAACGGGAACGCGATCGGCCAGTCGTGGTTTGCCGCGTCCGGTGACGACGGGAGCCGCGACTGCCGCCGTCGCCTCAACGTCGATCACCCGGCGAACTCACCACACGTCATGGGTGTTGGCGGGACGACGCCGACCTGCTCCGGCGGCCTCACGCCGTCGAACCCCGCCTGTCTCGGCTACGGCTCCGAACGGGGATGGAGCGGCTCGGGTGGTGGTCTCAGCAGGGTCTTTGCCCGTCCCGCGTTCCAGGTGGGCTGCGGTGTACCGGCCGGCACTCTGCGTCTGGTCCCCGATGTCGCGCTGGAGGCAGACCTAGCGCCCGGCAACTTCGTGTTCGAGGCCGGCCAGTGGTGGGTCGTCGGCGGGACGTCGCTGGGCGCCCCGCAGTGGGCAGGTTTCCTCGCCGAGCTGCACGGCCGGACGGGCGGCGCTGGGTTCGGCAATCCCGGCGCGCGCCTCTACTCGCTCTGCCGCACGCCGGCGTTCCACGACATCACGGTCGGCTCGAACGGCGATTACAGCGCCGCCGCCGGCTACGACCTCGTCACCGGGCTCGGCACGATCGACGCGGACGAGTTCTTCGCGCGGACCCTGCCGACCACCACGACGACGACGCTACCGCCCGTGTGTCGGCTCGACCTCGATGGCGACGGCATCGCGAGCGTGGCCACGGACGTCGTCTACCTCTCGCGTGGCCTGCTCGGACTCACTCCCGTCCCGCCGAGCTTCCGCACCGGCGGAGCGGTCATTCCGCCGGACTCCGTGATCGCGGACCGCATCAGCCAGCTCGGCAACGCAATCGACGTCGACGGCAACGGCGTCGTGTCGGTGTCGACGGACGTCGTGTACATTTCCCGCCGACTCCTCGGCTTGACTCCGGTCCCGCCGAGCTTCCGGCTGAGTGACTCGAGCATCGCGTCCGACGCGGTCATCGCCGCGAGGGTCGATGCCCTGTGTCCGCATTGACTCACCGGGGAACCCACCGATCGCGGCGCCTGAGACACCAGCTGCACCGAGCCCTTGCCAAGGCTCACGTTCACACCACTCGCCGTCATCGACCCCGTCCGGGTGAAGGTCGGACCGATCTGCACCGACGGAACCGGGTGCAGCAGCGATCGCGAGCTGCTCGATTTCCAGTCGGTGACGATCGACGGCGCCGGCCGCGCGAATGCCGTCTGGACACGCTCCATCGACGGGGTCAGCGACACGGAGATCCGCTTCGCGCGGCAGTGATCGCCGCGTTTAGTTTAGATGACCCGCCGCCGTGGTTGCGTCAGACCACTGGCTTCAGGCGATACAGGTAGCGGCCGATCCAGTCCTTCTCGGAATGGCGCTCGGGCCGGGCCACGCCGGCGAGCGCTCCCTCCTTCGCGTGGCGGAGACGCTCTTCCTCCTGCGCCGCGTGCAGGTCAGCGATCAGCCGTCGGTCGCGGGCCGCGAAGTAGATGTCCTCCTCGGCTCGCTCCTTGAGCCTCAGCGTGCGGACCAGCGGATCTTCGCCACGAGCATTCATCGCGAAGACATTGTACCGCTGCGCGATCATGCGGGCGACAGCGCGGATGTGCTCGGGGGGTACGCGCCCGCCCGATACCGGCCGGGCGACACACCGAACTCGGCGCGAAAGGTCCGGACGAAGTTCGACAGGTCCCGAAACCCGACGTCGAGCGCGACGGCGGTGATCGGATCCCGAGCGGCGGCGAGCCGCCGCGCGGCATCACGGAGACGGGACCGAAGGAGCCATTGATGCAGCGTGACGCCCGTCACGAGCTTGAATGTCCTGACGGGCTACTTCACGCGAACCGATGCCGGCGTCGTGCCGCCCTGGACGCCGAGGCCACCGCCGGTACCCAGGCCGCCCTCGACGGTCTGCGCCCGATAGCTCCGCAGGCTGTCGACCATCTGGTTGTAGGAGTCCATGAACGAGGCGATGAGCACCTTGCCCTGCGGCGTGTTGGAATAGCCGCCGAAGCCCCCGCCGGCCCCGCCGCCGACCAACGCGCCAATGCCGCCGATGTCCCAGTTCTTGGCGCTGCCCTGCGAAGCGGACAGCTGCACCCCGGAGCGGTTGTCGATCAGCAAGAGCGTGGTCGACGCCTCGTTCGACTTGATGCTCCCCGCGGCGGCGGCGATCACCGCCCCGCCCGGGACGAGCCCGCCGAGCGCGGCGCCCAAGCCGCCCGTGCCCTTCTGGCTGAAGTTGATCGTCGGCTGCATCGTGTAGTCGGCGGCCACCATCTGGCCCTTGCCGAAGTTGCTCTTGGCGCGCATCTCGCCGGAGTCCTTGAGCTGGCGCTCCATCATCATGTTGTTCATCCCGCGCCCGCGCTCGACGATCACGAAGCAGTTCGACTGCTGGACGATGGTGCGCAGGACG
>VBKG01000570.1 GCA_005879585.1 Deltaproteobacteria bacterium | reverse complement strand
CATCTTCAACTGAGCCTCGGCGTCACAGCTTGGAGGGGACTCGAATGGGAAGGACGAAACTGGCTCTCGGAGCGCTTCTCGCTGCCCTGTTGATCTGCTTCAACCTGCCGACCATCCGTGCCTTCGCAAAGCAGCACATGTCCATGTCCGACATGATCATGGAGGCGAAAACACCGGCCGAGCACCAGAAGCTCGCGGCGCACTACGAACAGGAAGCCAAGGCCGCCCGGGGGAAGGCCGAAGAGCATAAGAAGATGGCCGAGGCGTACAGGAAGGCGGGCGGCCCGCTCATCGAGAAGCTCCACTTCGATCAACACTGCGACTCGTTGGTGAAGTCCTTCACCGCGATGGCGGAGGAGTTCGATGCGCTGGCGAAGGCGGAGCATGAAGCCGCCAAGACGAAGATGTAGAGAAAGCGGAGCTCACAAGGCTCGTCGCGAGATCACGGTCCGCGTGCAGACCGTCACTGGCGCGCGATACCGGCGCACGACGTGGTCGCCAGGCAGGGGCGACCAGCCGTGGCGCTCCTCCGCCTGTGCCGTGGGGGATGCCTCGGGCTCGGCGGACGGACCCGCTTCGTGAAGGGCGTTCAACGCGATGGCCGGGAAGCACACCTGACACCCGAGGCACTCGTACTTGACCGCCGTGAGCCGCTCGCGCGCGGCATTCAGGGCGGCATCGAGGTCCGCAGGTCGCTTCGCGTTTTGGGATCGCGCGTTCGAAGGCGGCGAGCGATTGATGCGACGTGCGGTTCCTCGGTCATGCTCGCCGCCAGCCCTCTCGCTCCACGAGGCGCGCTACGTGCTGCCGAACCTCGTCCCGAATCTCCCGCACGCGCTCGACGGGCTGCCCCTTGGGATCGGCGAGCGGCCAGTCCTCACGTCGAAGTCCGGGGATGAACGGACACGCCTCTCCGCACCCCATCGTCACGAGGAGGTCTGCCTGCGCGGCCAGCGCGTCGGTCAACTTCGCCGGAGTCGCGGCGCTCAGGTCGATGCCGACCTCGCGCACTACGTCGACGACCTCCCGATGCACGCGGTCGCCCGGCTCCGTCCCGGCCGAGATGGCGTGCGCCTTAGCGGGGTCGGCGAGCGCGTTGAAGAAGGCCGCCGCCATCTGGGAGCGGCCAGCGTTGTGCACACAGGCGAAGAGGATCGTCTTCACGAGCGACCTCGGGGCGTCGGCAGGGCGGATACCGGCGAAGGTATCCGTGAGCGACCGCGCCACGGTCACGGCCGGGTTCGCGAAGGACGTGGAAGCGGTAAACCAGTACGCCGACGTGATGTAGGCGGCGACGGCGAACGGGACAACCGTCGCGGAGCGAAGGCGCGAGCAGCCCCAGATTACGGCCAGAAGGCCAAACGTCGCGACGAACTCGCTCACCATCTGCGCCGGTCCATGGCGGACGTGCCGCGAGAGCGCGAACACGGGCTCCCCGAACATGACGTCCGCGACGGCGACACCGACCAGGGCGCCGACTACCTGCACGACGACGTAGCCGCGAGCATCGCGCCACGACACTCCGCCCTGCGAGGCGTCCGCCAGGGTCACGGCCGGGTTGAAGTGGGCGCCGGAGATCGGGCCGAATGTCAGGATGAGCGCGACGAGGGCCGCTCCGGTCGCCACGGTGTTTGCCAATAGGGCCACGGCGACGTTCCCGCCTGCGAGCCGCTCGCCCATGATTCCCGACCCGACGACCGCCGCGAGGAGGAGCGCCGTCCCGACCCCCTCGGCCACGAGGCGCCGGGCGAGGGTCATGCCGACCGCTTCGTTGCGGGCTTGTCGACGGGTAGCGCGAGCGCCTCTTGGAGCGCCCGCACGCGCTCTGGGACGAGGCGGTAGAACATCCACGTGGCGCGGCGCTCGCGCGCCAGCAGTCCGGCCTCGGCGAGCACCTTGAGATGATGGCTGACGGTGGGCTGCGCGAGCCCGAGCGGCTCGATGAGGTTGCAGACGCACGCCTCGGCGCCGGGCTGCGCCGCGATGAAGCTCAAGAGCCGGAGCCGGCCGGGGTCGGCAATCGCCTTGAAAGCGGTCGCCAGTTCCTCGGCGTCATCACGCTTGAGCCGGGTTCCGAGGACTGTCGGACAGCAACGGGGAAGTTTCGGCTTCATCGACACGCACCAATATTGACACGGGTCGATGCCTCGTGCAACAGTATCGACATCTGTCGATGAAGGAGGACACGATCATGGCGAACACGTTCCACGTCGCGCTCTACGTGAAGGACCTGGATGCGGCGATTGCCCGGTACACCAAGCTCCTCGGTCAGGAGCCCGCGAAGGTCCGTCACGACTACGCGAAGTTCGAGATTGCCGATCCGCCCGTCATCTTCTCACTCAACGCCGGGGGCGAGCCTGGCACGGTCAGCCACCTCGGCATCCGCTACCCGAGCACGGGCGACGTCGCGTCCGAGATGGCGCGGACGAAACGCGAGGGGCTCGACATGCTGGAGCAGCAAGGGACGACGTGCTGCTACGCGAAGGCGGACAAGTACTGGGTTCGCGACGCGGACGGGATGCCGTGGGAGATGTATACCCTCTTGGCGGACGCCGACGCGGAGACGGCCACCGACCCGACGCTCCGGCGCTTCCTCGACCAGGAGGGGACGGCCGCACGCGGAAGCTGCTGCTGACGTAGACGGCGCGCGAGTTAGCCGCCGGCCGCGTCGTAGGCAGGCTTGCCGGAGGCGGGGGTGAGGAGTAGCTCTGGACGCATGCGGCGCATCGGTCGCCACGCAGCGCTCGTCGGAGTGCTCGTCGTCCTGATGCAAGCGACGCTCGTCGCCGCGGGACATGCCACGGCGTCCGCTCGCGTCGCGGCATGCTGCGCGACCGTCTGCCATCACGCACGTCCGGTGAATGGGCGGTGCTGCTGTGCGCGCGTCGAGGCACCTGACGCCGCCCTCATCCCTTCGGCGTGGCACCCGGCGCCGCTCCTCGGCCTTGCGGGGGCGCCGGCAGCCGAGTTGAGTCACCCCGACGCGGGGCGGGTAATCCGTGTCCCCGCAGCGCATGCACGCTCGGCGCCGCTCTTCCTCCTGACGCGCTCGCTCCGCCTGTAGCCGGTCGACCGTCGCCGGCATCGAATGGGGCAGCCGGCGCTCACCTGAGCATCGGCCGCCGTCGAGTGAACGTCAGAGCATCGAAGGAGAACGAACCATGAAGACGACCATCATCAGCGCCGCGACTCTCATCCTCATGTCCCAGCTCGCCTTCGCCCGCTCACCGAATGCGCGCGTCGGTGACTTGAAGGCGACGAGCGACAAGCTCGCGCGGGCCGCCAGCCAGACGAAGGGCGGCGCGCAACACCGCCTCCTCCAGGAGCGCGAGCACGTGAACGGGCTCATCGACAGCCTGGAGAGGGGTCAGCACGTCGACCCAGCCGAGATAGACCGGGCGCTTCAACGCGCCGAGCAGCCGCTCCCGTAGCGGTCAGCTCGCCGGCATCTGCCTGTGTTGCGCGAGGAGGCTGCCACCCGCGGCCTCCTCGCGTAGGCACGTGCCGAGCGCGTCCTCGGCCCGTCGCAGCTCGTGGACGGCTGCCGCGCGATTCCCGCGCACGAGGTAGTCCCGGGCAGTGCGGAGATGGGCCG
>VBKG01000569.1 GCA_005879585.1 Deltaproteobacteria bacterium | reverse complement strand
CCCGTCGGCTGGTTCGTCCACGGATTCGGCGTGAACGCGGTGCCGTCCCCTTTGAACGGATACTCGTTCAGCGAGAACACCGGGTTCGAGACGACCTCGTCCTTCCCGTCGCCGTCGATGTCCGCCACCGCAGGCGAGTTCGACCCTTCGGTGATGAACTCCTGCGCGCTGCCGTAGTAGAAGGCCGCACCGTCCATCTTTGCCGTCCAGAGGTAGGTCCCGTCGTGGTCGTAGGCGATGAGATGGCCGACGCCGGAGAGGACCTCCACGTCGGTCGACGGCATCGTGTCGGACATCTGGCTTCGCACGACGATCTCCAGCTCCGGATCGTTGTCGAGCTGCGCCAGCGCCGCGTTCGAGCTGAGGCGGAAGTCGTGCATGCGGATCGGCGTGCGCGTGTCGCTCGGGTTGTTGAGCGCGGGCCGGGTGATCGGCACGGAGTCCGGCACGCGCACCTGGATCGGCCAGTTGCCGGTCCGGACCTCGGTTCCGTCGGCGCGGTACTGGTGGATGTGGCCGTCGTAGCCGGCCTGGATGATCTCGAGGCGCCCGTCACCATCCCAGTCGGCGAGGATCGGCGCCGCGAACATCCCCTCGTGCGGCACGCGCGAGTACTCGCGCGGGATGCGCGGTGATTCGAGCGGGACGACGCCCTCCGCGGGCTTCTGCGGCCAGCCCGGCCGGCGTGTTCCCTGCGCGTCCCAGACGTAGAGCTTCCCGGTGGACGTCGCGGCGACGATCCAGAGGTTGCCGTCGTGGTCGAGGTCGCCGACCGCGACGTTGATCGGCACGGGCTCGAAGCCCGGGTTGACGCCCGGCCAGCTGCCGCTCTTCATGACCACCGTCGGGTCCGTCGTGACGGGAAAGCCCGGGATGTCGTTGCCGGTCTGCGGGTCGACGGCGTGGACGTAGCCGTCGGTGTCGCCGAAGACGATCTGCAGGCGGCCGAGCCCGGCGACGTCGGCGAGCGCCGGCTGGCCCTCGCCGCCCGGCGAGAAGCAGTAGTCGCCCGGGGCACCCGGCGCGACGTGCCCGCCAGCGCAGGCGGCGCCGTTCCGGATCCGGCGCGGAAAGCCCGCCGGCCAGTCCGGGTCGTGATGCACGAAGATCGAGCGCCGCTCCTCGCCCGTCAGGATCGACGTGTCGGCGGCGGTGTAGCTCACGCGGAGGCGAAGCGTCACCGTGTAGTTCTCGGCCGTCTCGAGCTGCTTCCCGGTGGAGAGCGCGAATGCCCGGGCGTAGAACGACGCCGGCACCTGCGCGAGGTCGAGCTCGCCCAGCTTGCCGTCGAACGCGCCGGTCCGCGTGCCACTCGCGAGCGTCGTGAAGGTCGTCGGCTCCGCGCCGAGCGCCCACTCGAGCGTCCAGCCGTAGGAGCCGCTCGGCGAGCGGCGTGCCTCGGTGTGGCCGAAGATCTCGACCTTCGACTGGACGGTCGGATCGTAGAGCGTGAACCACTCCGGGCCGTCGAACCAGGCGACCGGCCGGATGTGGCCGAGGCGCAGCTCCTCCTGGAAGCGGCGCACGTTGATGCGGCCGTAGCCCGTCTGCAGATCCCAGCCGAGCTGCGTCGGCCAGGCGTTCGGCACCGACGTGTAGTCGGAGGGATCGACGTCCGACGCCGTCGCGGTCAGGAGCTGGACGATCTCCGGTCCGCTCAGCGCCGACGCGATGAAGCCGCGCTCCACCGCCGTGCGGCTCCACGACTGGAACAAGCCGAGAATGCCGCCGAGCGTGCCGGTCGACGCCGACGTGGACGTCGTGCCCGACACCGACACCATGTTTCGTGTCCCCCACGACGTCTGGCCTGAGCGCTGCCGGAACGTCCGCGTGGTGTCGTCGCCGGGAACGCAGAACTGCGAGCCCGGGAAGCAGTTCGGGACCGGCAGCCCGCCCTCGTTCTCTTTGACGACGCCGTTCCCGGCGACCGCGTGCGGCCAGTACATGCCGCCCTGGTGGTCGGTCGAGTCGAAGTCGTTCGACGACTGCGCGACGAGGACGTCGTGCCGCCAGAGGTACTCCTCGGCCTGTCGCATGAACGTCGAGTAGCCGAGATCCGCGGTGAGGCTCGCGATCGAGGCCACGCCGGAGTCGGCCGCGAAGAGGAACGCCTGCGCGAGGTCGTCCGTCCGGTCGAGCGCCTCGGCACCGGCGCGGATGGGCATGACCATGCAGAGCGGGCACGCGCCGAGTGTCCCACCGTCGTTGATGGCGGCCTCGCCGTTCAGCATCTGGCCGTTGTGGTGACCGTAGGTGACGTCCTGGGAGTGCGGGTTGTTCTGGCGGTTGTAGAAGTCCCATCCCGAGATGTCGTCGGTGTAGCCGTTGCC
>VBKG01000213.1 GCA_005879585.1 Deltaproteobacteria bacterium | reverse complement strand
CGGATGCTGGGCGGGGCGGCCATGAGGTTTCCGTATCGCCGCGCTCCATATTGTCAAGGAGGACGGCCGCGGTGTAGCGCTGTTGCATGCCCGCCTTCCTCGTCCACGGCGTTCCCGACACGCATCATCTCTGGGACAAGGTGCGCGCGCGCCTCGCGCGTCGCGACGTGCTCGCGCCGAACCTCCCCGGCTTCGGCGTGCCGACGCCCACCGGATTCCGTCCGGTGAAGGAAGCCTACGTCGACTGGCTCATCGACGAGATCGCGCGCGTCGGCGAGCCGGTGGACCTCGTCGGACACGACTGGGGGGCGCTGCTCGTCCAGCGCGTGGTGTCGCTGCGTCCCGACCTGATCCGCACCTGGGCCTGCGGCGACGGTCCGGTCGATCGCGAGTACGTCTGGCACGACCTCGCCCAGCAGTGGCAGACGCCCGACGTGGGCGAAGCCGTGATGGCGGGCATGACCACCGAGGCGCTCGCTGACGGCCTCCCCGGGGCGGGCGTGCCCGCGGACGACGCGCGCGCGCTCGCATCGCGGGTCGACGAGCGGATGAAGGCCTGCATCCTTTCCCTCTATCGCTCCGCCGTCAGCGTCGGCGAGGAGTGGGAGGACGGCGTCGCCGCGATCACGCGGCCGGCACTGATCCTCTGGAGCCGCGACGATCCGTACGTCGCACCGCGCTTTGCGGAGCGGCTCGCCGCTCGGGTCCGCGGGCAGCTCGTCTTCCTCGAGGGCTGCGGCCACTGGTGGCCGCTCGAGCGACCCGCCGAGGCCGCGGCCGCCCTCGAGCGCTTCTGGAGCGCGCCCGACCGCTCGTAGCCCTATTCCGGTTCTACCGATTGCGGCGGGTCGCCGCTCGCGGCAGCCGGAAGGCATGCTCGCCCGCGTCAGCTCGGGGGCGCTCCGGGGGATCGACGCGATCCTCGTCGCGGTGGAGGTCGACGTATCCTCCGGCCTGCCGCACACCACCACGGTGGGGCTCCCGGACGGCGCCGTGCGCGAGGCGAGCGACCGAATCCGCGCCGCGCTTCGCAACGCGGGCCTCGAGTATCCGACGAAGCGCGTCACGGTGAACCTGGCCCCCGCCGGCGTCCGCAAGGAGGGCGCCGCGTTCGACCTGCCGATCGCCCTCGGCATCCTGGCGGCCGACGGCAAGACGTCGCTCCCTGCGCTCGACGGCTGGTGCGTTCTCGGCGAGCTCGGGCTCGACGGCCGTGTCCACGCCGTCCGCGGCGCCCTGTCGATCGCAATGGCGGCGCGGCGGGCAGCGCTGAAGGGGCTCGTCGTCCCCGCGGCGAACGCCCCCGAGGCGGCGCTCGCCGGCGGCCCGCCCGTGATCGGCGTCGAGACCATCGCCGAAGCCGTCGCCCACGTCCGCGGTGAAGCGACGCGTAGCCCGACGACCGTCGACGGCGAGGCGCTCCTCGCCGCCGCCCCGCTCGCCGCCGGCGACCTCGCCGACGTCCGCGGGCAGGCGCATGCGCGGCGGGCTCTCGAGGTGGCCGCGGCCGGGGGCCACAACGTGCTGCTCATTGGGCCGCCAGGCTCGGGCAAGACCATGCTCGCCCGCCGCCTGCCGTCGATCCTGCCGCCGCTCGCGCTGGATGAAGCGATCGAGGTGACGATGATCCACAGCGTCGCCGGCCTTCTGGACGGCCGGCCGCTCGTGACGAGCCGGCCGGTGCGCGCGCCCCACTGCTCCATCTCCGACGCCGCGCTCCTCGGCGGCGGGAACCCGATCCGGCCGGGCGAGGTGACGCTCGCCCACCGCGGGGTGCTCTTCATGGACGAGCTGCCGGAATTCCGGCGGAACGCCCTCGAGCCGCTCCGCCAGCCGCTCGAGGAACGTCGCATCACCGTCGCGCGCGGCAGCGGCGCGATCCACTATCCGTCGGCCTTCCAGCTCGTTGCTGCGATGAACCCGTGCGTATGCGGCTGGCTGGGCGACGCGTCGGATCGGTGTCGGTGCACACCTCCCATGCTCGATCGCTACCGTGCCCGGGTTTCCGGCCCGCTTCTCGACCGCATCGACCTTCACGTGGAGGTGCCGCGCGTTGCCGTGACGACGCTCGCCGAGGAGACGCCGGGTGGCGAGTCGTCGGCGACCATTCGCGCGCGCGTGATCTCGGCACGGGAGCGTCAGCGCGCGCGTCTCACCCGGCTCGGCGTGGCCGTCAACGCCCACGTGCCGGGTCGCGAGGTGCGGCGCGTCTGCCGCATCGACGCCCGGGGACGGCGGCTCCTGGAAGCGGCAAGCGACCGGCTCGGACTCTCTGCACGTGGCTACACGCGCATCCTGCGCGTGGCGCGGACGATCGCCGACCTGGCGGGCGAGGACGAGATCACCACGTCGCACCTCGCCGAGGCGATCCAGTATCGGAGCCTCGACCGGCGTGCCGCACGCTCATCCTATGGATGACAGGCGAACGTGATCCGGTCGCGATCGACTGCAGCCGTCGCTGCGTCGGTCACCACCACCTCGAGCACGCGCTCGCCATCCACGGGCACCGTGAGCATCGAGCTGGCACACACACCGAGGTGACCGTTCGGTGGGTCGACCGTGAGCGTCGTGGTGCCGTCGTCGCGGGTCACGGTGCTGCCCGCGCGTTCGAGCACGTGAGCCACCATGGCGAGGAAGTGGTCGACGTCGTCCGTGGCGAGCGCGGCAGGGCCGTCGATGCTCGCGCCGGTGAGCGCCACGGTCGCGATCTTCGCGTTGTAGCAAGCGGGGGGAGACGGACCGGGCAACACCACGAACGCATCGTTGAAGCTGAGGAAGTAGAGGAACGTGCACGCGCCCGCGTCCGTCCCGCGGTCACACGCGGCGTCGCCATCGCGACAGGCGACACGCGCCGCCGGCGTGACGCCCTCGACGTTCCACTGCATGAAGCACTGGTCGTACGGCTCGTTGCCGCCCCCGGCGTACGAGTGCTCGTTGCCGCAGAAGCGCGAGCAGCCGTCGCCGTCCTGCCGGTTGCCGTCGTCGCACTCCTCGTCGCTCGCGAGGAAACCGTCGCCGCAGAGGCTCTGGCAGCCGGTCGAGCAGCCGAAATCCGGCTCCCCGTTGCGCGCTCCTCGATCGCAATACTCGCCCGGGTCGAGGCGGCCGTTGCCGCAGACCCAGCACGGCGCTCGGCTGACGCGACAATCCGCGGTACAGGCGAGATGCCCACCACGCTCACCCGGGGCATCGCACGCGCCCTGGCCGCCGAAGTCGTTGAAGTCGCACTCTTCCCGCCCCTCCTTGACCCCGTTGCCACAGATGAAGCAGCCGCGCGTGTCGAACGAGATGCAGTGGTTCTGGCACCCGAGCACGCCGCCCTCCGGGTACCCCTGGCTGGCGCAGGTCTCGCCGCCGACGTCGGCGCCGTCGCAGCGCTCGGTTCCCTCGCGCCGGCCATTGCCGCAGAACTGGCAGCCCGAGAGGTCGAACGTGCAGTTCGGCTTGCAGGCCAGCAGGCCGCCGTCGGCGTCGAAGTTCTGGCAGCCGTACGCGCCGAGGTCCGTGCCGTCGCATTGCTCGACGCCCTCGCGGAACCCGTTGCCGCAGCGCGGAAGCCGACAGTTGCTACAGCCGTCGCCGAAGACGAAATTGCCGTCGTCGCACTCCTCGTTCGGCTGCTGGATCCCGTCGCCGCAGAACTCGGACCGACATGCGTGGCTGCAGCCGTCGCCGTCTCGCGTGTTGCCGTCGTCGCACTGCTCGCCCGGCTCGATGATACGATCGCCGCAGCGCGACGGAGTACAGTCCGCGTTGCAGCCGTCGCCATCGATCCGGTTGCCGTCATCACAGATCTCGCCGTTGCCGACGTCGAGCACGCCGTCGCCGCACCGGCTCCGTGTGGCCACGAAGTCGGTCCGGATGCCTGCCTTCGGAACGACGAAGCGCCCGTGAAGGACGTTACAGGCGTCGCCGATCCGTCCCTCCAGACGCGCCTTGCCGTGGAAGTCGCCGCAGCTCCGCCACGTCGCCGTCACATGCGTCCGCCGCGCCGTGCCATGCAGCTTCGCCGGCCCCGGGCCGCAGAGCCCTTCGAGCGTCAGCGCGGACGGTGCGATGACGACCGCACGTGCACTGGCCGCGGGCCTGCCACTGACGACGTCTTCCTTCTGCACGAGGAAGCGCCCGCCGGGGCAGGGACTCGCCGCCGCGGACGCAGCGAGAAGCGACACGGACCACCCGATCAGGTGACACGCCGACCTTGCCACGGGCGCGTCGCTTACCGTGCGCGCCGGCTGGCCGTCAACGTCGGAGGCGTCGTTCACCGTCGGCGCATCGTCGCCGCGTGACCCGGTATCGCAGATGCATCTGGTGCCCGATTCCCGTTGACAACCAGCCAGCGGGACGCCATTTCTTAAAGGTTGATCGGCGGACGATCGATGGAGCGGGCGAACACAGCAAGTGCGTTCCTGCGGCGGCTTCATCCCTGGCTGGGAAGGGCCGTGCACACGCGATGGAGCCTCCGGCGCTCGTTCTACCAGCGCGAGATGGACGCATTACTCATGGCGCTGCAGACGCACGACGGGCACCTCTCGCCAGACCTGAAGCTGAGGCTCGAGGGCCTTCTCGGCCGGCTCTACCGCGAATGGTTCCCGCGGACGTGGCGAAAGGACCCGACGTACGCCGAGGTGATCGCCGATTTTCGCTGGTGGCTCGGGGTCGCCGAGCGCTGGTCCGAGCCCATGCCCCGCCCTCCGCGTCCGCGGCGGGTGCGGGAGCCCCTGGCCAACCAGCCGAAGCGCCTCCTCCGCATGCTGGCCCTGCCCCTCGACTGCACCGAGCGACGCTTCATCACCGCGTGGCGCCGCTTTCTCAAGCGGAACCACCCCGACGTGAATCCCGATCAGACGCCCGACGAGCGGCGACGCTTCGCCGAGGCGGTCGCGCTCTGGCGGCGCTAGCGGCGGCGCTTCATCGCCGTCGCCGTCGAACCGGTGCGTGGATGGTTGCGCGCCAACAGGCGCGCAACCATTCGCCTTTCGCTCAGTAGCTGCGCCGGCCCGAGAACCCGCCGCGTCCCCCGCCACCGCCACCGCCACCGCTGCGGCGCTCCTGCTCGCGCGCCTCGCTGACGTTGATCTGCCGGCCACCGACGTCGCGGCCGTTCAGCTCCGTGATGGCCCGGCCTGCTTCGCTCGACGAGCTCATCTCGACGAAGCCGAAGCCGCGCGAACGGCCCGTCTCACGATCGGTCACGACCGTGGCCGACTCGCACGTCCCCATCTCGGAGAACAGCGACTCGAGCTCGGCGCTGGTGGTCGAAAAGGATAGATTCCCGACGAAGATCTTCTTGCCCATGACATTCTCCTGCCCCTGCGGGGCGACTGTGGTTTGGTCGCAGTTGCCTGAGCGAGAGGCCGAGAACGCCGCGGGAGAGACGGGCGGGGGTGTCACGCGCAAACAAGAGGACGCGGAGGTTATGCGCTCATTCTCTTTTTTGCGCAATGGCCGGACGCGCGCGCACGCACCGATCAGCTGATCGAGGAGACGCCTGATTCAACGGAGGATCTGCGCTGGCCGGCGGCAATGGAGGCCGCTCGGCGACACGATCAGCCGGTGGACTCGACGAATGGCTCGGAGGGCGGGTCGTTCCGACGCACGGCCACGTGAACGCCGCGCTTGCCGAGGCCGGCGAATTGCCGCCGGGCCCGGGCGAGATCGGCCGTGCTGCTCACCGAGAGGGTCACGTCGAGTCGCGCTCCGTTCCCCGCCCGCATCGCATCGTCACCGACCGTCTCGGCGAAATACGGACTGAGCCACCCCGTTCGCTCGAGGGTACCCGCCGACCCGCCCGCGGGCGGCGTGATACGCGCGGAGATGCGAAGCGGCGCTGCCGCTCCGTGCGCCTCGGCTTCACAGCGCGTCCGGAGGAGGTGGCCGGTGGTCTGGACGAGATCCCCGTAGGTCCGCACCCGATCGAGGACGCGGTCGGGGACGACGATCGCGAACTCCGCTTCGAGCGCCATCGCCAGCTCGACGAGATCGAGTGAATCCGCGGCCAGGTCGTCACGCAGCGACACCTCGGACACCAACTCCTCGACGCCGACGCCGAGACGGTCGGACACCACCCGGCGAACGTGGGGCTCGACGAACTCCTCCATGCCCCATCGCCCCGTGACGGGCGGGACACGCCGCGATGAAGCCCTCACCTGGAACGCGGGACGGCTCGGACGGTGGACTCTCCGGATTCCGATCGCACGTCATGGTTCGCGACTGCGATCCATCCGTCGACCCCGTTCCATGGAGACCGAACGCGGTGACGCGCCCCGCCAGACCCACGCGGCCAGCGGGCGGTCCCCTCCACCTCGGTGCCCTCGATCGGGCACGCGAGAGACTCCTGTCGCGCAAAACGCATGGCACCTCCTCGGTGCGGCCTGATTTGACGCCGCCCGCGCGAAGGCCTTGTGAGCGCGAGGCAGGGAGGGCGACCCGGGAAGAAGTCACCGAGGCCACCCGAGCAAGGACCGCAGAACCTAGTCGCAATCCCGTCGGCTGTCAAGTTTTGGAGCGTGACGACGATTTCTGCAGTTCGTCGTTCCAATCTGCAGATGGACTTCCAATCGCTCGACGTCGGCGCGCCGCGGTTTCTGCTGCACGCCTTGCGCCGTCATCACACCTCCGATAGGCTGCTATTTGAGCCCGTTCAGAGCCACCCAGCGCGATCTGTGCAGGGCCCGGTCCCTACCCACGTGTGCTTGGCGCGGACTTCGGAAGGAGAATCGCGCATGGCCCCACACGATGCCGACGATCTCGTGGCATTCCGGAACGTCACGATCGTCAGGTCGACGGCCCCGGCCCTGCTCTGCCGGATCGGCAACCGAAGCGTCTGGCTGCCGCGCTGGCACGTGAGCGGCAAGCTCTGGTGCGCCGGCGATCGCGGCACGCTGCTCGTCCGGCGATGGGTCGCTCGCGAACGGCACCTGATCGACCTGCACGGCATACCGGTCGTACCGCCGCTGGTGACGATGCTGCGGCCTCGCGCACCGGCTCGGCTCCATCTGGTGCGCAGGGAACGCGACGTGACTCCCGTCGCGTGAGCGCCGCCCGATCGTCGATCACGGTG
Organism: Deltaproteobacteria bacterium; assembly: GCA_005879585.1. Classification (GTDB taxonomy): domain Bacteria; phylum Desulfobacterota; class Binatia; order DP-6; family DP-6; genus DP-3. The sequence continues at coordinate 1,785 of VBKG01000213.1, read as the reverse complement.
GAAGTTTCGCCATGGCGGCCGGCATCGGGGAGACAAAGCGCAGGCGGGCGGCGGTCGCCGGATGGTCGAAGCCCAATACGTGCGCGTGGAGCGCCAGCCGGCGGAATGGATCCGTCCGGCCGCCGTATGCGGCGTCGCCGGCGATCGGATGCCCGAGCCGCGCGAGGTGGACGCGGATCTGGTTCCGTCGCCCCGTTTCGAGCCGCACCTCGAGCAGCGTGTAGCGCGGGACCGTGCGCAGCACGCGCCAGTGCGTGACCGCCGGGCGCCCGCGACGCCGATCGTCCGTCTCCCGCACCGGACCGGGCGCATCGTCGAGGAGCCGGCTCGCGACGGTGCCCGCGGGCCGGGTGAGCCTCCCCTCCACCACCGCCAGGTACGTCCGCTCGACAGTGTGCGCGGCGAACTGCGCCTGGAGCATTCGCTTCGCGACGGGGGACGCGGCGAAGACGAGCAGCCCCGAGGCGAGGCGATCGAGCCGGTGGACGATGAGGACCGTCGCGGGCGACTGCCGGGCATGCGCGCGAGCCGTCAGGTACGCGTACACCGTCCGCTGCCGCTCGCGCTCCGTCGCGATGGTCAGGAGACCGGCGGGTTTGTCGACGACCATCACGTCGTCGTCCTCGTAAACGAGCTCGAGACCCGGGGGCAGCACGGCGCGCGGCGTGCGGGCCGTGACCTCCACAACGTCGCCGGGCACGAGTGCGCCGTCTGCCCTCCTCGCCGTCGCCCCGTTCACGCGCACGCGGCCGCCTGCGAGCAGCTGCTTGCGCGTCCGCCCCGAGGACTCGGCGAGCAGGCGGCCGAGACACTCGCCGAGCGAGCCGGGCGCGCGCACGGTGTACCGCACCGCAGCCTCAACCGTCCCGGTCGGTTCGGTCCTCCCGCTGCAGCAGCGCGACCCAGCTCCGTCCGTACTGGCGACGTTCGCGCTCGACGAGTTTCGCGGAGCCGCCGGGAAGATCGGCGCCGCGCTCGCCGCGGATGATCAGCCGGCCGGCAGGGGCCAGCGCCCGCGCCGCGAGGCGGAGCAGCTCGGCGATCTCGGCGGCGCCGTCCCGATAACAGCGAAAGGGAGGATCGGCGAAGACGAGGTCGACGTCCCGCAGCCGTGGCAGGACCGCCTGGAACGACGCCGCGTGCAGCACGAGCCCCGTCGGGTTCCCGAGCTTCGCCGCGTTGGCGCGCAGGACCGGCACGGCATGCTCGCCCGGCTCGATCGCGTCCACCCGGCCGGCGCCGCGGCTCAGCGCCTCGAACGTGAAGGCGCCCGAGCCCGCGCAGCAGTCGACGATGTGAAGCCCGTCGAGGCGCTGCCCGAGCCAGTCGAAGAGCGACTGCTTCACGCGATCGGGCAGCGGCCGCGTCGCGAGGCCCGGCGGCGTGACGAGTCGCCGCCCCTTGAACGTCCCACCGATGATGCGGAGGCCGGTCAGGCCGGGCTCCCGCCCGCACGCACGATCCGCTCGGCCTGGATTTCGACCGGTGCCGCCGCCCGCTCGCCTTCCATCTTCCCCGCCGGCGACATGTGCTCGAGCAGCGCGCTCACCTCCCCGCCGAGGAGGAGGAAGAAAGCGAGGAGGTAGAGCCAGAAGAGCAGGACGGACCAACGCGGGCCCGCGAGCCTGAGTCGGTTGATCGCGTATCGGCTCGCCACGCGACCACCATTACACGCACGTCGACGGCCGCAAACCCCGGCGCGCTGCCAGCACGGCTTCCGCGACTTTGCACCGCGGACGGCCGCCGTTATGATGCCGTGGATGGCCGCCCGCGCCGAACGTCTCC
>VBKG01000568.1 GCA_005879585.1 Deltaproteobacteria bacterium | reverse complement strand
TTGGCGATCAGGCCGCCACGTCGGGATGCGCGCGTAGTGGCCTCCCTCGATAGTCGCGATGGACCTCCACCTCGATGCTTCGAGCGCGGAGCCAGGCGAACTGATCCTGCACGCGGTCGAGTCCGGCATCGTCGGTACCGGCGGCGACCGTTATCTCGAGCCGAGCCCCCGGGCCCGCCCGCAGCGCATCGTCGCAAATCGTCTCCGCCGCATACGGTGTGAGCTCGCCTGCGCGCTGCAGTTCGCCCGGCCATTCATCCCCGGCAGACACGACGCGTGCCCGGATGGATGCCCACTCTGCGTTCATCTCGACCTCTTGCGGTCCACGGCGCATGCGAGGGAAAGCGTCCTCAGCACGTCGGTCCGGAGCTCGTCCAGGTCGCGCGGCTTCTCCAGGATCGCAAAGGCGCCAAGCTCGCGCGCCTCGGCGCGTATCGCCTCGTCCCCGAACGCGGTGATCAGGATGACGGGTGTGGCCCACTGCGCGCTGCGCAGCGCTGCCAGCAGGTCGAGACCCGTCAGGAATGGCATGTTGACGTCCAGGATGATCACGGCGAACGGACGTGAGGAGTGACTCCGGATCCTCGAATCCATCTCATCGAGAACCTCGATCCCGTTACCGGCTTCGACGACGTCATAGCCCGCCACCCGAAGCGCCCAGGCCAACAGGCGGCGCGTATCGGCGTCGTCCTCTGCCAGGAGGACGTGTGGCATCACGGGCGACAACGTCATCGGCGGCGGTGCGGAGTCGAGTTCTCGTTGCTCGAGCGCTAACGCATTCATCTTCCGGTCTCCTTTGGACTCGCAGGATTTCCTCCCGCGCGTCGGAAGGGTTCGGTTCGCACTTACCGTGCCAGCGCAATGAGAAGGAAAGTCAAGGACGCTGCCTCACTCGAGGCGGGGCATATTGTCGCGTCGAAGCGGACGGCAGCTGGACGTCCCGGATTCTTGCGCGGTTGGACGGGCTGGGGTGCTCTGCCCCAGCGGGCAAAACTACCCGTCGCTCGCGCGTCAGCCCCGGCGGTATCGCTCGAGCTTGCGGCGGAGGGTTTTCCGGTCGAGGCCAAGCACCTGCGCGGCGACCGTCTTGTTACCCTGGACCGTCTCCATCACGTGGAGGATGTGACGGCGCTCGGCCTCCTCCAGAGGCACGAGCGCAGACGGATCGTCAGCTCCTACCGGGACGCGCGATCGATGTCGGCGCCGCAGCTTCTCGGGCAAGTCGTCGAGAGCGACCTGCTCGGAGCGGGCAAGTGCGACCGCGCGCTCCATGCAGTTCTGGAGTTCCCGTACATTGCCCACCCAATCGTGGGCCAGGAGCCGCTCCGCAGCCTCCGGAGAGAGACCCACCACGCGCTTGCCCGCCCCGCCCGCGTAGCGTTCGATGAAATGCTGGGCGAGGAGGAGCACGTCGCTGCCCCGCGCGCGGAGCGGCGGCATTTCGATCTGGATGACGTTGATTCGAAAGTAGAGGTCTTCCCGGAAGGTTCCCTCTGCGACCGCCGCCTCGAGATCACGGTTGGTCGTCGCCACCAGGCGCACGTCGCACGGGATCTCCGCATCGCCGCCGACCGGCCGGACTGCCCGTTCCTGCAGGACCCGCAGAAGCTTGGGCTGCAAGGAGAGTGGCAATTCGCCGATCTCGTCGAGCAAGAGCGTCCCG
>VBKG01000567.1 GCA_005879585.1 Deltaproteobacteria bacterium | reverse complement strand
CAGGCCGGCTGGGACCAGCACTTCGGCTACGGGCGCGTGAACCTGCGCGCTGCGCTCGAGCGGCTCGGCGTGCCCGCGCTCGGCATCGCCGCGAAGATCCCGCCCGAGGCGACGCTCGAGCGGCCCGCCTGGTTCCAGGTCCTCGACCCGAACCAGTCGCCGACGGTGCCGATCACGGGCACCGCGTCCGCCGACCGCGGCGCGACGAGCTCGCTCACGTGGACGCTCGAGTTCGGCGTCGGTATCGAGCCGACGACGTACGCGCCCTTCGCGAGCGGGTCCAGCTCGAGCCGGGTCGGGTTCGACGCGAGCACGACGCCGCCGCGCCGGCCGGGCGCCGTCGTCGGCACGCTCGATCTCGCGGCGGTGATGGCCGCCTTCCCCCCCGCCACGAACTTCTCGGCGCCGCCCTCGGGCGTCGTCGTGCAGGGTCAGGCGAACGTGCCGTCGAACCAGTTCGCCTTCACCGTCCGTCTTCGCGTGACCGACGGCGACGACGCTACCAACGTCGGCGAGGACCGCAAGGTCTTCTTCGTTCACCACGATCCAACGATACACGCCGGCTGGCCGATCGCGATCGACGCCAACGGCGACGGCCGCACCGACGGGGGCGGCGAGGCGCCGCCGCAGATGGCCGATCTCGACGGCGACAACCGCATGGAGATCGTGTTCGTGACGGCGGCGGGGCGGATCTACGCTTACCGCGCGGACGGCTCCGTCCTGCCGGGCTTTCCCGTGTCGACCAACACCGCGCGCAACGTCGTCACGCACCTCGGCGCGCCTGTCTTCGCGAGCGGCGCCATCGCGCCGCCGTCGCCCACCGCGAGCACGCGCCCCGCGATCGCGGACCTCGATCACGACGGCTACCCCGAGATCGTCTACGCCAACATCGAGGGCGACGTGTACGTCTTCCGCCACGACGGCACGCCGTTCCCCGGCTTTCCCGTGCGCATCGACCCGGCGTTCTCGGCACCCGCCGTGCGCACGAACGACAACCACCTGAAGACCGGCATCTTCGGCTCGCCGGTCCTGGCCGACCTCGACGGCGACGGCGACCTCGACATCGTCGTCGCGGCGCTCGATCAGCATCTCTACACCTGGAACCGCTCGGGAAGCGTGCTCCCCGGCTTCCCGGTGCTGCTCCAGGACGCGAACCCGGGTGGCGGTCAGACGCCGGCCGGGGCGGAGAGCATCAACACGCCCGTGGTCGCCGACCTCGACGGCGACGGCCATCCGGAGATCCTGATCGAGACGAACGAGGTGTACGCCGCGACCGGCGACGCGAGCCAGT
>VBKG01000212.1 GCA_005879585.1 Deltaproteobacteria bacterium | reverse complement strand
TGTCGCTGCAGGTCGAAGACCGTCTCCGGCAGGACCTCGGTCACGGTGCGCCGGAGCGCGCCGACCGCCTGGACGACCGTCTCAGTGGCGGACACTCGCGAAGATGTCCTCGAGGCTGAAGAGGGGCTTGAACCCAGTGGCGCGCTCGAAGCCTCGTCCGTCGATCGTGCAGGGATACTTGAGGAAGTCCATGGCGCCGGGCGGCGTGTGGTAGAGCCCGAAGCGGAAGAGCTGGCGGAAGACGGCGCGCGCGATCGTCTCCGGGATGGGAACCGCCGAGCCGCCCGTCTCGCCGATCGCCAGCTTCAGCGGCACCGCTCCGGGGCCGACCACGTTGAACACCCCGTGCGCGCCGGTCTGGAGCGCGAGCGCGACCGCCTCCGCCACGTCCTCCTCGTGGATGAACTGCATCATCGGATTGAAGCCGAGGATGGTCGGCACGTAGCGCTGCCGGATGTAGCGGCCGATCGCGCTCTGCACGTAGTACCCAAGCGTGTTCACCGGCCGCAGGATGGCGGTGGCGACCTCGGGGTGGCGCCAGAGAAACGTGCCCGCGAGGCTGTCGACCTCGGCCAGGTCCCGGACCTCGGGATACGTGCGGCTCACGTTCAGCGGGAACTCCTCGTCCATGTAGTACGGGTTGTCGGGCAGCGCGCCGTACACGTACGCGCTCGACAGCACGACCATCCGCTTGACGCCGTGGGCGATGGCGTATTCGAGGAGCCGTTTCGTCCCGAGGACGTTGACCTCGTGGCGCACCTCGGGATCGCCCCGGAAGTGGCGCACGAAGGCGTGGTGCACGACCGCGTCGGGCCGCTCCGTCCGGAAGACGTCCTCGAACTTCCGCTTCCGGATGTCGAGGACGTGCATGCTTACGTCGGACGGATGTCCCTCCCACGGAGTGCGGTCGACGCCGATGATGCGGCAACGACCGCCGCCGATGCGCCGCGCGATGAGTCGCCCCTGGCCGCCGGCGATCCCCGTGATCAGCACCGACTCCACCGGCTCCGCGACGACACGCACCGGCTCGAACGCCGGGAGTGTAGTCGCGGGCACCGCGGCCTCGGCAAAATGGAACAGCTGCTCGGGGCCCTCGATCGGGGCGCGCGCCATGGGCGGCGGGATTCTTATCCTACCGCCCCGGGGGCGCAACACCCGGGGGATGCACCGGGGTTTTTTCTCTTGGCCACCGCCCACGGTCCCGTGGTACACCCACCCGTCGTCCCCGACCCGGGAGGGTTTCGCATGCCGTCAGGACTAGTCCGGTCCGTCGCCTGCATGGCCGGTGTACTGGCCTGCCTCCCGGCACCGCGATCGGCGCGCGCGGCGTTCACGAACTTCGAGAGCGGGCACGTCCGACCGCTCGCGATCGCGCCGGCAGGCGATCAACTCTTCGCCGTCAACACACCCGACAACCGGCTCGCCGTCTACACGATCACCGGCGGCGGCATCACGCTCGCCGCCGAGGTCCCCGTCGGCCTCGAGCCGGTGGCGGTGGCGGGACGCGACGCTGTCCCGCGTCGTCGCGACGCTGCTCGTCGGTGACGAGCCGCGCGACATCGTGTTCGCGGGCAGCAACCACGACCGCGCGTTCATCACGTGCACTCGCCGCGGACAGAACCGCTTCCCGAGCGACCCGGCCAACGGGCCGCAGCTCACGACGGAGGGGATCGGCCGGGCCGACGTCTGGGTGTTCAACGCCAACAGCCTGGGTGCGGCGCTCGGCGGGACGCCGATCGGCATCGTCCAGCTGTTCGGTGACACGCCGCGGGCGCTCGCCGCGAGCCCCGACGGCACCGTCGTCTACGCGGCCATCTTCGATTCGGGCAACCAGACGACGACGATCACCGAGCAGCTGGTGACCAACAACGGGGGGCTGCCGCCGCCGCCGAACGGCTCGACCGCGGGCGCGCCGGACACGGGCCTGATCGTCAAGTTCGACGGCTCACACTGGCGGGACGAGATCGGACGCGACTGGAGTCCGTCCGTCGCCTTCACGTTGCCCGACCAGGACGTGTTCCTCCTGAACGCCGACGCCACCCCGCCCGCGCTCGTCTCGAGCCCGAACGCGGTCACGGGCGTCGGCACGGTGCTGTTCAACATGGCCGTCCGGCCGACCAACGGCAAGGTGTACGTGTCCAACACCGACGCGCAGAACCAGGTGCGCTTCGAGCCGTTCGTCCGCGGGCACCTCGCCGAGAGCCGCGTAACGGTCATCAGCGGCACGACGGCGACGCCGCATCATCTGAATCCGCACATCAACTACGGAACGGTGCCCGGCCCGCAGACCGAGATCGACCGGAGCCTCGCGTTCCCCACCGACATGGCCTTCTCGAACGACGGCCACACGCTGTTCGTCGCCGGCTTCGGCTCCGCCAAGCTCGGCATCTTCAATGCCGACGACCTCGAGGCGGGCGTGATCACCGAGACGCAGCTCGCGGTCGGGAACGGGCCGAGCGGTGTCGTGCTCGACGTCCCTCACGACCGGCTCTACGTGATGAACCGCATCGACCACACGATCTCGATCGTGACCAACGCCTCCAATCCCGCGACGCGCGCCGTCGGGCCGACCGTATCGCTCCGCTTCGATCCGTCGCCCCCCGCGGCCAGGAACGGCCGCATCTTCCTCTACGACGCGCGGCGCTCGGGGCACGGGGACTCGGCCTGCGCGAGCTGCCACATCTTCGGCGACTTCGACAGCCTCGCCTGGGACCTCGGCGATCCGTTCGGCACGGTGGTGAACAATCCGAACCCGTTCCGCGTTCCGAAGCCGAGCGGGAGCCCGACCTTCCACCCGATGAAGGGGCCGATGACGACGCAGAGTCTGCGCGGCATGGCGGACCCGGCCGGTCCGATGCACTGGCGCGGCGACCGGACGGGCGGCACCGACGCCGGCGGCGATCCGCTCGCCGAGGACCAGGCGTTCAAGAAGTTCAACCCGGCGTTCGTGGGTCTCCTCGGGGCGACGAGCCAGCTCTCGACGGCCGAGATGCAGAGCTACACGGACTTCATCCTGACCGTCCGGTACCCGCCGAACCCGATCCGCGCACTCGACAACAGCTTCACCTCGACGCAATCGACGGGACAGAACATCTTCCTCAATTCCCAGATCGACGGCAGCACGCTCCAGTGTGTGTTCTGCCACAAGGTGCCGGTCGGCACCGACGGCTTCTCGTCGTTCGAGGGCGAGCCGCAGGAGTTCAAGATCGCGCATCTCCGGAACCTCTATCAGAAGGTCGGCATGTTCGGCGTGCCGCCGGGCACGCAGGCGCCGGCGACGGGCCCGGTGGGCGACCAGGTGCGCGCCTTCGGCTTCCTGCACGACGGCAGCATCGATTCGGTCTTCGACTTCCTGCACGCGAGCGTCTTCAACTTCGGCAGCAACGCGGACACGAAGCGCCGTCAGGTCGAGGCGTTCCTCATGGCGTTCGACACCGGGCTCGCGCCGATCGTCGGCCAGCAGGTGTCGGCGACGTCGACGACGTTCAACGACCCGACGGTGACCGGTCGCATCAATAATCTGCTCATCCTGCGCGCCAATGTGGGCGACTGCGACCTCGTCGTGAAGGGTGTCCGGAACGGCGAGGCGCGCGGCTGGCTGTACCAGTCTGCTTTCGGCGTGTTCCGCAGCGATCGTGCCTCGGAGCCGTTACTGGACGAGCCGACGCTCCGCGCGCAGGCGGCCGTCGTCGGCCAGGAGCTGACCTACACGGCCGTGCCGCCCGGGACGGGCACCCGCATCGGCATCGATCGCGACGAGGACGGCTACTTCGACCGCACGGAGCTCGACGCGCACACGGATCCGGCCGACCCGGCGAGCAACCCCGGCGTCACGACGACGACCACCACGACTGTCCCGCCCTCGACGTCGACGTCGACGACCACGACCACGACGACGTCGACCACGACGACGATCCCGGGGTCGACCAGCACGACGCTCGCGGGGTCCACCACGACCACGTCGACGACCACGACGATCCCGGCGTCGACCACGACCACGATTCCGGGGTCGACCACGACGACGACCACGACCACTACCGTGCCGCTACCTTCGACCACCACGAGTACCACCGTGCCCGTCCCGTCGACGACGACGACGGTCACGACCACCACCACCGTGCCGCCGAGCACCACCAGCACGCTGCCGCCGTCGACGACCACGACGTCCACCACCACGACGACCACGACCACGACGACGGAGCCGCCGATGCTCATCCGGACGACCGCCCTGAACCTCCGCGACGGGTCGAGCGCCGATGCCCGCCGGGTCTCCTTCCGCTCGGTCACGCGCAGCGATCCGACGCCCAACCGCATCGTCCCGCCATTGCCGGGTCCCGCCGACCCGATAGTCATGGGCGGGTCCGTGACGGTCTACGACTCGGCGGGCACGGGCCAGACCGTGACCGCGTCGTTGCCCGCGTCGGGGTGGTCGAGGATGGGAGTCGCGCCCTACTTCCTCGGCTGGCGCTTCAAAGGCCAGGATCCGGACGGGCCGATTTCCAGCGTCATCGTGAAGTGGGACCGGATCACGGTACGCGGGGGGCACGCGAAGTGGTCGTATACGCTCGCGTCGCCGCCGCAGGGGAGCGTCGCCGTCCGGCTGTTGGTCGGTCCGCGGACATGGTGTGCCGATGCGTCTGCCAAGGCGAGCGGCAACCCGCCGTCGACCGCGGCCAACGACACGGCCGGCCGGTTCATCGCCCAGCCGAAGACGCCGGCGCCGGCGAGCTGCCCGCCCTGAGCTGCGGTAGCTCTTGCTGATTTGCGCGATCGGGGGTCGGTGCCTGCAGCCGCGCGAGTCCGGGCAGCGCGCTGCGCCGGCGGTGCGCATGCGAGGCGCGTGAGCGCCTGCGGGCCGGGGGTCCGCGCCGCGACACGGCAGGCACTGCGGCCGGCAGCATGGCGTCTCGTCTGAAGTCTAGATATTTCGCGGCCCGCTGCGAGCCGCGCCGCTCGCCGCGCCGGCGAAAACCCGCCGCTCCGACGAACGTTCGACGGGTCCGGCACGGAGATTGGACTGGCTCCCCGCCAAATCCACACCGACTCGGCTGTATTGCGGGAGGGGAGTATCGTGAAGGCATCATCGATTCGCGCGCAGGGTGTTCGTGCAGCTTGCCTCGGCCTGGTTGCCCTCGTCGTCCTCGGGGCGAGCGCCGCGGGCGCGGCCGGGGATCCCGACTTCGGCGCCGTCCCATGGGAGGCGCTCGACTGCGCACCCGGCGGCGATCCGGTCGGCGACGAGAGCCCGTCGCAGGTCGACATCGTCGGCGATGCGGCGCATCCCGCGACGTACTATGCCTACGACGCCAAGTACCTGTACTTCCGCTACCGCCTCGACGCGAACCCGGCGATCAAGGGTGGGTACTCCGAAGGCATCTGGTCCGCGCTCATGCAGGTGCCGGCGGGGAATGCGCGCCAGTACCAGTACGAGATCGCCGTGAACGGCAAGTCCGACGACCTCGAGCTGTGGGCGAACACCTCCGCCCGCGACCTGGCGTTCACGCCGAACTTCAACGACCCTGCGGAGACGTTGCTCTTCGGCCAGGGCGTCAACGCCGCGAACGGGTCGACGGTCAACTCGACGCCGCTCGTCCGGTCGGTGCCCGCCGACTCGGCCTTCGGCGGGAGCGCCGACTACTTTCTCGACTTCGCGATGCCGATCAGCGTGCTCGTCGCCAACGGCGCGGTCGCCGGCGCCGGCGACCTGCCGATGTCGCTCTTCGCGCCGGCCACTTCGTCGACCGTCAACAACTTCAACAAGGACCATCTCGAGTGCGGCTTCCTCGGCGACGCCGCGTTCCTGCCGAGCGGCAACCTCTCGGTCACGGCGACGCTCGAGCCCGACAACGCCGCCCCGAATGTCACGACGTCGGCCGGCTACTCGATCACGGTGCACAACGACGGCCCGGCGCCGGTGAAGGGCCTCGTCATCGACGGCAGCGCGCTCCCGGACTGGATGGGCAACGTCTCCGCGGTCGTGTCGTCCGGCGCGACGGTCGACTCGCTGAATCCCTTGAAGGTGGAGGTGCCGTTCGTCGCCGCCGGCTCGACGGTGACCGTCCACCTGACCTTCGACGCGCAGCCCACCTGCAAGGACGACGACTTCACGTGGTCGATCACCGCGTCGGCGGCGAACGCCGCCCCGGTGACCTACGGCGCGACGCTGGCGATCGACCGGAACGTCCACGAGACATGCGACGGGGTCGACAACGACTGTGACGGCAAGGTCGACGGCGACGCGACCTGCGACGACGGCAACGCCTGCACCGTGGACAGCTGCCACGGCACCGGCGGCTACCCACGAGGTGATCGCCGGCTGCCAGCCCTGCACCACCGCGTCGGACTGCGACAGCGGCAATGCGTGCACGACCGAGACCTGTGACGCCGGCCGCTGCGTCTACCAGCCCATCTCCGGCTGCCAGCCGTGCGCGACGGCGTCGGACTGCACCGACGGCAACGCCTGCACGACCGAGAGCTGCAACGCCGGCCGCTGCGCGCACGACACGATCGGCGGCTGCGAACCCTGCACCACGGTGTCGGACTGCGACGACGGCAACGCCTGCACGACCGAGACCTGCAACGCCGGCCGCTGCGGCCACGCCGTGGTCGCCGATTGCACGCCGTCGCCCACCAAGCCGGTCGAGATCTGCGGCGACTGCATCGACAACGACGGCGACGGCCTGGTCGACTGGGAGGACCCGGACTGCTGCGAGCAGCTGATCGCGATGCAGCCGCAGCGCGTGATGCTCAAGCGGCCGACGGCCAAGGGACGGAACCGCATGCGCGTGAAGGCGATCTACTCCTACTTCACGCCGGTGGGCTTCGACCCGAACCAGCACGACACCTCGTTGCAGATCTCCGACGGCGCCGGTCAGGTCGTCTGTGCGACCGTCCCGGCCGGCCACTGGATGCGGCCGACCCCGCGCCGGTTCAGCTTCTGCGACAAGGACGGCACCTTCGCCGGCGGCCTCCGCGACGGCCGGTTCGTCAAGCGGAAGAGCGGCCGGGTGATCTTCCGCGCCGTCAGCCGGAAGTTCCCGAATCGCCCGCTCGACGGGACGAGCGTCAAGATCACCGTGCGGGTCGGGAACCAGTGCTCGCAGTCGACGATGGGTCTGCGCGCGAAGAAGAAGGCGCTCGTTTACCCCTGACCGACTCGCAGGCGGCGGGCGGCGCGCGCGGCCTTGCGGCGGCGGGCGCCGCTCGCGGCCTTCCGGCGACGCGGTCTCGTCGCTGAGCTTCGCCGCCGCACGGCGGTGGGGCGGATCGTGAGCACGGGGACCGGCGCGTGGCGGACCACTTTCTCCGCCACGCTGCCGATCAGGAGATGCGCGAGACCGCTACGGCCCGCCGTCGCCATCACCACCGAATCGACGTCGCGGGCCGCCTGCATGATCCGTTCGAACGGGTCGCCGATCTCGACGCGACACTCGACGGCGGGCGCGTTTCGCCCCCCGACCGCCCGCGCGGTGAGCGTCTCGAGGCGGCGTCGCTCCCCGGCGATGAACTCCGGCGACGGCACCCAGGCCGCGCCCTCCGCCGGCGGCACGCCCGCAACGAAGTAGGGCGGGACCGCCTGCAGCACGAGCAGGCGGCCCCCGCGGCCGCGGGCGAGCTCGGCGGCGAGCTTCAGCGCGCGTGTCGCCGGCTCCGACCCGGTCTTGCATCCCTCCGGGCAGTTGATCGATGCAATACCGCGACGGGGATGCGCACGCTCGACGCGCTGGACGACGCCGGACGCTCCGGTATCGCCACGGACCTCTACGAGCTCACCATGGGCGCGGCCTATTTCGACGCCGGTCTCGCCCCGACGATCGGCACGTTCGAGCTCTTCGTGCGCCAGCTGCCGGAGAACCGGAGCTTCCTGGTCGCGGCCGGCCTCGCGCAGGCCGTCGAGTTCCTGCTCGCGATGCGCTTCGACGGCCGGAGCATCGACTACCTCCGCGGCCTGCCCGTGTTCTCCCGGGCACCCGCCGGCTTTTGGGAGTACCTGGCCGGGCTTCGCTTCACCGGCGACGTGCACGCGATTCCCGAGGGCACCGTGGCCTTCGCCGGTGAGCCGCTCGTGCGGGTGCGCGCGCCGTTGATCGAGGCGCAGATCGTCGAGACGTTCCTCCTCGCGACGGTCAACCATCAGACGCTCGTCGCCAGCAAGGCCGCGCGCGTGGTGCAGGCGGCCGCGGGGAAGGGCGTGATCGAGTTCGGCGCGCGCCGCGCCCACGGGTTCCCGGCCGCGCTGTTCGCCGCGCGGGCGGCGGTGATCGGCGGCTGCATCGGCACGTCCAACACGCTCGCGGGTCAGACGTTCGACATCCCGGTGTACGGCACGGCGGCGCACAGCTTCACGATGGCATTCGCACACGAGGCAGAGGCGTTCCGCGCCTACGCGCGGACGTTTCCCGAGCACGCGATTCTGCTGGTCGACACGTACGACGCGCTGGAGGGCGCGCGGCGCGCTGCCGCCCTCGGCGCGGCGGTGGGCGGTGTCCGCGTCGACGGTGGCGATCTCCTGGTGCTCAGCCGGGCGGTGCGCGAGATTCTCGACCACGCCGGACTCGCGGACGCGGTCATCGTGGCGAGCGGCGACCTCGACGAGGACCGCATCGCGGCCCTCGAAGCGGCGCAGGCCCCGATCGATCTCTACGGCGTCGGCACCGACCTCGTGACGTCGCGCGACGCGGCGGCGCTCTCCGGGGTGTACAAGCTGGTCATGCTCGAGACCGCCACGGAACGCCGCGCCGTCCGGAAGCTGGGCGCCGAGAAGGGCACGTATCCGGGGGTGAAGCAGATCTACCGCTCGCAGGACCCCGACGGGCGATTCCGCGAGGACGTCGTCGCGCTCGACACGGAGACGGTCGCGGGCGTGCCGCTCCTCGTGCCGGTGATCCACGGCGGGAAAGCCGGCGGTCCCGTCACCCCGCTCGCCGACCTCCAGACGCGGGCCCGAAACCAGATCGCGGCGCTGCCGCCCGACGTGCGCCGCCTCGCCCATGCAGCGCCCTATCCCGTGCACGTCACGCCGGCACTTCGTGACCTCGCCGAGCGCCTGCACCCGGAGCGATGACGATGATCGGACAAATCCTGCTGCTGCTCGGCCTCGCGGCGCCCGCCGCCGCGCTCGATCTCGCCGGCGCCCGGCTGGTCGACCTGACTCATCCGTTCGACAGCCGGACGATCTACTGGCCGACGGCGCGCCACTTCACGCTCGAGCCCGTGGCGCACGGCGTGACCTCGGGCGGGTGGTGGTATGCGGCGAACGACTTCTGCGCGGCGGAGCACGGCGGTACGCACCTCGACGCGCCGATCCACTTCGCGCGCGATCGCTGGACGGCGGACGAGGTGCCGCTAGACCGGCTGATCGGTGACGCCGTCGTGGTCGACATCACGGACAAGGCGGCGCGCGACCGCGATGCGCTCCTCACCATGGCGGATCTCCGGGCATTCGAGCGCCGCAGGGGCCGCATCCGCGACGGGGCGATCGTGCTGGTCCGGAGCGGCTGGGACCGCTACTGGACGGACCCGGCGCGCTATCTCGGAACCGCGGCCGCGGGCGACACCCAGCACCTCCACTTCCCGGGCGTCGGGGCGGACGCCGCGGCATGGCTCACCACGGCGCGCCGCATCCATGCCATCGGCATCGACACCGCCTCGATCGACCACGGGCCGTCGCGCGACTTCCGGGCGCATCGCGTCCTCACCAACGCCAACGTCCCGATCTTCGAGAACCTCGTCGGCCTCGGCGCGCTGCCGCCGACGGGGGCGGTCTTCATCGGCCTCCCGATGAAGATCGGCGGCGGCAGCGGCGGACCGCTCCGGGCGGTTGCCGCGCTGCCCTGATCAGTCGCCGGAGAGGTCGGGGACGCAGGGGTAGAGCGCGTCCGGATCGAGGTCGAGCGAGGACAGGAACTCGTAGGCGCACGAGGGCGGCAATGCGCAGGGAAGGCATGGGCGTGCGCGCCTTCAAGATTCCCGTCCGGACCGCCGATAGTCAGAGGGCGGGAGGCCGTGAATGGGAGACGCCACAGCGGATGCGGGGTCCACGGGACCGCTCGACCGGGGGAGTCTGCAGCGGTTCCGCGCCGAGGTGATCGGCCAGAAGAACCTGCCGACCATCCCGGCCGTGCTGGCGCGGGTCCTCGGCCTCGTCGAGCGCGAGGATTCGAGCACCCGGGACCTGGTCGACCTCATCGAGCACGATCAGGCGCTCACCGGGAAGATGCTCCGGCTCGCGAACAGCGCGTTCTTCGGACAGTCGCGCCGGGTCGCGACGATTCCCCGCGCCGTCATGCTGCTCGGCTTCTCGACGGTCCGGAACCTCGCGCTCGGGGTGAAGGTGTGGGACACGATCGCTCCCAGCATCCCGAGCGAGCGGCTGCGAGCGCTGTGGTCGCATGCGGTCATGGTGGCCGTCGGCAGCAAGGTGCTGACCGCGAAGCTCTGCGCCGGCGATCCGGACGAGGCGTTCACGGCGGGACTCCTGCACGACGTCGGCCGGCTGATCCTCGGCGCGCGCTTCAAGGATGCGTACTGGACGGCGGGCGCGGAGCCGGTGCGTTCGATCGTCGACGTCGAGCAGGCGGCCTTCGGCGTGCAGCACGCCGAGGTGGGCGGGTGGCTCCTCGAGGCCTGGGGCCTACCGCTGTCGATCGTCGAGGCGGCGCGGCTCCATCACGCCGCGCCCGACCGTTCCGGAATCACGGCGCTCGTCGCCGCCACGAACCGGCTCGTCGCGGCGACGGACGTCGCCGAGCGACGGCTCCGTCCCGAGGCCGCGGACGCGCTCGCGCGCGAGGCGGCACGCGGCGTGACGCCGGAGCTGTGGGACGTCGTGATCGCCGCACTCGCGGAAGACGGTGCGCTCGACATGCTCGGGCGCGTGGAGGCTTGAGGGCCGGATGTCCGACGAGCGCACGCGTCGCGCCCTGGCGGAGGTGGAGGAGCAGCGGGACGACGCGGTCCTCTACCTCTCGACCATCAAGCTGGTGCTCGGCGTGCTGGCACGCGGCCACAGGCTCCGGGCCTGCGGGCAGGAGATCGCCGAGGTGCTCGTGCGCCAGCTGGCCGTCGAGACCGGTGCCATCGTGCTTGCCGATGGGGCCGGTGGCGAGCTCGCGCTGGCCGGCTTCGCGACGCAGTCGCAGCGGCTCGGCGGCAGCGCCGGTGACCTCGACGAGCGCGGCTGGCTCATGCTCGCACGGCTCGTCGGCCCCGCCGTCCAGCCCGTCTGCTTCCGGCGCGTGACCGACGGCGGCTTCGTCGCCGTCGCGCCCGCCGAGCTCGCCGACGAGGGCTTTCTCGTCTTGCCGTTCACGATGGGTGGTGACCCGGGCGGCGCGGTCATCCTGCACTCCATCACCGCGCCGACGCAGGCGTTCGCCCGCAGCCACGCGCTCGCGCTCGTGGCCGAGATCGTCGGACAGGCGCTCAGCGCCGCGCGCAGCCGCGAGTCGGTCGAGACGCTCTGCAGCAAGCTCGAGACCGAGCTCGGGCTCACCCGCCGTGTCGCCTTCGCCAAGGACGAGACGCTGCGCTCGCGCGAGGACCGCATCTCCCGACTGACCGACGAGCTCAGCCGCTCGAACCGCGTGAAGACCGAGTTCCTCGGCATGGTGTCCCACGAGCTTCGCACGCCGCTGAACGCGATACTCGGCTACGCGTCGCTCATGCGCGAAGGCGTTGGCGGTCCGGTGAGCGACGAGCACTCGAGCTTCCTCGACCGCGTGCTCGGCAGCACGCGGCACCTGAACACGCTGATCGACGACATCCTGTTCTTCGTGCAGCTCGAGGCCGACCGCGTCCTCGTCCGCTCCGAACGGGTGCACACGGAGCGGCTCCTCGAGCAGGTGCTGGCGTTGATGCCGACCCTTCCCGATCCGGAGCAGGTCCAGGTGCGGATCGACGTCCACCCGCGGGCCGCGCGGATGCAGGTCGACGGCGACCTCCTGCGGCGTGTGCTCTTCCACCTGGTCGGCAATGCCTTCAAGTTCACGTCACGGGGCGAAGCCGTGGTCACGGTGCGCCCCGGCGACGGTGATGCCGCCATCATCACCGTCCGCGACACAGGAGTCGGCATCGCGCCCGAGCGGCTCCAGCAGGTCTTCGACATCTTCGCCCAGGCCGACAGCTCGACGACGCGCCGCTACAACGGCCTCGGCATCGGACTCACCCTCGTCGGCCGGTGCGTGCGGCTACTCGGCGGCGAGGTCACGGCGCGGAGCGAGCCTGGCGTCGGGAGCGAGTTCCGGGTGGCCCTGCCCGGCGTGCTGACGGATACCGGTCGTCCCGACGGCCGGCCGCGCTTCCTGCACTGAGTGCTACGCGGCGTGCCTCCTTGGGCCGGAGCATCACCTCGTGCCCGAGGTCGGCGAGCCAGCGCCGGTGGGAGTGCAGCAGCCTCAACCTAGGGAACGCCGTCGCACGCAGAACGTGGTACGCCGCGACGAGGCGTTCCCCGTCGCCCTTGCCGCCTACGGCCCCTCGACGTGGAAGGGCGAAACGAACCCCAGCGGGTTCAGGTCGACGAATACCGCCGGAGAATAGATGTTCGTCAATGGACCCGTAGTACGACAACACCAGCCCGCGGGCGATGAGAGTGGCGTGCCGCCACCGCTCGTGCATGCGGCCGAGGGTTGTCGTATGCCCCAGGAGTTGACCGCGGTCGACGCGCCTGGCTTGCTCCAGTAGACGCCCATCAAATCGGACCCGACGTGCAGTCCGGGGGTGAAAGCCGTTTCGACGCCGCCCAGAAGTGGCGTCCCCGAACAGTCGCCACTCTCCCAGTACAGCTGAACGAAGTCGCCACCTGGTGTCGGGAATCCGGTCAAGACCACGGTCAGGCCGAAGAGCTGGCCCCCGATGCGACGGACGACCGGGATGCCGGTGTCCGTCGAATGAACGGGATCCACCATGAGGCCGACGAACGTGCCGTTCGCATCCTTGACGACGAGGCCAGGGCCTTGGGGGCCCGTTGCGCCTTGTGGGCCGGTTGCCCCTTCGGGGCCCGCCGGCCCTTCCGCGCCCGTCGGGCCGTGTAGACCCGTCGTGCCCTGCGCACCGTCGGAACCAGCGGGTCCCGGCAGACCGGGTGGGCCCGATGGTCCCTTGAGCCCGAGCGCATCGGGGTCGAGACGATTCTCCCGCCCTTTGCACGCACCGCGCACGAGCACGACGCCCTTGGGATTCTTGCACAGCATGTCGGCACGCGCGCTGGCCAGGTCCATCATTACCACGGCAACCGTGATTGCCAGCCAGCGGGAGGACGTCACGCAGGGAATCATGGCGTTGTATCGGCACCCTTCGCGACGATCTTGAGGAGCCCTTCGACCCACGACCGTCAAGGAAGCCAAGACGCTACTGGCAGACTTCGGGTCCCGGACTCTTCAGGCCGAGGATGCACTTGTTCTCACCCGGCGGAACGATCGCGCACGACCTACCCGAGGCGGACTGGCACTGCTTGCTTCCTCCCGCCGGACCCGTGGGCTCGAAGTTGAGCCCGAGCTTCACGTTGGTCAGCGGTAGTGCCTGGCAGTTGCCGGCGAGTATCTGGCAGTTCCCAGTTCTGGGATTGTAGCTGCCGCCCATGTTCAAGCAATCCAGCGCGGCGGTGCACGCGGGGAAGAAGGGCGCGTTGCCGGCGGCGCAGCTGTTGTTACACGCCTTGAAGACCGCCTCCGTGGACATGCCCGTGCAGTCGGCGTGGCCGCTGCTCATGATGCAGTTGATCGCGGCCGCCGTCAGCTGGCGGACGAGCTGAAGTCGCGGATCGCCTTGCCCGCCGGTGCAAATCGCCTCCGTTGCCGAGTCGGCGTCGTCCAACCTCGTCGTCTTGATGACTTCGCCACAGATATTGATGCATCCGCCAGCGAAGTTGATCAGCGCCTGGACGATGTTCTTCGACTTGCCGCTGTTGCACGTGAGCTGTCCGGCTGGGCACTCATAGTCGCCCCAGAATTCGGCGGTGCGACAGATATCGACCACGCAGTCATCGGTCGCCCTCTGGTTGCACCTGCCGGCCGCGTCACAACGGGCGGTCGTACAGGACAGTCCGTCGGTGTCCGTGCACGGCGTGCCGGCCGCGAGCAAGCCGTCCGCGGGGCACGTGTTGGAGACGCCATCGCAGCGCTCCGGCTGGTCGCACTCGCCGGCCGCCGGGCGGCAGACGGCCGTGCTCTTGGCGTCGGCCGGACAGTTGTTGCCGATCCCATCGCAGCGCTCCGCCAGGTCGCAATCACCGCTCGACGGCCGGCAGACCGCGGTGCTCTTGGCGTCGGCCGGGCAGTCGTTCGAGCTCCCGTCGCAGAGCTCTGCCACGTCGCAGGCGCCCGCGGCCGCACGGCACTGCGCCCTGCTCTTCGCATCGGGCGGACACGCGGCACTCGACCCGGTGCAGTTCTCGGCTAGGTCGCATTGTCCCGCCGAGGCGCGGCAGAGGGTCGTCGCGGACTTGAAGCTGTCGGAAGGACAGGCGGCACTCGCGCCCGTACAGCTCTCGGCCACGTCGCAGATCCCGGCCGCCGCGCGGCACGCGGTTGTTAAAGGCTTGAAACCGTCGGGCGGGCAGGCCGCGCTCGCCCCCGTGCAGCTCTCTGCCACGTCGCAGTCGCCGGCCGAGGGACGGCAGGTGGTGCTGGAAGGCTTGAAGGTGTCCGCCGGGCAGTCGGCCCCTGTGCCCGTGCACTTCTCGGCCGCGTCGCAGTCGCCGGCGCTAGGCCGGCATTCGGTGGTCGCGGGTGCGAAGCCGTCGGCCGGACAGCTCGGCCCCGACCCGGTGCAGCTCTCGGCCACGTCGCAGTCGCCGGCCGAGGAACGACAGGTCGTGCTGGAAGGCTTGAAGCTATCCGACGGGCAGCTCGGTCCCGACCCCGTGCAGCTCTCGGCGACGTCACAGTCGCCCGCCGCCGCCCGACACGCGG
>VBKG01000582.1 GCA_005879585.1 Deltaproteobacteria bacterium | reverse complement strand
GCCAGGTGATCCGCTGCCACTCGGTGTTCGCGAAGAACAACTTCCTCGCCAAACCGTTCGACGAGGAGAGCTGTGAGAACGTCGCCCAGGGCCGCTACAACAGCGCGGCGGACAAGCTGACCGCCATGGGCATCTGCCCCCTCTGCCAGAGCAACGCCAATCAAAAGGCCACGGGCTCGTCCGTCATCACGCAGTTCGATAACGCCAACGCGTCGATGTATCCGTGCCCGGCCAGCACGACGACCACCACGACCACCACGACGTCGACCACCTCCAGCACGACCAGCACGACCAGCACGACCCTCCTGCCGGGCAGCACCACGACCACGCTGCCGCTGCCGACCACCACGACGACGTCGACGTCGACCACCACGTCGACCCTCGGCTGCACGTGCGCGGGCGGCACGCCGAGCCAGATGACGTTCACCACCGGCCTCAGGACCGGAGCGTGCGGGCATCTCGCGTCCGATACCAATCCGAACTTCTTCACGCTCCAGTGCGCCGGCCTCTACGTCGGCGGCGCCGGAGTCGGCGTCCCGCTCCCGTTCGCCATCCCCACCAACAGCACGACGGTGACGAATGTCACCGCCTGCGCGGGCACGTCGCTGACGCTCAGCGGCACGACGCCGGCGGAGGCGGGTAACAATCGCTGTTCGGGCGGCTCCAACCACAACGGCAGCTGCACGACGAACGCGGACTGCCCCGGGGGCAAGTGCAACTTCCTGATCTGCACGAATGCCGGCTGCCTGTTCGGTCCGCCGCTGCCGCTCCCGAACGGCGCGCACCTGAACGCCGCCACCAGCACGTGCGTCATCAACACCATCACCGGCAACGGCTCGGGGACGGGCGACTGCAATGCCGGTACGATCACGAACTACAGCCTCCCACTCAGCTCCGACATCTTCCTCGCCGGCGACCTGCTGGCGATGCGCTGCGTCGGCGGGACGACGCCTGGCGCGACCTGCGCCGCCGGCGGCGGCTGTGGAACCGTCGCGCCCGGCTCCTGCCCGGGCGGCACGTGTGTGAACGACAACGGGCGGTGCACGGACAACGGGGCCGCGTGCTGCTCGGACGCCGACTGCAACACTGGTGCTGGGGCCACCTGCGAGACCGGCGCATGCTCGGGCGGCACCAACAACGGCAATGGCTGCATCACCAGCGCCGACTGCCCCGGCGGCGGCCAGTGCCGGACGTTCATCCAGCCTTGCCCGATCTGTGAGCCGACGAGTCACAAGTGCAACGGCGGGCCGAATGATGCCCTCGCCTGCACGCCGGTCTCGACGCCGGACGACGGCGACTACCCGACCAGCCACGAATGCCCGCCGAACACGTCACTCAGCATCGGCGCCCTGCCGATCGCGCTCCACAACGACACCGGCACGATCTCGCTGACGGCCCAGAACAAAACCGATCAGAATAACGTCTTCTGCGGCTACTGCAAAAACAAGTTCACGAATGCGTTCCGGAACCCGTTCGTCGCATGCAACACGAACACCGACTGCGCGTCCTTCACCGGCTTCACGAGCTGCGGGCAGCGCACCTCCGGCGCCTTCTCGAGCGCCGACATCGCCCGTACGATCTACGAGACGGGACTCCCCGCCGGACCCCTCACCACCGGCGGGCCCGCCGTGCACCAGATCCTGGTCAGCATCTTCTGCATCCCGCCGACGTTCAGCCCGGCGGTCGACGCGGCGGCCGACCTGCCCGGTCCGGGTGCCGTCGCGTTCGACGGCTCGGTGGTGATGACGCCGTGAATCCCGCGCCGGCGCTCGCGCCCGCTCAGGCGGGCGCGGGCGCCAGCGCACGCACCACCGCCTCGGCCGTCGTCACCGTCGCGAGCAGCGGCATGATGTTCTCGATCGAGAACCGGTGCCACTCGTCGGGATAGCTCGCGCAGCAGTCCTCGAGCACGACCACGTCGAAGCCGCGGTTGACCGAGGCGCGGACGATGCCCTCGACGGCGAGGTTCGTCGACACGCCGCTCATGAGCATCGTCGTCCGGCCGAGCATGCGGAGCACGGGGTAGAGCTGCGTCCCGTACGAGCCGTCGACGCCGACCGTGCGCTCGAGGACGAAGTCCTCGGGCTTGGGCGCGAGCGCGGCATGCGTCTCGACTCCCCAGGTCCCCTCGACGAGCATCGGGTGGCGCTGTGAGCGGCGGTGGATGAGCGTGTTCGGACGCGGAAAGCCGGGCTTCCCGCAGAAGTTCACGTAGAGGATCGGCACCGCCGCCGTCCGTGCGGCGGCGATCACGGCCTGGAGCTTCGTGATCACGCCGCGCTTCTGAACCTGCGCGGCGAGCACGCCGCCCATCCCGC
>VBKG01000581.1 GCA_005879585.1 Deltaproteobacteria bacterium | reverse complement strand
GACCTGTCGCACACCAAGCCGGGCCACATCAAATTCGGCGTCAACGGCAAGACGGGCAGCTATGCCGTCGCCCAGAACGAGATCCCGGTGAAGGGCACGATCGTCATCGACTCGCCGATGGCCTCGAACGGCCAGTGCGGCGAGGCGGTGTTCCCGGATGCGGGCGGCCCGACCTGCGCGTTCTCGACGTCGGGCAGCACGCTCAAGTGTAAGTGAGCTCGACGCCCCGGACGCCCCGAGAAGGGGTGTCCGGGGCGATCAGCGCTTGCGATCGGCCGCCCAGCGGTACAGGCCGCGCGCCATGAGCGAGGTCTCGCGCTCGGCGCGCCGGGCATAGACCGACGCGCGCACCGTGGCGACGGCGTCGTCGGCGGGCGCTACCTGCGCCGCCAGCTCGGCCAGGTGGCAGGCGAGTGCCAGGTCGCCACGCTCGGCGAGGAGCTCGGCGCGAGCCGCCAGGCGGCCGGCGCCGCCCGCGAGATCGGCGAGCTCGGCCGCGAGCGCCGCGGCGGGCGCGGGCTTGAGACGCGCGGGGTCTCCGTCCCACCAGCCGGCGTAGAGTCGCCACAGGTTTCGCACGATGAATTCCGGCTCGTCGTAGATGGGCGTCAGGTAGGGGCGGTCGAGGAGGGTAACGCGCCCCATCCTGGCGCCTCTCTACTCTCGCGGCGCGCCGGCGGGCAACGGCGCGCCGAGCGGCGCAGAGATGTCGCCGACAGGCGAGTTTGCGTCAGCGGCCGCCCTGGCAGGGACGGGCCAATCTGCGCTGCCATGCCGGCGGGTGCGCGGTCCCGATCCTGCATATCTGGCACGGCCGCGCCGATGTCCGAGAAGCGTCAGACGCTCATCCTCCTTCGCTGGGTGCTCGTCATTGCGCTCTCGTACCTCATCATCTACAGCGCCACCGCCAGCATCGAGGTGGAGGGGGCGTGTGTCGCGCTCCTCCTGGCCTCGAACCTCGTGCTCATGCGGCTGCCGCCGGCCGCCTTCCACCACGCCGCGTTCGACCTCGTTCTGGTGGGCCTCGACATCGGTCTCACGACGCTCGCGCTCTGGGTGTGCGGAGGCTCCGGCTCGGACTTCTACTTCATGTTTTTCTTCGTCATCTTCCTCGCGAGCCTTGGCGAGCGAGTGGAGCTGACTGCCGTCGGGGCGGCGCTGGCCGCCGGGGCCTACGTCTTCCTCCTGCACGGTTCCGACGTCTGGGACACTGGCATGTGGCTCCGGGTCCCGTTCTTCCTGGTCACCGCCCTCACGTACGGATACCTGACGACGAACGCCCGTCAGGCCCGGTGCCGCGCGGACGCCGCCGAGGCCGTGCTCGCGCTCAAGACGACGTTCCTCGCGACGCTGTCGCACGAGGTGCGGACGCCGCTCAACGTCATCGTCGGCTACACCGACATGCTGCGCGAGGGCCTCCTCGGCGAGCTGGTGGCAGCGCAGCGGGACGCGCTCGGCAAGATGAGCACGCACGCCTTCGAGCTGCTGGAGCTCGTCGATCGGACGTTGAAAGCGTCGCGTCTGGAATCGGGAGGTATGCCGGTCCATCTCGGCGAGGTGCACGTCGATGCCGTCCTCGAGGAAGTCCAGCTCGCCGTGAGCCGCCACTGCAAGGCCGACGTCGACCTCAGCCTCCGGACCCAGGCGGGCATTCCGCCCGTCGTGACCGATCGCCTGAAGCTGAAAGAGATCGTCGCGAACCTC
>VBKG01000580.1 GCA_005879585.1 Deltaproteobacteria bacterium | reverse complement strand
GGACACGAGTTGTTGGCGTGGGCCAAAGCGACCGGTGTCACATGGCAGGTCCAGGACCAATCGGCAGTTACGGCCTGGCGCGGGCGCATCGAGAGCTACCTGACGGGTCCGGCTGATCCCGGCGACGTAGTGTTGTGAGCAGAGAAGACCGTCTGCAAAGCCGGCGAGTCTTCGAGCGCCTGATCTGCATTCTGCGTACCCCAGGAGTAGGCGTAGTCAAACACAGGATTGGGAACCAGCGGCGCCCACACCGCCAAAATCTGTTCTTCCTGGCTCGGGGTCGGTAGAGTGTATTGCCCGCCGCCGTCGTCCGACCAGTTTCCAGCCCCGAACGCCTGATAGACCGGCACGATGCTGTCACGCGGAATTCCCGCCGCCTCTACCGCAGCGACCGCACTGGTAATCTTGCTGTAATCGCACCCGCCGACCTCTGTGCGGCAGGGATAGGGGTCGGGCGCATAGAGGTCGATATGCGAATTGGCCGGATCGTAGGTGTTCGCGTACACCGGCGCGGTCGAAGTATTGATGTTGATCATGACAATGAAGGTCTGGGCGCCCGGTACGTTGGCGTGTATCCAGTCCGACTCGGCCATCAGGTTGGCGGCTGGGCACAGAGGAGCCGACCGACCCGTGGGGTCCGGCTGGTCCATGAGGTAGAAACCGAACAATTTCTGATGGCCAATGAAGAGCTGTACGGCGTTGATGAACGACGAATCAGCGCCATTGCACAGTCCCAGGTAGACCAGCCCCTTGACACCGCTGGGGAGAGAATCGAGCTCACTGACACTGCTCACATCTGCCAGGTTGAACCCCGCCTGGGCAGGCACATAGTTGCCACTCGAATCGAAGTTATGGTTGGGAGCATAGTGGAGGCCTGTGACCGGCCCGCTGTACCCGACCAGGGTCGTCGTGCTGGTCGAGCTAGTGGTGGTGGAGGTCGTGGTCGGTGGCCGGGGCGTGGTCGTGGTGGGTGTCGTCCTCGTGAGCACGCAGGTGCCGCTCATGCTGGGGTTCTGCTGCTCGCAGAGCTTCGTGAGGCTGCGGCAATGCTTGCGCTGCGCCGCGTGCGTCTTCCGGCAGCCCTTCTTTTCTGCCTTCGTCCCGGTGCATTCCTTGTTCGGCGGCACGAGTGCGAGGCAGCTTTTGATGTCTTGCTGGCAGTCCTTGCGGCAGTGGCTCGCCTGCGCGGCCGCCACGCCGGCGAGCATCAGGACCAAGCCAAGCGTCGCCACCGCCGGGACAGCGAGGAACCTCTTCTGGGTCATCCGTTCCAAGATCATAAACGGTCGTCCCGGTGCGTTCGGTAGAGTCCGACCGGACCGTGCCCGCAGCAAGCGTCGTGCGACAGAGCACTGAGGCGGTGCGCCGCGCGTCTGAACGACCTCTGTTCGGTTGGATTGGCCTTCAGGCATCTATCCCGACCTGGGGGGCCATGCGTCTATCCCGTACCTGGGGGGATTTGCCGGGAAGCGAGAACCTAGAGCAGTTGCCGTTTCAGGGCGCGCAGGAAGGCGAGAACGAGAACGGACCACCGGGGTGCGAGGAGCTGCCCCCGGGACCGTTGCGCCGAAGAACGGAGGACCGCGATCGACCGCGGCTCGTCGGACCCGAACTTCCTGGGTCGCGCTCCCGAGCGGCGCCTTTATCGACGGGAGGTGGGGTTATTATAACCTGATCAGCGGACGGGCATATCCAGCGCGACGCTCTGGTAGGTGATCGCCGACGCGAGGTTGTCGGCTCGCAGGTACGGCGCGTCGTTCTGGACCGCTTCGAGCCGGATCGCGTGGCCGGCGCGGAAGACCCAGCCGTTCCCCCAGAGCGGATAGGCGACGGTCGTCGGACCCGACGAGCCCGCGAGGCGGAAGGCGCCGCGCGTCACGAGCGTTCGGCTCCCGTCGGGCGCGACGTCCCAGAGGCGCGTGTTCACCTCGGCGTCGGTCCCCGACAGCGTGAGCCCGAAGGTCACCACCGGCGCACCGAGCAGGATGACGCTGGCGGCCACCGGGAAGTCCCACATGGCGACTCCCGACGACTGGCCCGGCGCCAGCATGATGCACGTTCCCCCGTTCGCGACCGGGTCGGTCTCGGCTCCGCCCGGCGGGTCGCCGGCCGCCGAGGTCGTCGCCTGCGACCCGCCGGCGGCGGCGAGGTGCAGGCGGCCGCGGGCCAGGGCCGTCCAGCTCCCGGCCTTGTAGAGCGCGCCCACCGTCGCGTCGCAGGTCGTAGCGCGTGCGGAGAAGGTGCTGGCCAGCCGCGTCCTGTTCCCGAGGAGCACGTAGTGGTCCAGGAAGGCGTTGGCAGCGGCGTTGATCGGCTGCCAGTCGCTCGCCTTGTTCTGGGCGATCGCATGGCCGACGTCGCCGACGGTGACGCTCACCGGCCACCGACCATCGGCGCGCTTCAACTTGTTCACGAGCGCGTTCGCCTCGACCTCGGGGAAGAGCGAGTCCGTCCAGCCCTGCACGTCGAGCACCGGGACCTCGTCGTGACCCGCGACGTCGGCCGCGATGAGGCCGTCCTGGT
>VBKG01000579.1 GCA_005879585.1 Deltaproteobacteria bacterium | reverse complement strand
CAAGGAGGCGACCCTCCTCGACGCCCCGGACCTGCAGGCGCGGACCAGCCGCCTCGGCGGCGATTTCCTCCAGTCCGTGCCCGCGCTCTTCGACGCGTACGTCCTGAAGCGCGTGCTCCACGACTGGGACGACGATACCTGCATCGCGATCCTGCGCCGTTGCCGGGAAGGGCTCCCGGCGTCGGGCCGCGTCGTCGCGATCGACGCGGTGCTGCGGCCCGCCAACGAGCCGGACCCGAGCAAGGTGTCAGACCTCCTGATGATGATCCTGTGTCCGGGGCGCGAGCGGACCGAGGCCGAGTTCTCCGCGATCTTCTCCGCGGCGGGGCTGCGGCTCACGCGCGTGATCCCCACGCCGACGCCGCTGTCGATCGTCGAAGGGGCGCCGGCGGAGGCGTAGAGTTCCGCGGGACGGTCTGGCGGGCAGCGGGTCGTGGTCTAAGCCGTCGATCCCGCCCTCGGCCCTCGTCGCTACTGGGCAGTCCATTGCCCGTCGAAGTCGCACGTGTCGGAGCCGCGAAGAGTTGCACGCAAGGATCGTGCGGTTCGGGACCGATCGCGGGACGGCCGCCCCTACCCCTGCCGTCGTTGGACGACGCCCCCACGGTGCGGCGACCGACGCGGTGGCCAAGGTACCGAAGACCGTGATCGGCACGCTCGTCGAATGGTCTTCGCGCAGGTGGCGCAGCACCCGCGCGTCGTCGAGCAGCTCGCGTCGCGGGTGGCGGGGATGGCGGAAGCGCTTTCAGGCTCTTGACTTCAAGCTAGCAATCTGATTTACTGCCTCAGTCAAGTCATGAGGCAACGTCCCCTCCAACTGGAGCTTCACCCGCGGACGTGGGGCGGAAAGCGCGACGGCGCCGGTCGCAAGCCGTCGGGTCGACAGGTCGGCGTACCGCATCGCGCGCGACCGCGCACGACGCTCGCCATCCCGTACACGTGACGCTGCGGGCTTGCCATGGGCTCCCGCCGCTCCGCACCGAGCAGCTCTTCCCGGCCGTCCGCGGCGGGCTGGCGCGCGCGTCTCGCGGCGGCCTGCGCGTTTTGCAGTTCTCGGTGCAGCGGGATCACGTTCATCTCCTCGTCGAGGCGGTGGATGTTCGCGTGCTCTCGCGCGGGATTCAAGGGTTGGCCATCCGCATCGCAAGGGCCGTGAACCGCGTGCTCCGGCGGCGCGGACGCGTGTGGATCGATAGATTTCATGCGCGAGCATTGCGGACCCCGCGCGAGGTGAGAAATGCTCTGGTTTATGTGCTCCAGAACTGGAAAAAACACGCGCGCGGCGCGTGCGGACTCGACTGGCGGTCATCCGCGATCTGGTTCTGCGGTTGGTGGACCCCGATTCCGTTGCCGCGGGGAACATCACCCGTCGTTGCACCGCGGACGTGGCTGGCGGCGGTTGGTTGGCGCCGCCTCGGTCTGCTCCATCCCGATGAGCGGCCGGCACTGCCTCGTCGACGACAGTGACGCTCGGGACGTGCCGCCCGCGAACGTTCTTGAAGCTTGCGGCTATCCCATCACCGCCGGCGCCTGCGGCACTGTCGCCCAGAAATCGGGATCGTGGCCGTAGACGATGCGCGCGCCGGCCTGCTGGAGCGCGCGCAGCCGATGGAGCGACGCCAGCATTTGCGTCGCGTCATGCACGATCGCCGGCAGGTGCAGCGCCTCGAGCGTGCGGCGGAGGTAGCAGGCGTCGGCGGTGAGCACGACGTCGCCGCCCGCGAGCCGCACGCGGAGCGACTGATGGCCCGGTGTGTGGCCGTACGTCGGCACGCAGACGATGCTGCCGTCGCCGAAGAGATCGTGCTCGCCGTCGACGGCAACGACGTCGTGCCCGATGTCGTAGTTCTGGGCGTCGAAGAAGTTCCGCGCCGCGAGGTCGGCGTCGTGGCCGGCGTCCCATTCCCGTCGCTGGACTACGATCGCGGCGTTGGGGATCGAGGCGTGGCCGCCCGTATGGTCGAAGTGGAGGTGCGAGGTGACGAGGAAGCGGATGCGCGTCGCATCGACGCCGAGCGCCGCGAGCCGCGCGGCGACGTGGTCGCCGTCGCCGAGCTCGACGTCGAAGAAGCTCGCCGCCCGGCCGAGCCGCGTGGCCGGGTCGCGGCCGGCGTCGGGGTGGAGGCCGCTGTCGAACAGGACCATGCCGCGCGGGTGGTCGATCAGGAACGCCGGGACGGGAACGCGGAGGCGACCGCTCTCGCCCGCGAGGAACGCTTCCGCCGGGCCCGTCA
>VBKG01000211.1 GCA_005879585.1 Deltaproteobacteria bacterium | reverse complement strand
GTCCGCATCACCGCGCCCGCCAACGGCTCCGCGTTCTTCGCCGCCAACGGGCCGATCGGCTTCAGCGGCAGCGCGACCGACGTCGAGGACGGCAACATCAGCGGCCGGGTGCAGTGGAGCTCGGACCGCGACGGGGCGCTCGCGAGCGGCGCGAACATCACCGCGTCGCAGCTCTCGATCGGCACGCACACGATCACGGCGATGGCCATCGACGACGACGGCCTCCACGGCCAGGCGTCGATCTCGATCCGCGTGCGCGGCCCGAACGAGGCGCCGCACCTGACGATCACGTCGCCCGCCGACGGCACCTCGGTGCCGGCCGGCACCCCGACCGCGCTCATCGCGGCGGTCACGGACGACTTCGACACCAACCTCGAGGGCCAGGTGCGCTGGTCCTCGGACCGCGACGGTCAGCTCGGCTCCGGGCCACGCACCGTCACGCTCACCGAAGGCAGCCACACGCTCACCGCGACGGTGACCGACTCCGACGGCGCCACCAGCACGGCGCAGGCCCGCGTGATCATCGCCCCCTCGGCGCCCGTGGTCACGATCACGTCGCCGCCGGCGGGCACGCGCGTCTTCGCCGGCACCACCGTCACCTTCAGCGGCACGGCGACCGACGCCACCGACGGAAACCTGACGTCGGCCCTCCGCTGGACGTCAGACCGTGACGGCACGATCGGCAGCGGCCCGAGCTTCTCGACCAGCCACCTGTCGATCGGCACGCACACGATCACGGCCGCCGCCGCGGACCGGGGGAGCCTCGTCGGTCAGACGCAGGTGACGCTCGTCATCCGTGGGCCGAACGTTCCGCCGGTGGTCAACATCATCAAGCCGGACGACGGCGGCGCGCTGCTCGCCGGCAAGGCCGTGCTCCTCAGCGGCGAGGCCTCGGACGCCGAGGACGGCGACCTGAGCGCCACCATCCGGTGGACGTCGAGCCTCGACGGCGCGCTCGGCACCGGCCAGCTGCTGCTCGTCCCGAGCCTCTCGCTCGGCACGCACACCCTGACCGCCGTGGTCACGGACCGCGACGGCGCGACGGCGACGTCGACCGTCACCGTGGCGATCCGGCCCTCGACGGTCACCCTCTCCGCGATCGCGGACACCTACGTCGACGCGTCGGTCGCGACCACCAAGCTCGGCACCCAGACCGGGCTCTGGATCCTCGGTTCGCCCGTCAAGCAGACCTTCCTCCGCTTCTCCGTGAGCGGCATCGGAAGCCTCGCCGTCCAGTCGGCCCACCTGAAGCTCACGGCCAGCTCGCTGATGACGGCGACCAGCACCTCCGGCGGCGCGCTCCACAGCATTACCGACAATACGTGGGCCGAAGCCACCACCACCTACAACAACCGCCCGGCGGTGGACGGCCCGACGCTCGGCACGCAGGGCGCGGTGGCCTTGAAGCAGGTCATCGACTTCGACGTGAGCACCGCGGTGCGCGGCGACGGCACCTACAACTTCGGCCTGGTCGCCACCACGGGGAAGGTCGCCTACAACAGCCGCGAGGCCACGAGCGGACAGCCCGCGCTGGTCCTGACGCTCGCGCAGAACCAGACCCCGGCCATCACGATCACCGCGCCGGCGAGCGGCACCAAGGCCCACCCCGGCGACGCGGTCACCTTCACGGGACGCGCGCTCGACGCCGAGAACGGCGACCTGTCGAGCCAGATCCAGTGGCGCTCCAACATCGACGGGCTCCTCGGCACCGGAGCGAGCCTCACCTACTCGATGCTCTCCCCGGGCATGCACACGATCAGCGCGCGCGTGACGGACGCCTCGGGGCTCGCCGCCGAGGCCCACATCACTATCGTCGTGGCGCATCCGCCGATGGTGGGCATCGCCGCCCCGGCCGACGGCTCCGTCTACTACGTGACGGACCTCCCCGTGAGTCTCGCCGGGCAGGCGACGGACGTCGAGGACGGCGACCTGAGCGCCAACATCCAGTGGCGCTCCGATCTCGCCGGCCCGCTCGGCTCCGGCGCGGCGATCAGCGCCGGCGGGCTCGCCATCGGCCGCCACACGATCACCGCCTCGGTCACCGACGCCGACGGCCTCATGGGCGAGGCCCAGATCCAGATCCGGGTGCGCGGACCGAACGCGGCGCCCCAGATCACCATCACCGCGCCGCGCGACGGCGCCGCCACGCCCGCGGGCACCATGGTGCAGCTCGCGGCAGCCGCCATCGACGACTTCGACGGCGACATCTCGAGCCGGGTGCGCTGGACGTCCGACCGCGACGGCGCGCTGTTCACGGGCGCCTCGCGCTCGCTCCTCCTCTCCGAGGGGAGCCACGTGCTCACCGCCACCATCACCGACACCGACCGCGCGTCCGCCTCGGCGCAGGTCCACGTGACCATCACGCCAACGGCGCCCGTGGTCTCGATCACAGCGCCGCCGACGGGCACCCGTGTCTTCGCCGGCACGAGCGTTCCCTTTGGCGCCACGGCGATCGATTCCACCGACGGCAACGTCGGCGCGACGCTGCGCTGGATCTCCAACCTCGACGGACCGATCGGCACCAGCCCGAGCTTCTCCACCACCCGTCTCAGCACCGGCACGCACACGATCACCGCCGTCTCGAACGACACCGGCGGCCTCCTCGGACGCGCTCAAACGACCGTCGTCATCCGGCCGCTCAACGTCACGCCGGTGGTCACCATCATCTCGCCGGCCGACCAAGCGGCGCTGCTCGTCGGGAAGCCGGTCGTCCTCGGCGCCACGGCCCTCGACGCGGAGGACGGCGACCTGAGCCCCACGATCCGTTGGACCTCGAGCCGTGACGGCGCCCTCGGCACCGGCCCGACCGTCCTGCGCTCCTCGCTCTCCGCCGGCACGCACACGATCACCGCCACCGTCACGGACCTCGACGGCGCCACCGGCACCGCGACCGTCACCGTGAACGTCGTCCCGGCGACCATCACCTTCAGCCCGGTCGCGGACACGTATGTCGACTCGGGGGCCGCGACCAAGGTGTTCGGCACGGGCACCATCATGCAGGCGGCCAGCTCCCCGGTCCGCCAGGCCTTCCTCCGCTTCCAGGTGACCGGGGTCGCCCCGCTGAAGGTCCAGCAGGCGCTCGTGCGCCTGACGGTCGGGTCGGCCAGCACCGACGCCAGCGCGGTCGGCGGCACGCTGCGCGCGATCACGAACAACACGTGGTCCGAGGCGACGACCACCTACAACACCCGCCCCGCGGTCGACGGCGCCGTCCTCACGACCAAGGGGAAGGTCCTCACCAAGCAGGTCGTCGATTTCGACGCCACGACGGCGGTCACCGGCGACGGGACCTACAACTTCGCGATGGTCTCGAGCTCGACCGACTGGGTCAGCTACCAGACGCGCGAGGCCACCAGCGGGAAGCCGCAGCTCGTGCTGACGCTCGCCCAGAGCACGGCGCCGGTGGTCAACATCGCCGCCCCGGCGCCGAACGCCACCGTCAACATCGGCGCCCCCGTGACCTTCGCCGGCACCGCCACCGACGCCGAGAGCGGCGACCTCTCGAGCCAGATCCAGTGGACGTCCAACCTCGACGGCGTCCTCGGCACGGGCGCGAGCATCATCGTGCCGCACCTCCAGCCGGGCACGCACGTCATCACGGCACGCGTGACGGATTCGACCGGCCTCAGCGGCCAGGCACGGATCACGCTCAACGTCGGCCACAAGCCGAACGTGGCGATCAGCGCGCCGCAGAACCACAGCGTCTTCTACGTCGCCCAGGGGCCGATCGGCTTCATTGGCACCGCCAGCGACTTCGAGGACGGGAACCTGAGCGGCCGGATCCAGTGGAACTCCGATCGTGACGGAACGCTCGGCACGGGCTCGAGCATCAGCCGCACCCTCAGCATCGGCACCCACACCGTCACCGCCACGGTGACCGACATCAACGGAAACGTGGGTCAGGCCCAGGTCATCGTGCGCGTGCGCGGGCCGAACGTCGCGCCGGCGCTCACCGTCACCGCCCCGCAGGACAACTCCTCGGCGCCCGCGGACACCGACGTGACGCTCACCGCCGTCGCCAACGACGACTTCGACGGCAACATCTCGAGCCAGGTGCAGTGGACGTCGAGCCGCCAGGGCGCGCTCTTCGTCGGCGCCTCGAAGGCGGTCCGGCTCCGCGAGGGCCAGCACACGATCACCGCGTCGGTCACCGATTCCGACGGCGCCACCTCGACCGCGCAGATCACGGTCATCATCACGCCGACGCCGCCCGCGCTGACCATCACGTCGCCGGCGGCCGGCAGCACGGTGACGCAGGACGCGAGCACGTCGTTCAACGTCACCGCGCTCGACGCCACCGACGGCGACCTCTCCTCGACCGTCCAGTGGACGTCGGACCGTGACGGCGTCCTCGCGAGCGGCGCGACCTTCGCGACCAACATGCTGAGCGAGGGCACGCACCGCATCACCGCCACCGTGACCGACACGGGCGGCCTGGTGGGGTCTGCCACCATCACGCTCACCGTCATCCGCATCCCGGCGGTCGTGATCCTGCTGCCGCAGCAGAGCGACGGCTTCCTCGCCGGCAACATGGCCACCTTCTTCGCCACCGCCACCGACCGCGTGGACGGCGACGTCGCCGCGAGCCTGGTCTGGACCTCCGACCGTGACGGCCAGATCGGCACGGGCACCAGCTTCACGACCAGCAGCCTCAGCATGGGGACGCACACGATCACCGCCAAGGCGACGAACAGCGCCCACAACGACGGCGCCGCCCAGGTGTCGGTCGTGGTGCACGTCGCCTCGTTCACCTTCGATCCGATCGCCGACACCTACGGCGACGAGTTCTTCCCGACCACGAAGTTCGGCGCCTCGACCGAGCTCGACGTGGGCAGCACGTCGCCGACGCGGAAGGCGAGCTTCCTCCGCTTCGCCGTCACCGGCATCGGGAGCTTCCCGATCATCGACACGCAGCTCCAGATGACGGTGGGGAGCTCCAGCACCGCCTCGGGCGGCGCCGGCGGTCAGGTGAACAGCCTCACGACCGCGTGGTCGGAGAGCGCGACCACCTGGAACACCCGGCCGGTCATCGACGGTCCCGTGCTCGCGTCCAACTCGCTGCCGGTGGTGCAGGGCCAGCACGTCACCTTCGACCTCGGCGCGACGGCAGTGACCGGGGACGGCACCTACAACTTCGCCCTCACGAGCTCCAGCTCCGACGCGGCCAAGTACGAGAGCCGCGAGTCGCTCATCGCCGCCAACCGGCCGCACCTCGTCGTCATGCTCGGCCAGCCCGCCACCCGGCGGCTGCCGCAGCTGACGATCACCGCCCCGGCGGCGGGCTCGAGCGCCTTCGACGACCAGGCAGTCACATTCACGGCGACGGCCCGCGACGACCGGGACGGCGACCTGACCGGCGTCATCATCTGGCGCTCGAGCGTCGACGGCGCCCTCGGCACCGGCGGCAGCGTCACCGCCGCCTCGCTCCACCGCGGCGTGCACACGATCACGGCCACGGTCCGGAACTCCACCGGCCTCACGGGGGTCGCCACGCTGCAGCTGACGGCCAGCGACCGTCCGCCGGCCGTGACCATCAAGGCGCCGCAGGACGGCCGGCTCTTCCCCATCCACTTCGCGGCCAGCTTCACCGCCACCGCCACCGACAACGTGGACGGCGACGTCGCCCCGCTGCTGGTGTGGACGTCGGACCGCGACGGCCGGATCGGCACGGGCCGCTCGATCAGCACCTCCACGCTCTCCACGGGCGACCACCGCATCACGGCGAGCGTGACCAACAGCCTCGGCACGACCGGCACCGCGTCGATCACGGTCACGGTCGGCAACGGCGCGCCGAGGATCACGGTCACGGCCCCGGCCGACGGGTCGGGCGTGGACGAGGGCACGACCGTCACGCTCACCGCCACGGCGACCGACGCGGAGGACGGCGACCTCACCTCGGCGATCGCCTGGGCGTCCGACCTCCAGGGCGCGCTCGGCGCCGGCGGGACCGTCTCCGTCCGGCTCACCGTCGTCGGCACCCACCACATCACGGCCACGGCCGCGGACAGCGGCGGGCAGACACGCGCCGCGTCGATCACCGTCACCGTCTACGCGGCGCCGCCGGTCCTCACCATCGTCGCGCCCGCGGACGGCTTCTCGACCTCCGGGTCGGTCACCTTCAGCGGCACCGCGCTCGACTTCAAGGACGGCGACCGGTCCAACACGATCCGCTGGTCGTCAAACGTCGCCGGCTCGCTCGGCACGGGGGCGACCGTCACCGCGGCACGCCTCGCCGCTGGCCGCCACGTCATCACCGCGTCGGTGACCGACAGCGACAATCTCACCTCGACCAAGACGATCACGATCGGTGTCGGCAACGCGCCGCCCCGCGTGACCATCACCCAGCCGGCCGACGGGGCGACCGCCGCGGCCGGCACGCCGATCACGTTCCAGGCGACGGCGCTCGACGGCATCGACGGCACACTCACCGCCCGCATCCAGTGGGTGTCGGACCTGAACGGCATGATCGGCACGGGCGGCTCGATCACCACCTCGACGCTCGCCCGCGGCACGCACGTCATCACGGCGCAGGTGGCGGACAGCAGCGGCCTCACCGGCTCGGCCTTCGTCATCGTCACCATCACGCCCGGCTCGACTTCGAACAACCGGGCGCCGCAGGTGACGATCGCCGCGCCGGCCTCCGGCGCGCAGATCCCGGTCGGCAGCGCGGTCACCTTCACGGGCAGCGCGATCGACGAGGCGGGCGACATCTCGGCCAACCTCGCCTGGGTCTCGAGCCTGGACGGCGTCATCGGCACCGGCCGCTCCTTCAGCACCAGCGCGCTGTCGGCCGGCACGCACCGCATCGTGGCCTCGGTCAGCGACTCGGCCGGCGCGGTCGGGAGCGCCGCCATCGCGATCACGGTCAGCGGCGGCGGCATCAGCTTCCCGGCGGCCGCCGACGCCTACACGGACGGCGGCACGGCAAGCCAGTCGACGAACTTCGGAACCGCGACCTTCCTGCGGCTCTTCAACCAGCCCGTCGACCGCATCTACCTCCGCTTCACGGTGAGCGGCCTCCCGCCAGGGCCGGTCGCGCGGGCGATCGTCCGCATGACGACCACCTCCGCCACCAACTCCGGCAGCGACAGCGGCGGCGAGATCCACACGGTCAGCACGGCCTGGGACGAGCTAACCATCAACCATCTGAACAAGCCGTCGCCGGACGCCGCCATCCTGTCCTCGGTGGCGGGGCCGATCGTCCCCTCGCAAACCGTCGACTACGACGTGAGCGCGGCCGTCACCGGGAACGGCACCTACGACTTCGTCGTGAAGACGCTGTCGATCGACCGCGCCGAGTTCGTCTCGCGCGAGGGCGGCACGGGCGCCCCGCAGCTCATCATCTTCCGTGACGCCCCGACGGCGACGAACCCGACCGTCCACATCACCTCGCCCACCGACGGGACGATGGTCAGCGCCGGCACCAGCACGACGTTCACCGCCACGGCCACCGACCCGCAGGACGGCAACATCGCGTCCACGCTCACCTGGCGGTCCGACCGCGACGGCGTCCTCGGCACCGGCCCGTCGGTCAGCGCGACGCTCAGCCTGGGCCCCCACATCATCACGGCCACGGCGCGCGACAGCATGGGCGCCACGGCGGCCGACCTGATCCACGTGACGGTCGGCAACGGCGCCCCGGCGGTCACCATCGCAGCCCCGGCGAACACCAGCAGCGCGGTGTTCGGCCAGCCGGTCGCCTTCATCGGCTCCGCGACCGACATGCCGGATGGCGACCTGTCCTTCAACCTCCAGTGGACGTCGAGCATCGACGGCCCGATCGGCACGGGTCCGTCGTTCATCACCCGGCTGTCGGCCGGCACGCACACGATCACGGCCTCGGTCACCGACAGCGACCACAACACGGGCAGCGCCTCGATCACCTTCCAGGTGACGGCCACGCGGGTCGGCTACGAGGACTTCAGCTACGGCCCGAGCATCGAGGTGCAGCTCGACAAGGCGACGGCCACCAAGGCGCAGTCGAAGCTCTGGTTCGTCGACGGCGTCTGGTGGGGCGTCCTCTTCAACGCCCCGAAGAGCGAGTACCACATCTACCGGATGGACCTCGCGACGCAGACCTGGATCGACACCGGCGTCGCGGTGGACGACCGCGGGAAGAGCCGCGCCGACACCATGTGGGACGCGCCGACCGGCAAGCTCTACGTCGTCTCGCGCTTCGGCTTCAGCGTCACTCCGGCGCAGAACCGCCTCTACCGCTACACCTACTTCCCGGGCGCCCAGACCTGGGCGCTCGACGACGGCT
>VBKG01000210.1 GCA_005879585.1 Deltaproteobacteria bacterium | reverse complement strand
GCCAAGGCCGACGACGACGCCGAGGTG
This sequence comes from Deltaproteobacteria bacterium, assembly GCA_005879585.1. Classification (GTDB taxonomy): domain Bacteria; phylum Desulfobacterota; class Binatia; order DP-6; family DP-6; genus DP-3. Next base: position 176 of record VBKG01000210.1, on the reverse strand, counting down.
GAGTGGCTCCCCGGCAACCCGGGCAAGATCGGCATCTTCTGGTCGAACCAGCTGACGCAGCGCGACTACTTCGCCGTCCACGTCGACGGCACGCCGCCCGAGGCGGCGAGCGCCTGGAAGTTCGAGCTGGCGGGCACCGGCAGCTCCATCGCCGACGACCACAACAACATGAAGAT
>VBKG01000578.1 GCA_005879585.1 Deltaproteobacteria bacterium | reverse complement strand
GCCGCGGTGGAGGGAGCTGCCGGTGGAGGTACGGCGCGACATCGTCGCGCTCCTCGGACGGCTGCTGCGCGACGCGGGCGCGCGCCGGGAGGCCGGCGATGAGTGAGAAAATCACGGCCCGGCATCTCGCGCGCCCTGCGATGCTCTACATCCGGCAATCGACGGCGCATCAACTGGTGCACAACGAAGAGAGTCGGCGGCTGCAATACGCGATGGCGGACCGGCTGCGCAGCCTCGGGTGGCGCGAGGTCCAGATCGTCGACGACGACCTCGGGAAGTCGGCCGCCGGGATGGTCGATCGCCCCGGCTTTCAGCGCCTCGTCTCGCAGGTCTCGCTCGGCAAGATCGGCGCGGTCGGGGCGCGGGAACTCTCCCGGCTTGCCCGCAACAACGTCGATTGGCAGCGGCTCATGGAGGTCTGCCGGTACGTCGACACCCTGCTCGTCGACCACGACGCGGTCTATGACGTGCGCCACGCCAACGATCGGCTGTTGCTCGGCCTCAAGGGCAATCTGAACGAGTATGAGCTCGACCTGCTCCGCGTGCGGGCCTTCGAGGCGCGGCTGGAGAAGGCGCGGCGTGGCGAATACTACGCCCGCGTGGCCGTGGGCTACCGCAAAGCGCCGGAGGGCGCGCTCGAGAAGCATCCCGATGCCCGCGTGCAGCACACGATCCGCCTGGTGTTTGAGAAGGTCCTCGAATTCGGCAGTGCGCGGCAGGTGCTGCTCTGGATGCGCGCGCACGGGCTCGAGGTGCCCGTCAACCGCACCGACCGCGGGGACCTCGTCTGGAAGGGCGTCAGTTATGCGTGGCTCCACATGGTGCTCACGAATCCCATCTATGCCGGGGCGTACGCGTATCGCCGGACGATGGCGGTCGCCACGCTGCGCGCGGATGGCACCCGCCAGCGGCGGGTCATCCCGCGCCCCGCGGGCGATGCCGCCGTCGTCTTGCTGCCCGACCACCACGAAGGGTACATCGATCGCGCGACCTTCGATCGCATCCAAACGCTGATGAGTCGCAACAGCCAGTCGCGGTGGCGCCCCGGTCCCGGCGCGCCGCGGGTCGGGCCGGCGCTGCTCGCGGGGCTCCTGCGCTGCCGGCGGTGTGGAGCGCGGCTCGTCGTGAACTACAGCGGGACGGCCGTGCGGGTCCATCGCTATGAGTGCAGCCGGGCCAATGCGAGTCGCGGCGAGGCGCGCTGCATCAACTTCAGCGGGCTCGACGTCGATGCCCGGCTCGCCGAACTGGCGCTGGAGGTGGTGCAACCGGGCGCGCTCGAAGCGGCGCAGCAGCTCGTCCGGGAGGAGGGGGCCCGGCAGGACGCCCTGCGCGAGGCACTCGAGCTGGAGCTCCAAGCGACCCGCTACACGGCCGAGCGGGCGCAGCGACAGTACGATGCCGTTGAACCCGAGAACCGTCTCGTCGCCGAGGAGCTCGAACGGCGGTGGAATGCGGCGCTCGAACGGGTACGGGAGAGCGAGCGCCGGCTCGAGCCCGCGCGCCCGGAACCCGCGTGTCCGCCCCTCGATCCGGCGCGACTCGCGGCATTGGCGGCCGATGTCGCGCGCGTGTGGCACGATCCGGCCAGCGATGTCCGGCTCAAGAAGCGGATCTTGCGCACGCTCATCGAAGAGATCGTCGTCGACGTCGACGAGCACGACATCCTGCTCGTCGTGCACTGGAAGGGCGGGATCCATACCGAAGTCGCGGTGCGCCGGCGCCGCCGCGGGAACAACCGCGGACAGACGCCCGCGGATGTCACCGAGGCGGTCCGCCTGCTCGCGCGCGTGTCGTCGGACGACCACATCGCGCGGGCGCTCAATGCTTCCGGGATCCCCACCGCCCGCGGCAATCCGTGGACGCGTGAGCTGGTGCGCAGTTTGCGGTCCTCGCACGCGATCCCCGTCTGCACGCGCGAGGGGGATGCGGAATGGCTGACGCTCGCCGGGGCCGCGCAGCTCGTCGGGGTCGCCGAACTCACGCTCAAGCGCGCCATCGAACGGGGCGTCGTCGCCGCGCTTCGCCCCGTCTCCCGCGGTCCGTGGATCATCAGCAAGGCAGCCCTGCTCCGCCCATCGGTGCTTCGGCACATCACGAAGAAGCCGCGTGCGCAGTCTGGCGAGCCAGCCGTACCGAACTCGCAGCAGCTGACCCTAGTGATTCCGCGCCTGTAGCGAGGTGAAGCAGTATGAAGCGCTCTTCAGCACGTAAACCAACCCGTGCCGGACCTCACGCGGCGTCCCGAGCGCGTGGATATGGTAGCGGTCGCCGAAAACGGCCCCCCGGCGACCGAGGGCACGGTTCACCGCGCGGGCGATCCGGATCGCGACACCGCGAAGACCGCCGGACAGCCGCTCGCGGCTCTCGGCCTCGACTAGAAGATGCAGGTGATCGTCTTGGACGGAGTAATGAATGATCCGAAAGCCCTCGTGAGAGGCCGCGGCCAGGGAGCGGTAAACGGCGGGGAAGACGCGCCCGGACCGGAGACACCGAACA
>VBKG01000577.1 GCA_005879585.1 Deltaproteobacteria bacterium | reverse complement strand
CCGTTCAGCGTCGCGTCGGTCGCGGAGATGTCGGTCGCGGCGAGCGTCGACACGTCGGTCGGCGCGAATGCCTGGGCGAAGAGCTTCTGGGCGCCCGGGTCGCCGGCAGTGTAGAGGAAGAACGGCGTCCCGACCGCGCCGCCCTGGCAGCTCGCGCCGTCGGCGTTGAACGGGTTGGCCGTGCAGCCCGACGAGATCGGCGCGCGCAGCGGGTCCTTGGCGTTGCCGAACCCCGAATTCGGGATGCCGCTCGGTGTGTCGAGCTGGAAGACCGGCGCGCCGGCGCCGCCTTCGAAGTGTCCGACGAACGTCACCTGCGCGTCGGAGATCGCCTCCTGCCAGGAGATGTACGGCACGTTGCCCGAGAACGTGATGTCGGGTCGGGTTGCGTCGTTCGCCGTGTTCGACACCGGCTGGCCGGAGTTGAAGAGCTCGAAATGATCCCCGCCCACCAGTCGGCGATCGCGTTGAGCGAGCACGCGTCCTCGGCGTCCGGGCTCTCGGCGCAGTTGCCGAAGCCGTGCGCGCCCAAGGTGTCGAGGACGTTGGTCTGTCCGGCCGTCCCGTTCCCGACGGCGACCCAACGGAAGCCACCGTCGGCCGTGGCGTCCGCGACGATCTTCGCCGCGAAGACCATGTCGTTGCTGCGGAGGCCGTCGATCTGGGTGGGATCCTCCTCGTACCAGACGACCCACGCGACGGTGTCGTTCGGACCGGTGAACGCGATGTCCGGCTCGACCCCCGAGCGGGTCGGGTCGATGTTGAGCGTGGGATCACCGGAGTCGGATGGGAGTGGACCGCTCGGGTTCAGCCGATCGAGTCCGACCTGCTGCCAGCAGAATCCGTTCACGTCGATCCCGCCGGTGGGCTTCGTCCCGACCGGGCACGCCGTGCCCGGAACGGCCTGCTTCACCGCCTTCGCCACGAAGATCTGCCGGAGAGCCGCGGCGTCAGTCGCGCCGCCGTCGTTCTCCTCCCACGTGATCCACGGAACCGGATCGTTGCCCGCGACCGCGGCACCGCCGGCGACCGACGGGTTCTCGGCCGTGCGCAGGGTGTGCACGTTGAGGGACGGGAGATGGTTCGGGCCGCGGCCCTGGCCGGAGGGCAGCCAGCGGTTGGCCGCGACGTTGAAACGGCTGGCGAAGATGTTCGTCGGCCACCCGGAAGTCGCGCTCGGCTCGTACCACGCGACCCACGGGACGGTGCGTCCCGTCCCGGCGAAGTCGATCGACGGCGCTTCGGCCTCCTGGGTGGGGTCGATGTTGAGCGACGCCGGGAATCCCTGCGTCACCCACGCCCCGTTCTTGAACGCTCGCACGAAGATCTGCTGCTCGCCGCCGGCGACCTTCTGCTCGAAGGTCGCCCACGGGACCGGGACCTTGCCGGCCGTGACCGCGCCGCCGGCGACGTCGGAGACACCCGCGTCCTGGTTCGGGTCGATCGCGTTGGCGAGGTCGTTGTTCACCTGCGAGCCGTTGGCGGGAAGCGGTAGAAAGGCCGCACGTGCCGCCGGGGCGGCAAGCAGCGCCGCCAGGGCCGCCAGACCGGCGATCGTCCGCCGAAGACGGCCCGCGGGCGTGGTCATCGCGAAAAGTTTCGAATGCATGAGACACTCCTCCTATTCTGTCCCGGGGTCGTCGGTGCCGGATTCGATGTCGTCCCGAGCTGACCCGCAGGAGTTGGTCGTTGGCCATGCTACGTGCGAGCCACGCCGGAGGATGCACGGCGAACCCGACGTCGGGCCATGGCGACGGTTCGGACAAAGGGGTACGGTACCTGGTGGGAAACCCGCTCGAACCTGAGCTGCGATGGCTCCCCGAGGTCGGTAAGATGATTGGCTCGAATCCGGGGCGAATGCTGCTCGTGTCCACCGTCGCGCTCCTCTTTCTCCGGCTTCCTGTGGCGCGCGCGACGGTCTACAGCTGGAAGGGCGAGGGCGGCGTGCTCATGCTGAGCAACGATCCCAGCGACGTGCCCGAGGACCAGCAGGCCTCTGCCCAGAAGTTCACCGCAAAGCCCGCCCCGCGACCCCGACCGGGTGAGGAAGCGATGCTGCCCCCCATGAGTGCGACAACCGCTCAGGCCGACGCGTATCAGCGCGGTTTCGACGCCGGGCTGGAGACAGCCGAGCGCCAGGTCGCTCTTGCCGAACAGTTGGCGCGCTCGGCTCTGGCTGCCGTTCCGCAGCCGCCACCCGCCACGATCGTCATCGAGCAGGCCTCACCACAGATCGCGCCGGACGCCGCTTCCGGCTATCCGCCGCCGTACTATGGCGCGCCCCCGTACTACGGCCTCCCCGGCCCGCCGTACGCGTTCCCCTACGCGTTCGCGGTGAGCTTCGTGCCGCGCCGGCACTTCTTCCCGGGTGCCGGTGCCGGTGGCCGTCGCTTCGTTCCGTTCTTCCCGCACGGCCAGTTCTCGCGCGCCTGAACCGGCAGGATGCGCTGACGTCGTGATCGAGAGTCACGACCCGCGGCTGCGCTTCCCCGTCGGGCCCGACGCGCTCTCGTTCCTCGGCTGGCGGGGCGCCTTGAGTGACGAGGGCTGGGTCGGCCTCAGTGGCCTGCTGCGCGCCACGGACTACTTCGAGCGGGTCTTCATCGATACCGGAGTGGATCTGCGCTCGGCGTGACGTCCCGGATGCTTTGCCTCCCCGCGCCCGGTCCGCTAGACGAGCCCTTGGCCATGCTCTCGACCGGCGACTTCAAGCGCGGGCTCCGGCTCCTCCTCGACGGCGATCCGTACGTCATCCTCGACGTGCACGTGCAGACGCCGTCCGCGCGCGGC
>VBKG01000575.1 GCA_005879585.1 Deltaproteobacteria bacterium | reverse complement strand
GCGAAGTCCTGTGACGTCCGTGCTGGTGCCGAACACGTCGGCACGATTGCCGACTTCGGCATCCCAGTCGCAGGATGGCCTTCAGCTCTCGGGCCTTGCTAGGGCGGCACGCTGCTTGCGGAGACGATTGTCTAATCGTCGAGGCGAGCATCCGCAGGAAGGAGGGGCATCATGAGCGAGCTGAAGGGCAAGGTGGCGGTCGTGACCGGCGCGTCGAAGGGCATCGGCGCGGGGATCGCGAAGGAGCTGGCTGCCGAGGGCGCCGCGGTGGTCGTGAACTACGCGTCGAGCAAGACGGGCGCCGAGCGCGTGGTCGCCGAGATCAAGGAGACCGGCGGCACGGCGATCGCCGTCCAGGGTGACGTCTCGAAGGCGAGCGACGTCCGGCGGCTCTTCGCGGAGACGAGGAAGGCGTTCGGGAGACTCGACGTGCTCGTGAACAACGCCGGGGTGTTCCACTTCCAGCCGTTGGAGGAGGTCACGGAGGCCGAGTACCGCTGGCACTTCGACACGAACGTCCTCGGCCCGCTTCTCGCGACCCAGGAGGCGGTCAAGCACTTCGGGCCGTCGGGCGGGACCGTCATCAACATCGGCTCGATCGCGAGCACGAAGCCGGCGGCGGCGTTGGTCGTCTACTCGGCGACGAAGGGCGCGCTCGACACCATGACCCGTGTGCTCGCGGTGGAGCTCGCGCCGAAAAACATCCGCGTCAACTCGGTGAATCCGGGCTACGTCCTCACCGAGGGCTCCGAAGCCATCGGGTTGGACGCCGCGAGCGACGCCGCGAAGCAGATGGTCGCACGCACGGCGCTCGGCCGCCCCGGCCGGCCGGACGACATCGCGCGCACCGTGGCGTTCCTCGCCTCGGACCAGTCCGGCTGGCTGACCGGCGAGCGCATCGAGGCGTCGGGCGGGTACGCATGATGAAGTTCGGCCTGTTCGGCATCAACATGGGACCGTGCAGCGACCCCGTGACGGCGGTCCGCGTCGCACAGGCGGCGGAGGCCGCCGGATTCGAGTCGGTCTGGACGGGGGAGCACATCGTCCTGCCGGACCCGGACCCGCAGGTGCCGGCCTCGCCCGTGCCGAGCGGCATCGGCCACCAATCGAGGCGCCGCCTCGCTCAGCACCTCGACCCGAAAAGCGCGCTTCTCGATCCGGCCGTCTCGCTCGCGTTCGTCGCGGCGCACACCCAGCGCGTGAAGCTCGGTACCGGGATCATCATCCTGCCGCAGCGCAATCCATTGGTCCTGGCGAAGGAGCTCGCGAGCGTCGACGTCGTCTCCGGCGGGCGCCTCATCTTCGGCCTCGGGGTCGGGTTCCTGAAGGCCGAGTTCGACGCGCTCGGCATCCCGTTCACTGACAAGGGGGAGCGCGCGATCGAGTACCTCCAGGCGATGCTCGCGATCTGGACGCAGGACAAGCCGGAGTATCACGGTCGATTCTTCGCGTTTCGCGGCGTCCAGGCGTGGCCGCGGCCCGCGCAGTCGCCCCATCCGCCGATCGTCATCGGCGGACACACGCCCGAAGCCTTCCGGCGCGCGCTCCGCCATGCGTCGGGCTGGTACGGATTCGCGCTCGATGTCGACGAGACGGCGCGCTGCGTCGCCGGTCTAGAGCAGGCGGCTCGCGATCTCGGCCGTCCGGGCGGTCTCGCAGGGTTCGAGATCAGCGTCACGCCGGCGGTCCACCTCGACGCGGACACGGTGCGCCGCTATGCCGACCTCGGCGTCGGGCGCCTGATCCCCTTCGAGGGGGGCGGGGAGACGGAGCTGCTCCACTTTGTCACCAGGACTGGCGATACCCTGATCGGTCGCTTCTGATCCGTCGACGCTCATATGTGAACGGCTGGCGTCGTGCCTGAGAACACTCGAAAGAATTTCGATCGAGGCGTCCACGTGAAGCACTGGCCGATCCCGCCCGACCCGCCGGGCAGGGACATGGTGGCCCGCTGTTTCCCCGGTGGGAAAGAGGGTATGCGGGCGGAGGGATTTGAACCCCCACGAGCGGTTAAGCTCCGCGGATTTTCTTACCGTCTACGGCTTTCGCCGCCCTGGCTCACTGCACTCGGGAGCAGAGAGGCCAGGTTTGCGGTCTGGACTATCCCTTCACCATGCCCGGGGTGAAACCCGGGGTTAGGTGCTGCCCGTCTAGTCTCTACACCTTCCCGGTTGGGTTGCGACCGGGCTTGGCTCGGGATCGCCATGTGAGAGGGTTCCCCGAATTTGGGCAGTTCTGCATCGCCCGTTTCCGGGCGAGCACTCAAGTTTTCCTCAAGTCCGCTGCGTCTGCCATTCCGCCACGCCCGCTGAGCGACGACGGTTAAGCTTGCGGAGCATACGGGGGGCGGGGGTCCTTTGCAAAAATGGGGCAGGGGGGCCCCTTCGAGAGCGGGGGAAGGGATCGATAGGGACGCCGGCATCGGCCCCCCCCTTTCTTGTGAGCGCGTTCGTGGCGGGGCGGGCGGCCCGGCGCCATTGTTGAGACGGTGGCGCGAGCCATTTTCGGAAAAGCCCAAGCCGCCGCGGACTTCCAAGCCGCCGCGGACTT
>VBKG01000574.1 GCA_005879585.1 Deltaproteobacteria bacterium | reverse complement strand
GTTGCTAGCGGGGGCGCCGGCACACAAAAAACAGAGCGTCCCCGGCGGGATTCGAACCCACGTTACCGGCGTGAAAGGCCGGTGTCCTAGGCCAAGCTAGACGACGGGGACCCAAGAAGGACGGGGCTTTTTAGCCGCTCGGGGGCCGAGCGGCAACCGGACTGCGCGGATTGGGTGGCGACGTCGTCGGAAGCGGCGGCTAGAGGTTCACGGGGAGGGTGCGATGCGACATTTCATATGTTCGAACCTAAACCGCCCATGGTAAGGGTGTGCCCTCACGAGGGCGGCCATGGACAAGACAGCGAAATCCGCAGTGCTCGTCATCGGGGTCTGCCTCACCAGCGTACTCGGGTTCAGAACCGCCCGGGCCTGGCAGGCCGTCTCGCGCGGAGCTGCTAACACGGTTGCTCTGATGTCCGACGGCGACGTAGTCGCGGGCGGATTCGCATGTAGCCCCCTCAACTTCTGTGGCGGGTTCAAAGTTGTCAGGCTCGCCCGTGATAGCGGCGCGGAGCGCTGGCGCTATCTCGGGCCGTTCGGCGACCCTTCCTACGCGGCCAATGCCGTGGTCGTGGACTCTGCGAGCGACGTTGTCGCGGCGGGAGCAGCGTTTGGGGTAGTGAAGCTCGCGGGCTCCACCGGCACGGAGGTATGGCGCACTACGCCCCTCGGCGGTGACGCGAAATCGCTGGCGGTGGACTCGGCCGGCGACGTCGTGGTCGGCGGTACATCGACTCATGATTTCACGGTCGTCAAGCTATCGGGATCGACCGGTGCGGAGCTGTGGCGCGTGACGTTGACAGGGAACAGCCCGTCCTTCGACGACGTTGCGTACGCCGTAGCCGTCGATCCCAGCGGTGACGTAGTCGCGGCTGGCTACGTTTTTTCGTATCCGCCGGGGAACGAGATGGTTACCATAAAGCTTGCCGGGTCCACGGGAACGGAAGTCTGGCGACATGCCGTCGCCGTCCCGACCGTCGTCTCTAACGGAGACTTTTTTGCCGCGGCGCTCGCTATCGAACCCTCCAGCGGCGATGTCATTACCGCCGGAGGTGGCTTCACCGTCGTCCGGATGGCGTCAGGGACGGGCGACGAGCTTTGGCGACAAGTGATGGGTGGTGTTGGTTCCCTAGCCACCTCGGTCGCCGTCGACGACACGGGAAACGTCGCCGTTGGTGGCTCGCTCTACGACGGTCACTTGGGCCTCTCGACGTTTTTGGCTGTCAAAGTGGCTGGTGCGAGTGGCGCGGAGCTTTGGCGCCTGGAACTTACGGGGAATGCGGAGTCGCAAGCAGGCAGCGACGCGCGCGCGGTTGTCACGGAGCCTGGTGGGGATGTCGTGGCCGCTGGATACCTCGGAAACAAGAGCGGCAGCGTCGTGTCAATAATACTGCGTCTCGACGGCGGCACCGGCGCGGAGATCTGGCGTCGTATGGTCGACGACGGAAGAGGATTATCGGTGGTAGATGCGCTCGCCATCGACGGTATGGATCAGGTAGCCGCCGCAGGGTCATTCCGCCGTGGCTTCATGGTGGATAATATTCAGGCCTCAGACGGTCACCCGGCGAGCGACCTCTGTCCGCCTGCTCCGCTCACCGGATGCCGCACGGGGGGTCGCTCAAGCATTTTTCTGCGGGCCGACGACGTGGATAAACAGCGCCTTGTTTGGAAGTGGGCTAGAGGTAACGCGATCCCGTCGGACTTCGGCGATCCACGGACGGTGACCGATTACCAGCTCTGTGTCTATGACAATGTGGCCACGACCCCGCGGCTCGTCCTTCGAGCGCCCGTGCCCGCCGGTGGCACGTGTGCCGCGACGAACAGCTCCGTCGACACGCCATGCTGGGAGACGACCAGTACGGGGTTCCGGTACGGGGGTGCTACGCCCTTTCTAAACGGCATCTCGTCCGTCGTTCTGAAAGCGGCCACCGCCGGTCGCGCCGCAATCTCCGCGAAGGGGTCCGGCAATAACCTGACGCTGCCCGCGGCCCTCGGCCTCACGCCGCCCGTGATCGCGCAGCTATCGAACGACGCTGTCTGTTGGACCGCGGAATATGCCGCAGCCGATGTCATCGCCAACAGGGCGACTGTGTTCGGAGCCAGGAATTAGCGCGTTCGCGAGGCAGTCAAACCGGCGCGCTTGACCTCCGGCCAGCTCGCATCGAGAACGAGCCGGCGTGCGAGTCCTGTTCATCAACGCGAATCGCAGCGCCGCATACGGCGGCGTCGAGCGATGGATGATCGACACCGCGTCCGGCCTCGGCGCGCGCGGTCATGCCTGCACGCTGCTCGGCCGGCCGGGGACCGCATGGCTCCGGGCAGCCGCCGCCGCGGGCGTGCCGGTGATCGACGACATCCGCGGCGCCTGGATCGCGCGCGTCTTCGGCGTGCGCCGGGTGATGCGCAAGCTCCGGCCGGACGTCGTCATCGCCAAGGCAAAGAAGGCTGCCCGCATGGCAGCGTTCGGCCGCGCGACGGGCGGGGGCGGGCGCGTCGTCCTCTTCTTCGGCGCGACGCACGAGCTCGACGAGCGCCGGCCGTTCGACCGGCTCA
>VBKG01000573.1 GCA_005879585.1 Deltaproteobacteria bacterium | reverse complement strand
CACGCCACGACGACCGTCCTCGCGTGGGTGGCTCAGGGGGAAACGGTGGAAGTGCGCCGTCGCAACCAGCCGGTGGCCATCCTCTCGGCCCCCAGACGCCGATCGGTGGTGAGGCGCCCAGACTTTGCGACGCGCTTGAAGGCCATGTACGGGAAGACGCCGCTGCCGACTACGGGCACCGAGCTGATCTCCGAATCGCGCGGCGAGTCGTGAGGGCCTACGCAGACACGGGCTTTCTTTGTTCGCTCTATACCCTAGACAGGCACACGCCCCGCGCCGCAGCGCGGATGAAGCGACAGGTTCTACCCCTGCCTCACACGTGGCTGCACCAGCTCGAGCTACGCAATGCGCTGCGCCTGCGGGTGTTTCGCGGCGAGATCACGGCTTCGCAGCGCGACGCGTCCCTCAACATGATCCTGGCGGATCTCGCGGGCGGCGTGTTGGCCGCAGCCTCACCCGCGCTCGCGGCGATCATGACCGAAGCCGAGCGCTTGAGTGCCCTGCATACCGAGACACTCGGTACACGGAGCCCGGATGTCCTGCACGTCGCGGCCGCTCTCGTGCTGGGACTCAAAGAGCTCCTGACGTTTGATGCGCGGCAAGCGGCGTTGGCCCGAGCGTCTGGACTGAGAGCGCCGACGCTGTAGGAGCGCCGCTCTTCGATGACCGTGAGCCACCACGGCGACGCCGCCCACGATCACGAACTCGACCCCCGCACGGGCGAGCGCGTCAACGAGTCTTCGAAAGTCGGTCGCCACCTGCGCGCTGGACCTCTTCGAGGAATTCCACGAGGCGCTGCATCCGTTCGAGCCGTTCGGTCGGTGTCTGCCGCAGGCTCTCCTCGATCTGGCTCGGATCGATGCTCGGCGGCCCGGCGCTCCGCTGCCACCTCTCCGCGCCGTGGGCGGGGGCCGGTGCCAGTGTGTGAGTCTGCCGTGTGATGAGGACTCTTCCCGGCTGTCGCGCCAGCCGCGCGCGCCAGAAGGGCGACGTTGCATGGTGCCGGCGGAGCCGATCGAGCACGCTGGCCTCGCGTCCGGAATTTCGGCCTAATCGGGCCTAATCGCACTTGACCGTGCAGTTCTGCGCCATGTCTGCGGGCTCCGGAATAGAGTCACCGCCTGGGGTAGGAGCCCGCGCTGGGGAGGGTGAAGGTCCCGAGCCGCTTTTCGTGAAGTTGCTTGCCGGCCGACTCGGAACTGAGCTACATCCGACCCTTGCCCCTGAGCTGGGGGGGCCGCACGGGGAACGAAAGATCGGCGGCCGAAAGGAAGGTCGATGGCGCCCGGTGAGCAAGACGGTCCGTCGGAAGCCCCGGAGTCGCGTCTCGGGTTCTCGCTGGGGCGCGATCACGTATCGTTCGACGTCGACGAGACCGTCTATCCGCTCGAGGCGATCTATGGCGGATCCTATCTCTTCGTCGACCGGTGCTTCGTCTTCCTGTCCCGGCCGAGCCCGCGGGTCGTGAACGTCCGCTTGACGTCCCGCGGGCCGGCGACGCCCGCCGAGCTCGACGCCCTCGCCGGCGAGTTTCTCAACGAGCTGCTCTCGCAGGTGACGCGGCTGCGCCTGTCGCAGGCGACCGCTCGCATCCGCGAGTACTACACGGCCGCGGCGTTGCGGGCGGCCGCGTCGGCCCCTTCCGTCGACGATCTTCTCGCCGAGCTCGACTCGGAGGAGCTCGGCGATGACCCGCTCGAGATCCAGGTTCCCTGGGAAGAGAAGTCCGGCGAGAAGGGAACCGAGCCGAAGTAGCGTCCCGAACGTCCCGGATGGCCCGAATCACCTTCGACCGATCGCTCTACACCCCCGAGGCCGTCGAGGCGGCCGCGGCGGCATATGCCGAGTACGCGGACATCGCCCTCGAGCGCTCGGGCGATGCGGTGATCGCTGTCATCGACGCGGTGACCGGCGGCGATCGCCAGACGATCGAGAACTCGTTCTGCAACCTCGCCTTGCAGGAGACGATCGTGCGCATGCGCCGGGCGCCCGCGCCCGAGGACGAGTAGTGGCCGCCGGCGCCGTGGTGCCTTCCCCGCCGACGCTCGCGGCGGACCAGCTGGGATTCTTCCGCTGGGGCCGGATCGCCGGGAAGGTCCTGGTCACCACGGACGGCGGCGACTGGGTCTTTCTGAGCGAGCCGGAGTTCGCGGAGCTGCTGGCGGGGGAGATCAGGGATGGCCACCCGCGCTTCGCGCAGCTGCAGACCGGGGGCTTTCTCCGCGAGGGCCTCGATCTCGACGCGCTCGCGACCAGGCTCACGCGGCGCATCCAGCACGTCGCGCGCGGGCCGGAGCTGCACGTCGTCACGATGACCCGGCGCGGCGACGGGCGTGACGCCCCGTCGGCGGCACCGGACGCGCGCACGGACCTGGACCGTGAGACGGCCGAGAAGATCGTCGAGGTCGCGCTCCAGAGCACGTCGCCGTCGGTCTCCTTTCAGCTCCAGGGGCACGCCGGCGAGCCCCTGCTCAACGTCGACGGCGTCCGGCATCTCGTCGAATTCGCGCGCGCGACCAACAAGCGCGCCGCGGGCAAGACGCTCGGCGTCACGCTCGTCAGCAACTTGAGCCGCATGACCGAAGAGACGGCGGAGTGGCTGGTCGCGAACGAGGTCGCCATCCGGACGTGGCTCGACGGACCGGCCGAGCTGCACGACGGGAACCGCAAGTGGACGGTGGCGGGCGCGCACGCGGACGTGGTCCGGTGGATCGAGTGGTTCGACCGCCGATATCGCGAGCTCGGGCGCGATCCCGACGTCTGGCACGTCGACGCCCGGGTGACGACCACGCGGCGGACGCTGTCGGCGTGGCGCGAGGTTGTGGACGAGTACGTGGCCCGCGGGATGCGGTCCATCCACCTGCGGCCCCTCGGCCCGCTCGGGTTCGACGCGGAGGCGTGGCAGACGATCGGGTACACCGCCGAGGAATACGTCGCGTTCTATGAGCGTGCGTTCGGCTACATCGTGGAGCTGAACCGCCGCGGCGTTCACCTCGCGGAGGCGACCGCGTCGATGTTCCTGAACAAGATCCTGTCCTCCGGGGATCCCGCGACGGGGGAGATCCGGTCGCCGTGCTTGGCCGGGACGAGCGAGGTCGCGTACGACGCCGACGGCCGGGTATTCCCCGGCGACGAGGCGCGACGCGTCGACGCGTTCGGCGATCCGTTGTTCGCGCTCGGACACGTGCGGGAGTTGACGATCGCGGACGTCGTCCGACATCCGACCGTGCGGGCGATCGCGGCGGCGTCGCTCCTCGACGCGCAGCCGATGTGCGCGGACTGCTGGAACAAGCCGTTCTGCGGCATCTCCCCCGTGTCGACCTACGTCCGCGAGGGGGACCTCTTCGGACAGCGGCCGCGCTGCTTCGAGTGCAAGGAGCACATGGCGGTCGCCCGCACGCTCTTCGCACTGCTGGCGAACGAGAGCGACCG
>VBKG01000564.1 GCA_005879585.1 Deltaproteobacteria bacterium | reverse complement strand
TGGGCGCGACAGGTCGTGCCCGAGATGTTGTCGCGCGGCAGCGGCGCGATCCTCATCACCGGCGCCACCGCGGGCGTCCGGCCGTGGCCCAACTCCGCGGCGTTCGGGCCGGCCAAGTTCGCGGTGCGCGGGCTGGCGCAGGTGCTGGCGCGCGACCTCCATCCGCAGGGGATTCACGTCGGCTACGTCAACGTGGATGGCGGCATCGACATGCCGCTGCTCCGCCAGTTCCTCCCGCAGGCGAAGGACGAAGATCTGCTGAAGCCCTCGGCGATCGCCGATGCGTTCTGGTTCCTCGCGCACCAGGACCGGAGCGCCTGGACGCACGAGCTCGACGTGAGGCCCTTCAAAGAGAAGTTCTGAGAACAGGAGGCGCCGCCATGCCGAACCCTGTCGCCGTCGTCACCGGGGTGGGACCCGGCACGGGGGCCGCCATCGCGCGTCGCTTCTCGCGCGGCGGCTATGCGGTCGCGATGCTCGCGCGGACCCGCGAGCGGCTCGCCTCGCTCGAGCGGGAGATCGAGCGTGCGCGCGGCTACCCGTGCGACGTCACCGACGAGGCGGAGCTCGACCGGACGCTCGGGGCCGTCCGCGCCGATCTCGGCGTGCCCAGGGTCCTCGTCCACAACGCCGTGGGCGGCGCGTTCGGAAACTTCCTGGACATCGATCCCGAGGTCCTGAACCGAAACTTCCAGGTGAACACGATGGCGCTGCTGCATCTCGCGCGACGCCTCGCTCCGGCCATGGTCGACGCGGGCGAGGGCGCCATCATCACCACCGGCAACACCTCGGCGGTGCGCGGCAAGGCCACCTTCGCGGGCTTTGCGCCGACCAAGGCCGCGCAGCGGATCCTCGCGGAATCGATCGCCCGCGAGGTCGGGCCGAAGGGCGTGCACGTCGCGTACGTGATGATCGACGCCGTCATCGACCTCGAGTGGACGCGCCGGATGTTCTCGAACGCGCCGGACGAGTTCTTCATCAAGCCCGCGGCGATCGCCGAGGAAGTGTGGCACGTCGCGCACCAGGACCGCTCCGCCTGGTCGTTCAACGTGGAGCTCAGGCCGTTTCGCGAGAGCTGGTGACCGTGATCGAGCTGCGGATCTTCTCGTATCTGCCGAATCCACGGATATGGAAGGCGACGATCGCCGCCCGACTCTGTGGCGTCGAGGTCGAGGTGCGCGGAAGCTCGCCGAGGGAGCTCCAGTCGTGGCTCTGGGACTTCGACGCGCGCCCGCTCGCGAGCGGCGAGGCGACGGCGTCGGGGGAAGCCCGCGCAGGCACCGTGGGATTTCGGGGCGCTACCCTCCGGAAGACCGACGCCTTCATGGACGCGCACCCGTTCGGCACCGTGCCGGCCGCATTCAGCCCGGACGGAAAAGTCGGCATCTTCGAATCGAACAGCATCATGCGGGCCGTCGCCCGTCTGGGCGAGAGCAGGTTTCCGCTCTACGGCCGCGGTCCGTATGAGGCGTCGCGGGTGGACAGCTTCCTCGACGCGAGCCTCGTCTTCGCGCGCGACGCGCAGCTCTATCTGCTCGCCTTGATGAGCGGGACCGTCTCGTCCGAGACCCACGCGCGGGCCCGCGACGGATTCGCCGTCTATGCGGGCGGGATCGACCGCGCGTTGTCCCCCGACCGCGCGTTTCTCGTCGGCAGCGACGTCACGCTCGCCGACATCTGCTTCGTCGCCGAGATGTGTCTCTTTTTCAACGAGCAGGCGAGCGCGGCGATGCTCGAGCAGCAGGGGCTCCGGCCGATCCTGCAGACGAACATCGTCGCGGATTTCCCGCGCGCGATGCGCCATCTCGCGCGACTCCGGAAGCACCCGGCGTTCGCGCCCGACGTCGACCCGTATCTCACGAAGCTCGGAATTCAGACGTAGCGCGGGATCGGGCCGCGCTGCGGCGTCGCGTCGTCGCCGAGGTCGAGCGTCACCTCGTCGACGTAGCACCATGCCCAGCCCTCGGGCGGGTCGTACCCCTCGATGATCGGGTGGTGCGTGGCGTGGAAGTGGCGGGTGGCGTGACGGTTCGGCGAGCTGTCGCAGCAGCCGACGTGCCCGCACGTCCGGCAGAGCCGGAGATGGACCCA
>VBKG01000563.1 GCA_005879585.1 Deltaproteobacteria bacterium | reverse complement strand
GCCGTGCCCGAAATCGCGACCGCGCCCGGACCGGGCAGGTCGGCCGCCGTGTCGACGAGGGAGCTGAACGTCAAGGGAATGCAGAAGATGCTTACCAGCTTCGACGGCGCGCCGGGGCCACCCACCGTCAGGGGACCCGAGGGCGAGCCCGTCTCGACGATCGTCCGGGCTATGTTGCTCGCCGTAAACGCGCCCGATGTCCGCTGACCGCAGCTCGTGAAGCCGGGCGACTGGATCTGGCCCGAGCAGTCGGCGTTCGACGTGCACGGGATGGGCAGGCAGGGTGCCGCCGCGCTGCACGGCGCGCCCGTCGTGCCGGTGTTGCCCGTGCAGACGCTGCCGGCCGGCGTGCCGCCGCAGCGACGGGCAAACGAGTTGAGAGCCTTGTTCTTGCAGAACGCGCAGAACACGTTCACCTGGTCGGTCAGATCCACCGCGGTCTTCGTGACCGTCCCCGAGTCGAGGACGAAGGCGATCGGCAGTGCGCCGAGGC
>VBKG01000562.1 GCA_005879585.1 Deltaproteobacteria bacterium | reverse complement strand
GAGTTCGGGATCGGCAGCGGCGGCCCGAAGAGACAGCCGGCGTTCGTGCACCTGGTCTGAGCGCACTTTGCGTTGCTGCAGGCGCCGGCGTTGCAGGCAGCGCCGGGCGAGCAGTCCGCCGTGGTCGTGCACGTCGAGGCGCAGTCGGCGTTGACGAGGCACGCCGTGTTGAGCTTCGTCGTCAGTCCCTGGACACAGCGGTTGTTCGGCGGCGTACCGCCCGTCGTCTCGGACGCGGACGCGCCGGTCAGGGTGAGCGTCGTACCACTGGCGCACGCAGCATTGGTGATTGAGCTCCCCTGATCCGGGACCTTGGACGGCAGGGGTACTCCGACGTTCGCGCCCCCGAAGTAGAGTCCGCCGCAGGCGAGCGGGAAGAAGTTCGGGGCTCCGTCGGCGTCGAGGTGCCCGCATTGGCCCGTCCCCACCGTGGTGGTGAACGAGATGTGTCCTGGGACGCCACCCGTGCAGGCGCTGCACGCGCCGCCTGTCGTGGTCGTCGTCGACGTCGTGGTGGTCGTCGTCGCGATCGTCGTCGTCGTGGTCGTGGTTGTGGTGGTGTGAGTGGTCGCCCCCGAAGAAGAGTCCGCCGCAGGCGAGCGGGAAGAAGTTCGGGGCTCCGTCGGCGTCGAGGTGCCCGCATTGGCCCGTCCCCACCGTGGTGGTGAACGAGATGTGTCCTGGGACGCCACCCGTGCAGGCGCTGCACGCGCCGACTGTCGTGGTCGTCGTCGACGTCGTGGTGGTCGTGCCGCCACCCGCGCACGCGTCGCAGCAGCTCGACTGCGTGCCTACCTGGGCGGTTCCACGCTGGGGCGCCGTGCAGTTGCTGGCTTTGTTGACGACGCTGCACGAGGTGATGCCGCCCGCATCGGTTCGGCAACAGGTGACGAATCCGGGCTTCCCGCACGTCGAGTTGGACGCGCAGTTCATGATCGCGTCGACGCAGTCGCTAGAAAGCGTCCCCGCTTTGACCGCATCGTTGGTCGCGTGAGTCACGCACGACACGTACTCACCGTGGTTGCTGGCGCTGGCGCAATCGCATTCCATCGCGATCTGCGCGCGCGCGTTCGCCAGGACCGACGGGTCGCACGCCGCGAGGGCATCTTGCCGCGTGGCGAGAAGAAGACCGAAAGCCGCGAGGGAGCGAACGATCAACCTCATTGGAGTGACCCCCTTCCCGCTCGGCAGAGCAACGTCTCCGGTTTCAGGCAGAATCGGAGCCAGACGAGTACGGCGCAATACCCTCGTACCGGTGCGGGGGGGTCCCGCGCATACCGCAAGCTGCCTAGCGTATCCGCGCTGTCGCCGCGGAGGTACGCGCTATCGAGAGTCTACCGCCTGGCCGCGCGGAACATGCTGTAGCGATATCGCCCAGAGCCAAACTGACGGCGCGTGCCTAGTCGCAACGAGGGAGCCCGGCGAATCGCGGGCTCCCTCGAGATCGGTAGGACTCTTTACGGCAGGGCTTGGGCCGTCCCGGTGATCGCCACCGCGCCCGGACCGGGCAGGTCGGCCGCCGAGTCGACCAGTGAGCTGAAGGTCAATGGGATGCAGAAGATGCTCACCAGGGTCGACGGTGCGCCCGGCCCGCCGACTGTGAGCGGGCCCGACGGTGAGCCCGTCTCGACGATCGTCCGCGCCACGCCTGAGCTCGTGAAGGCGCCCCCGGTGCGCTGGCCGCAGCTAATGAAGGGGCCTCCCCCCTGAGTTTGAGTCTGGCCCGCACAGTCGGGGTCCGACGTGCAGGATATCGGGAGGCAGGGGGCCGCGACGCTGCACGGCGGACCCGTAGTGCCCGTATTCCCGTTGCAGACGGGCCCCGTCGGACTGCCGCCGCAGCGGCGGGCGAACGCGTTGCTGGCTACTTTCCGGCAGAAGCCGCAGAACACATTCGCCTCACCCGGCAGGTCGACCGAGGTCTTCGTGACGGTGCCGGAGTCGAGGACGAATGCGATCGGCAGCGCGCCCAGGCCAGACGCCGCCGATGGCGGACAGTCGTGGCTGGTCGGATAGTCGCCGTCGATGGCGCCGTCGCCCGGCGTGCAGGCCAAGCCGTCGTTGATGCCAGCGTTGCACTTGTTCGTGGTGGCGTTGCAGATCGGGCAGGTCTGGATGAACGTCTTGCAGCTCCCGCCGGGGCAGTCGTCGGTCGTGATGCACCCGAAGCCGGCGCTCGAGCCGCCCTCGCAGCTGCCCGTCTCGCAGGCGCCCGAGGCCGGACAGTCCGCATCGCTGCAGCACGACGCGTCGGCCGGATCCGGGCTCCGGCACCGGCCGGTGTCGTTCACGCAGTTACCGCCGCCCGCACATGCCACCGTCGTTCCGCAGCCGCCGCCACCCGTGCAGTTCGCACCCGGTGTCGACCCGCCCGAGCAGCGCATCGGCATGAGGTCACCGGTCAGGAAGATGCCGGAGCTGAGCGGCAGGTTCAGGCCCGTCGTGCTTCCCGCGTTGCAGTCCGCGGTACCGGCGGCACTGGCGGTGGCCGTATTGATGACGCACGTGCTGGTTGCCGCCCCGGCGTGCGAGGTATTGGGGATCGGCAGCGGCGGACCGAAGAGACAGCCGGCGTTCGTGCACTTCGTCTGGGCGCACTTCGCGTTGCTGCAGGCGCCGGAGGCGCAGGACGTCGCGCCGGGCGAGCAGTCCGCGGTCGTGGCGCACGTCGACGCGCAGTCCGCGTTGGTCAGACACGTCGTCCCGAGCTTCGAGGACAACCCCTGGATGCAGCGATTGTTCGGCGGCGACCCGCCCGCCGCCTCGCTCGCGCTCGTGCCGCTCAGGCTG
>VBKG01000561.1 GCA_005879585.1 Deltaproteobacteria bacterium | reverse complement strand
CTCTTCTACCGTTACTGGTTCCGGGTCGAGACACAGGGCATCGCGAACATCCCATCGGGAAGGGTCCTGCTCATCAGCAACCACGCGGGGCAGATCGCGCTCGACGCCGCGATGATCGCCTGCGCCTGCCTGCTCGAGGCGGAGCCGCCGCGCGTCATCCGCGGCATGGGCGAGTACTGGCTCCCGACGGTGCCGTGGGTCAACGAGCTCATGGTCCGGACCGGCTCGGTCGTCGGCACGCGGAAGAACTGCATCGACCTCCTCGAGAACGAGGAGGCGGTCATCGCGTTCCCCGAGGGCATCCGCGGGATGAACAAGCTCATCTGGGAGCGTTACCAGCTCCAGGAGTTCGGGCAGGGATTCATGCGCCTGGCGCTCGAGACGCACACGCCGATCGTGCCGATCGCCGTCGTCGGGTCGGAGGAGCAGGCGCCGGCCATCGCCAACGTCCGCTCACTCGCCCGCCTGCTCCGCATCCCCGCCTTCCCGGTCACCCTCACCTGGCCGCTCCTCGGCCCGCTCGGGCTGATGCCGCTGCCCGTCAAATACCGCGTCACCTTCGGCGAGCCGATGCTGTTCGAAGGCAACCCGAGCGACGAGGACGAGGTCATCGGCGAGAAGGTCGAGCAGGTGAAGGCGCGCATCGCCACCATGCTCGCGCGCGGGCTGGCGGCCCGCCGATCGTACTTCTGGTAGGCCGCGTGCGGCTCGAGAGCCGCGTCCGGCCATCCGATCCGGACTTTCGCGAGAACGCCGCGCACATGGAGCGGCTGGTGCGGACGCTGCGCGAGACGCGCGCCCGCGCCGCCGCCGGCGGTCCGCCCGAGGCCCGCGCACGGCACACCGCGCGCGGCAAGCTCCTCGTGCGCGACCGCATCGACCGCCTCCTCGACGGCGGCTCGGCTTTCCTCGAGCTGTCGCCGCTCGCGGCCTGGGGTTGCTACGACGACGAAGCGCCGGGCGCCGGCATCGTGACCGGCATCGGCCGGGTCGCGGGCCGCGAGTGCATCGTCGTCGCGAACGATGCGACGGTGAAGGGCGGCACGTACTACCCGCTCACCGTGAAGAAGCATCTCCGCGCGCAGGAGATCGCGCTCGAGAACCGGCTCGCGTGTGTCTATCTTGTCGACTCGGGGGGCGCCTTCCTGCCGTTGCAGGCCGATGTCTTTCCCGACCGCGAGCACTTCGGACGCATCTTCTACAACCAGGCTCGGATGTCGGCGGCGGGACTGCCGCAGGTGGCCGTGGTGCTCGGCTCCTGCACGGCGGGGGGCGCGTACGTGCCGGCCATGTGCGACGAGGCGGTCATCGTGCGGAACCAGGGAACGATCTTCCTCGGCGGTCCGCCGCTCGTGCGCGCCGCGACCGGTGAGGAGGTGACGGCCGAGGAGCTCGGCGGCGGCGACGTGCACACCCGCGTCTCGGGCGTCGCGGATCATCTGGCACAGAGCGACGACGACGCGCTCGCCATCGCGCGCGAGGTCTTCCAGGCGATGCCGCCGCCCCGTCGCTACGTGCTCGAACGCGAGCGGCCCGAGGAGCCCGCCTACGACCCGCGCGAGCTCTACGGCGTCGTGTCGCGCGACCCGCGCCGCCCGACCGATGCGCGCGAGGTGATCGCGCGGCTCGTCGACGGCAGCCGGTTCCACGAGTTCAAGGCGGTCTACGGTCAGACGCTCGTGACGGGCTTCGCGCACCTCCATGGCTATCCGGTCGGGATCCTCGCGAACCAGGGCGTGCTGTTCTCCGAATCGGCGCTCAAGGCGTCCCACTTCATCGAGCTCGCGTGCGCGCGCCGGGTGCCGCTCCTCTTCCTCCAGAACATCACCGGCTTCATCGTCGGCAAGCAGTACGAGCACGGCGGGATCGCCAAGGACGGCGCCAAGATGGTGAACGCGGTCGCGAACGCGGCGGTGCCGAAGTTCACGGTGCTGATCGGCGCCTCGCACGGGGCGGGGAACTACGGCATGTGCGGCCGGGCCTACTCGCCGCGGCTGCTGTTTACGTGGCCGTCGAGCCGCATCTCGGTGATGGGCGGCGAGCAGGCGGCGCAGACGCTGCTTACGGTGAAGCTCCAGCAGCTCGAGGCGCGCGGCGAGACGTTGACGGCCGCCGCACGTGAAGCGGCGATGGCGCCGATCCTCGCGAAG
>VBKG01000560.1 GCA_005879585.1 Deltaproteobacteria bacterium | reverse complement strand
CCGGACCCACCGGCGTTGCGCGCAGGCTGGCAAAGGAACGTCAGGCGCTCGATGGTCTTTCCGGTCTGCATCTTCAACACCGCCCGCCCCTTGCGCTTCCCGTGCGTCGCGACGCGGACGTCGGCCGCTGCCGTACACACCGGCGCCGCATCGCCCTTCAACGCCTCCATGGCGGCCGAAATGCCCTCGAACCCCGCACCGGGGACGATGCTCGCCTGTCTCACGTCGTCCGGGCTGCAGCTCGCGCCGCCCTGATCGAAGCACAGGCTGACGCTGAACGTGCAGCCGCCGTCGGCGGCGCCGTCGCTGTCGCACGCCGCGGTGCCGTCGGTACAGCGCGCCATGACGCCCTTTCCGGGCGCGGCGGCACCGCCGATCTGCAGCTTCGCGCGACACGTCGAGCGCGCCGATGCCTCGCCCGTCGTGAACCCGACGAGCAGCATCACAGCCAACACCGTCCTGTCTCTCATCTTCATCGCACTTCACTCCTCGTTCGCATGGCAGTTGATTCGTAGAAGCTCATGGCAGGGAACATGATCTCGTCCGCGGCATACGCGTTTTAAGCAATGCGAACGGTATGTAAATTCGCAGATCCCCCTCCCGCACATCGGGAATTCCCGCGCGATTCGCTGCGATCGCACATTACTTGGCGGGTGGGATCTCCCCGAAGGGCACGAGGGATTCTGCGAATTTACAGCGGTGCGGTCGTTCCCTTAAAACCGCCCGCGGTGAATCAGGACTTCGCCCTGCGACGACGAAAGGTCATGATGATGCAGCAGCCGCTTCGCATCCGATCGAGAGCCACCATTCGGACGCGGTACGCCCAACCGACGTATGGTCGGTCGGTGGCGCCGCACGTGCGGATGCGGGCGCGCCCCGTGCGAGTTTCAGCCGGGGCCGCCGGCGGAGATCATCGCGGGCTCGCTTTTCTGATCTTGATGCTCGCCTCGATCGCGCTGGCGTTCATCGCGCAATAGCCGCAGCTCGTCGTCTCACGGCATAGGGACAATCCCGATCCGCTCGCGGGTATTTCCCAATTTCCGAAAGGTGAAGCGCCGAGTAATCGTCTCTACGCTGTGCCGAAACACACAGCGGGCGATCGGCAAAGGAAAGGCGAAATGGTGGACACGTCACGGTTCGCAACGGCGTTGGTGATGGTCGGCTTCTTGCTCGTCGCGACCGCGCCTTCCGCTGCCGCCGACGGCCTCGACCTGGCCCCGGTGGCCGACACGTTCGTCCAGAGCGGCACCGAAGCCGCCTGGGACCACGGGGTGGCCGACCACCTCGACGTCGACCAGAGTCCCGCCGACCTCGGCTACCTGAAATTCGACCTCTCCGCGCTCGGTGCGCCCGTCGCCCGAGCCACCCTCACCCTCTTCTGCCGCGACGGCGGCGCCGCCGGCGGCACCGTCTACCCGGTCGGGGACTCCCGCTGGGTCGAAGGCACGCGCCACGGCGAGACCACCGCCAGCGCCGCCGGGCCGGGCCTGAAGTGGACCGACCTCGACACCAACGGCAACGGCACGCTCGACGCCGCCGACACCTCGCCCTACCTGCCCGACCGCAGCCGCCCGCTCGCGACGCTCGGTCCCGTGGTGGCGGGCCAGTCCGTCACGGTCGATGTGACCGCGGCGTTCCAGGCCGGCCCTGGGCTCTACTCGCTCGCGATCGTCGGGACGAGCCCGAACGAGGCGAGCTTCGCCTCGCGCGAGAGCACGGTGGCGGCCGAGCGCCCCCGGCTGCACGTCGAGCTCGGGGCGGTACCGGT
>VBKG01000559.1 GCA_005879585.1 Deltaproteobacteria bacterium | reverse complement strand
GCCGCCTGGAGACTCCGCCATCGCCGTCGGCATAGGCCAGAAAGGCCACGCGGCTCAAGCACGTTGACGGCCGCGCGCCGCCCCGCCTATGGTCGCGAGCCGTGCAGGCCGCGGACCCGACACGCATCGACTGGACGACGGTCTCCGGCCATCGCGCCGGCCGCATCGAGTTCAAGCGTCTCCTGCAGGGCACGCCGGGACGGCCCGACAACTTCGAACTGAGCCTCGTCCGCACGTTCCCCGACTACGCGACGCCGCGGCACCGCCACAACTTCGACCAGATCCGCTGCGGCCTGTCGGGCGCGATGAACTATGCGCCGCGGAAGGACGTGGTTGCCCGATCGGTCGCCTACTTCCCGGAAGGCACGTTCTACGGGCCGCAGCGCATGGCCGGCGAGTCGCTCGTTTTCCTCCTCCAGCTCGGAGGCGCGAGCGGGCAGGGTTTCATGTGCTACGAGGAGCTCCAGGCCGGGCATGCCGCGCTCGCGGCGCGCGGCACCTTCGCGGGCGGTATCTACCGCGCTGCCGACGGCCGCCCGCGGGACGGCTACGAGGCGGTGTGGGAGCACGTGCACGGGCGGCCGATCGCGTACCCGTCGCCGCGCTTCGAGGAGCCGATTTTGATGTGGCCGGCGCACGGTGCATGGGTACCGTCGCGCGGCGAGCCGGGGGTGGCAACGAAGCTGCTCGGGATCTTCTCGGAGCGCGGGCTCGATCTTCGTGCGGTGCGCCTCGAGCCGGGCGCCGTGTACGCGCCGCCGCCGGGGGCGGGCGCCCGGCTCCTGCTCGTGCTCGCCGGTGCGGTGCGCTGCGACACGCAAGAGATCGGGCTACACGGCGCCGCATGCCAGGCGGCCGGTGAGCGGATCTGCGTGAGCTCGACAGCCGCGACCGAGCTGCTCGTGATCGGCCTGCCGGTATTCGCCGACTGAACGCGAGGTGTGCAGCGCTCCGCGAGGATCAAGTGCTGGAGCGCGAGGGTTTGAACGCGTAATACTCGACCGCGCATTTCTTCGCGTCTCGGATGGCCGGATCAGCCGTGATCAGCTTCAGATTCAGCACTGCGGCAGTAGCGACGATGGTCCTATCGAACGGATCTCCGGGGAAGTCTTCACCGAGTTCGTTGGTCTTCACGGCGATCGACGGCGTCAACTCCAGAACCTGCAAGTCGCCGGACAGTCCAACCGCGAGGAACTCGGCCAGTGCGCCGTCGATATCGAGGCGACGAAGCCGGTAGAGAATGGCGGTCTCGAGCAGGCTGATGCTGCAGAGACCTTTGATGTCCGTCGATGCCACCAGGCGCCGGATGCGTGCGGGCAGCACGTGCGGAACGGTCACACCATTGATCCATGGAGCCGTGTCGAGCAGGTATCTCACCGCAAGCCCTTCCACTCGGACGATGGGATGGCTTCGGGGGACACCGGTTTCCTGATGCCGAGGTGTTTGCCCGCTCCCAGAAACGACCGCGGCTGCTTTGCCGGAACGATCCGGACGTAGGGCTTTCCGAAGCGAGTGACGAGAATCTCCTGGCCGCTCGCCGCGACATCCAAGACCCGCGCATCCCGGCGCAAGGCTCGAAGCGTCACTGTCTTCATGGCAGACAAAGTGTCAGACACCCGGGGCCGTGGCAAGTGCCCGCGCGCCGACTCCTTCGGTGACAACGCGTCGCCGGGAGGCGTTGCTGGCCGCCGTCGGGAAATAGGGCGGTTCAGGGTCCCGCGGCGGAACACGCCGGCGGCGCCGGCGCCTTCGTCGCGACGAAGCGCCCGGGACGGTCGACCTTCACGGACCCGCCGAAGAGCGTGCAGTAGCGGCGCCCGCCGCTCGTGAGCACGGCCCCGAGGCTTCCCTGCTGCGCCTCGTCGAGCGTGAACGTGATCCCGGCTCGACTCGCGACGACCTTCGCGATTCGGCCGAACTTCACGATGGCCCGGGTGACCGGACCCCGCGCGTGCGTCCGATCGCTGTAGCGGAAGCCGTACCCGACCGCCGTCCAGCCCGCGGCGGGCATGTCGAGCGTCGCCGTCTCGCCGGTGTGAGGATTGACGACCAGGAGCGACGCGCCCGCGACCGTCGGGCGGTCATCGCCGATGAGCGCGGCGAGGGACCTGTCTCTCGTCGTCCAGCTGAGCCGCCGTCGCGCCGGATCGGCGGCATCCGCGAGGGCGAGCCTCGTGCCGAGCACGAGCTGGGCGCCGTTGAGCGTCCCTTCGGCCAGGTCGAACGCGAGCGCCCGCCCGAGGTTCCCGGCGTCGTCCACCGCCTGCACGGTACCGTGATCGATGCCGGCCGGGACGACGAGCATCTCCGTCTGGCCCGCGTCGACGGTGGCGGCGAGCTCGACGACGGTCGCGCCGGAGACGATCCGGTACTTCGTGACCCGGCCCGCGTACCAGTCGTCGCCCGGCGCGACGAACGTGATGCGCCGGTGCGCCACGTCGAGCGCCGGGGAGCGGAGAATCCCGGGCGGGCGCGCGTCGACGCCGTATCGCCCCGTGTTGCGCTCGTCGTGGCGATACCGCCACCACTCGGTGTTGGCCGACGCGAGGCC
>VBKG01000558.1 GCA_005879585.1 Deltaproteobacteria bacterium | reverse complement strand
CGTCCTCGAGATCATTGGCGGTGCCCGCGAAGTCGATCTGCGCACCGGCGGTATACGTCCGGCCGGCGAGCGGCGCCGTGATCGCCACGAGCGGCGGCGTGTTCGCCGACGGCCGCGGGACGACGCTCAGGCGCGCCCGGGCCTCGCTGCTCTGCCCGAAGCGATCCGTCACCGCCGCGACGACCGTGTGGTCGCCGCGGACGAGCGCCGCGCTCACCGTTGCGCCCGTCCCGAGATCGCCCTGGAGGTCCGATCGCCAGGCGAGCGATGCGGAGATGTCGTCGCCGGCCATGTCGGTCGCCGTGCCCTGTAACGTGACCGGGTCGCCGACGAAGAACGTCGCGCCGTCGGGCGGCTGCACGATCTGCACGCTCGGCGCCGGGCCGCTCGCCACCGTCACCAGGAGGATCGGCTTCTGGCCCACGACCGAGGCGGCCGACTTGTAGCTGACGCCGTTCGGCGACGCGCTGTCGATCGCGAAGGCATACGTGCCGTCGGTGGTGATCGCCGTGCCGAGGTCGAGCTCGACGACGTTGCCGGTCGCGACCGGACCGAGCGTCGACAGCGCCGGTCCGTCGACGGCGGGCCGGTTCACGTAGGTGAGCGTCGCCTCGTCCCAGCCCGTGTCGCTGATCCGGTGGATCGTGCCGCCGCTGTCGGCGAACGTGCTGTTCACCTGGAGGCGGACGCGGGCCTGGAGGACGGGCCGCCGGTTCACTCCCGCGACCGTGAAGCGGAGGTAGGTGATACGGACCGGGTCGGCGTCGGCGCGGAGGTGACCGTCGGTGTTGAAGTTCGTCGACGGGAACGCGGCGTCGGCGTAGGTGTCGGCCACTGCCGGGAAGACGAGCGTCTCGGTGGGCGGCGCCTGTGCCCCCCCGCCGCGCGCGAGCAACGCGACCGCGAGCGTCAGCAGGCCGAGGACGAGACGGCTCGACATCGGCCGTCCGCTCCAGCAACGCGCATACCAAGGGCTGCGCTGTGGAGGGCGCGCAAGTGGCGGCTCATCCGCAGTGCAAGCCGCAGGGCGTCGCCTGCGGCGATCGCCTCGGCGGCCGACACGCGGCGTGCGGGTGGCGCGTTGCGCCGATCGGGCGTACCGCGTGCCTGCACGACGGCGAGGGGCTTGCGCCAGCGTGGAACATCTGTTTGAAACAGTCGTTCATGAAGGCGACGCGCGCGCGGGCTACCCGGGACCGGTTGCTCGCGGCCGCGGCGGCGCTCTTCGCCGAGCGCGGCTTTCACGGCACGACGATCCGCGACATCGCCGCGCGCGCGAAGGTGAACGTCGCCGCGGGCAACTACCACTACGGCTCGAAGAAGGCGCTCTACCTCGCCGTGCTGCGCGCGCAGTTCGCGGAAGTCCGCGCGCGGCTCGCGGCGCGCGGCGCCACGGGCTCGCCCGCCGAGCTCGCCCGCCTCGGCCGCCCCGCACTCATCGACCTGCTGCGCGCGCGCATCAAGGTGATGCTCGACCTGCTGATCGGGCCGCCGCCGGGTCTCCACGGCACGCTCATGCAGCGTGAGATGTGCGACCCGAGCGAGGCGCTGCCCGTCATCGTCGAGGAGTTCATCCGTCCGGTGACGGGCGAGATGGAGGAGATCGTCGCGCACCTCGTCCCCGCGCTCGACCGCCGCACCGTCGAGCGCTGCGTCTTCAGCACCGCGGCGCAGGCCTACTTCTACCGCTCGGTCATGCCCGCGATGCTGCTCATGCTCGGAGAGCCCGCCTACCCCCGCGGCTTCAGCCGCGAGCTGGCCGAGCATGTGGCCGAGTTCTCCCTGGGCGGGATGGAGCGCCTCGCAGCCGCCACGCGCCGCGTGCGACGCACGGCATGAATCGCCGGGCCGTCCTGGCGATTGTCGCGCTCGTGCTGGCGGCCGGCGGAGCCGTCTGGTTCGCGCGCCGGCCGCGCGGACCCGCGTACTACACGGGCTTCGTCGAGGGCGAGGAGCGCGTGCTGCGGAGCGAGGTGACCGGCCGCGTCCTCGAGGTCCCGTATGCGGAGGGCGCCGCCGTCCCGGCGGACGGCATCGTGGCGCGCCTCGACGAGCAGGACATCCAGGCGCGCCTCGCGTCCAAGCAGCACGAGCTCAACGTCCTCGACGCCGACATCCGCACCCAGGAGGAGCGCATCACGCTCACGCAGACGACCTGGCAGCGCGACGTCAGCGCGCGCCGCGCCGAGCTCGAGCAGGCGGAAGCGGGCTCGCGCCTCGCGGAGCGGACC
>VBKG01000209.1 GCA_005879585.1 Deltaproteobacteria bacterium | reverse complement strand
GAAGCCGCCACCGCGTCGCCACCCGCGTCTCGCCGACGAGCGGCTCGACGAGCAGCAGCACGAAGGCGACTGCGAGCGGGATCTGGAAGCGATGCTCGAAGCGCCGCTCGAGCGTCGAGGCGAGCGCGCGCTTCTCCATCGGACCGATGTAGTCGCGATAGAGCTCGCCGAGCCCGAATGACGCCCCCTCGGCGTGCAGGTAGACGCCGCCGGTGTCGGTCGCGATCTGCTTGAGGGTGTCCTCGTCGAGGCGCGACTTCACGACCTGCCCCTTGCGGTCCTTCACGTACCCGCCGGCATCGGCCGGCACGAGCTCCCCCTCGGCGGTGCCGATGCCGACCGTGTATATCTTCACGCCGCGCTCCTGGGCGCGCTTGGTCGCCTCCTTGACGTCGCCCTCGTGGCTCTCGCCGTCGGTAATGAGGACGAGCGCCTCGTGGTTTCCCTGCCGGCCCTCGAACGCCTCCAGGCCCGCGTCCATCGCCGCGCCGAGGTTCGTGCCGCCGCGCGGGATGATGCCGACCTCGATCGCGTCCAGGCTCTCGCGGAAGGCGCCCTGGTCGAGCGTCAGCGGGCACTGCACGAACGCGCTGCCGGCGAACGCGACGAGTCCGGCGCGGTCGCCCTGGAGCTGCGCCAGCAGGTCCTCGACGGCGAGCTTTGCCCGCCCGAGGCGGTTCGGCTTCACGTCCGTCGCGAGCATGCTCCGCGACGTGTCGAGCGCGACGATCAGGTCGACGCCCTCGCGGTGCACCTCCTCCCAGCGGAATCCCCACATGGGCCCGGCGAGTGCGAGGACGAGGGACAGGACCGCGCCGCAGAGGAGCGCCGCCCGGAGCGTGCGTCGTCGCCGATCGACGTCGGGCGCCACCATGGGGAGGAGCGCCGCGGCGACGAAGGCGGTGAGCGCGCGCTCGCGGCGTCGCGCCGCCCAGACGAAGAGCGCCGCCAGCAGCGGCACGAGCAGCAGCGCCGCGAGGCTCGTCGAGTCGCGCCAGAGGATCATGGGAGCTTCCGGAGCACCGTCTCGCCGAGCGCGACCTCGGCGAGCACGAGGCCGAGCGCGGGCCACACGAGCCAGGCGTACAGCTCGCGGTAGTCGAGGAACTGCGGCGCCTCGAAGGGCGTCTTCTCGGCGCGGTCGATCTCGGCGTAGACGTCGTGGAGGCTCTTCGTGTCGGTGGCCCGGAAGTAGCGGCCGTGCGTCGCCTGCGCGACTTTCTCGAGCGTCTTCTCGTCGATGTCGACCGGTATCGGGCGGTAGACCTTGTTGCCGAACATGTCCTGCATCGGAAACGGCGCGAGGCCGCGCGTGCCGGCGCCGACGGTGTAGACCTTGATGCCGAGGGCGGCGGCGGCCTCGGCGGCGGTCTCGGGCGTGATGCGCCCCGCGTTCTGCTGCCCGTCGGTCAGGAGCACGACGAACTTGCTCTTCGCGGTCGACGCGCGCAGCCGGTTGACGGCCGTCGCGAGCCCGGAGCCGATCGCGGTCCCGTCCTCGATCATGCCGATCTTCGCGCGGTCGAGGTTCTGGAGGAGCCAGCCGTGGTCGAGCGTGAGGGGGCACTGTGTGTAGGGCCGTGCGGCGAAGAGCACCAGACCGACGCGATCCTCGGGCCGCGCCGCGACGAACTCGCGGACGACCGCCTTGACGGCGTCGAGCCGGCTCGCGCGGCCCGAGGGGAGCGTGAAGTCCTCCGAGAGCATGCTGCCCGACACGTCGACGGCGAGCACGACGTCCACGCCCTCGCGGTGGACCTTGGTCGCAGCGGTGCCCGCCTGCGGCCGGGCGAGCGCGGCGACGAGGAGTACCAGCGCGACGACCCGGAGCACCCCGAGCACCAGGCGCCGGCGGGCGGCGCCGGCCGGCGCGACGGCGCGGAGACGGGCGAGTGTGGGGAAGCGGACGGCCGCGCTCCGCGGCGCGCGGCGGCGCCACGGCCACACGAGCGGCAACAGCGCGACGAGCGCCAGCCACCACGGGCTACCCAGCTGCACGCAGCATCTCCCGCCGCGCGGCCGCGGTCTCGTCGACGAAGCGACGGGCGGCGGCCCAGGCGCGTTCCGTGTCGGCGATCGTCGGCAGGTGGCGCGCGAACTTCACGAGATCGGATTCGACGAGGAACTCGCCGAGCAGCCGCCGGTGCGCCGCCACGAGCCGGCCGTCGCGCGCCGTAGCGAGCAGGAACTCCTCGGTGGTCATCTCGGGCGCACGCAGCTGGAACCGATGCTCGAGGTAGCGGCGCACGATGTCGGAGAGCGCCGAGTAGTACTCCTTGAACGCCCCCTGCTCGACGAGGCGCCGTCCGCGGAGACGCTCGAGCTCGGCGGCGGCGATCTCGGCCGGCGGGCGGGGCGGCGCCGCCGGAGCGGCGCGCTTCGGCCGGTTGAGGACGCGGTGAAGCACGACCGCGACGAGGACGGCGGCGAGGATACCGCCGCCGAGGATCCAGTAGGGGCGCCAGTCGACGGGAATCGGCTCGGGCGCCTTGATGTCCCGGATGTCGGAGGCGTTGGGCTCCTTCTCGAGGAGGCTCTCGACGGTGACGCCGAGCTCGTCGGTGGGTGCGTCCTGCTTCTCCTCGCCGAACGTCCGGTACTGGACGAGCGGCGACTTCAGCAGGTGATGACCCGGCTCCCAGCAGACCAGCTGATACCACCGGGAGAGGACCGTCCGGTCGTCGCGCTGCGCGGGTGGGTCGATGCCGAAGTCGACGATGTCGCAGTCGCCGATCCGCTCGGCGGGCTGCGTGACGAACACCTCGGCGTCCTTGCTAGAAACGACGTCGACCGTGTAGCGGAACCGCGTCCCGATCGTGACGGTGCTCGGCTCGGCGCGCACATGAACGGCGACGGGCGGCGGCTCGCCGGCGTGGGTCACGGCGGCGAGCAGCAGGAGCGCTGCAAGGGTCCTCACTTCACATCTGGCCGACCGACGCGAGCATCGCGCGGGCAAGCCGTACGGCCTGGAGCGTCTCTCGAAGGAGGACGAGCGTGTAGACGGCGGTGAGTGCGGTCAGCAGAACCTTGGCAGCGCGCGAGAAGCGGGGACTCCTCCACAGGAGCGGCAGCCCGAAGGGTCCGAGCACGACAAACAGGGCGAGCAGCACGGACCACACGCTGTAGAACCAGCGCGACTCGGGTTCCATCGGGAGCTCAGTATGCCGGCGTTTCGGCAGCGTGCAACGACCGCCCGGCAACCCTGGCACCGGTCGCCGCCGCGCCCCCCCGTCCTCTCGGGCGCGGCCGCTGACCACGTACCTACTTGGCGGCCTTCTTCTTGGCCGTCATGGCAGGCGCCCCGATCACGCCGCAGGCGACCCGCACGCCGCCGCCACCGTTCGGCTTGGGCGTGTCGCTGTAGTTGTCGCCGCCCTCGTGGATCATGAGGGCCTTGCCCCGGACGTCGGCGAGCTTCAGGCCCGGCACGGTGAGCTTGGCATTGGCCGCGCCCTTGGCGTCCACCTCGAGCTTCGGGAGATCGCCCTTGTGGCCCCCGGCACCGGGCCCTTTGTGCGCCTTGGTGCTTTCCGGATCGTAGTGGCCGCCCGCGGCCTCGCCCGCGGAGGGTTTTCCCTCCTTGTCGGCCGGCGCACAGCTTCCCTTCTCGTGCAGGTGGAAGCCATGCTCGCCGGGCGGCAGCCCCTGGAGCTTCGTATCGAATTCGAGTCCCTCGGCGGTCTCCTTGATGGTGACGGTACCCGCCGGTTTGCCGACGCCGCTGGCGTCGATGTGGTTCATCTTGACCGTGATCCCCTTCGGCGCCTTGGCGGCACCGGCCGCCCCGGTCACGAAGGCGACGACCGCTCCCATGGTAACCGCTGCGAGTTTTGTCATGGGGCGGGATGATATGCCGACGCCTGCCGCACCGACAATACGGCGGGCACCTGCCTCCGGTGCAGGCTGCGGCACTGCCGGTACCCGACGAGCCGACGCCGACGCCATCGGCCATCCAGATGATCCCGCAGCGCCGGGTCACTGCCGGCGCTCTCGCATCCGGAAGAAGCGGAGGAGCGCCGTCGTGTACCGCTGGTCGGTGCGGATGACGATCGCGTCGACGTCGGCCGCCCGCAGCATGCGATCGCGCTCCGTCCGTGCCGCCGCTGCCTGGCGCGCGAACGCGTCCCGCACGCGCGCGTCGCCCGTGTCGACGACGTACCGCTCCCCCGTTTCCGCCTCCTCGAGCTCCACCAGGCCGACGTCCGGCAGCGCGCTCTCGCGCGGATCCTCGAGCACCACCGCGATCACGTCGTGACGGCGCGCGGCGACGCGGAGCGCGTGCTTGCAGGCCGTGTCGAGGAAGTCGGACACGAGGAAGACGACGCAGCGCCGTTTGGTGACGCGGCCGAGGTGCTCGAGCGCGGCGGGGATGTCGGTACCCCGCCCCGCCGGCTTCACGGACAGGACGTCGCGGATGACGCGCAGCACGTGCCGCGTGCCCTTCCGCGGGCGGAGCGCCAGCTCGATGCGGTCGGTGAAGATGATGAGGCCGACCTTGTCGTTGTTGGTGATCGCCGAGAACGCGAAGAGCGCGCCCAGCTCGGCCGCGAGCGTGGACTTCAGCTGCGTCACGCTCCCGAAGATCGTCGAGGCGCTCGCGTCGACCATCAGCATCACCGTGAGCTCGCGCTCTTCGGCGTAGCGCTTCACGTGCGGCACGCCCGTCCGCGCGGTGACGTTCCAGTCGATGGTGCGGATCTCGTCGCCGGGCTGGTAGAGCCGCACTTCCGCGAACTCCATGCCGCGGCCCTTGAAGACGCTCTGGTACTGGCCCGCGAACACGTCGGTGACGAGGTGGCTCGTGCGGATCTGGATCTTCCGCACCGCCTTCAGCTGCTCGCGCGTCAGCATGCCGCCGGTGCGGCGCGCTCAGGGGACGGGGACGCCGTCGAAGACGCGGCGGACGATCTCGTCGGCGTCGACCTCCTCGGCCTCGGCCTCGTAGGTGACGATGACGCGGTGGCGGAGCACGTCGGGGCCGATCGACTTGACGTCCTGGGGCGTCACGTAGCCGCGTCCCTGGAGGAAGGCGTGCGCCTTGGCGGCGAGCGTGAGATACAGCGTCGCGCGCGGCGAGGCGCCGTACTGGATGAGCGGCCCGAGGTCGAGCTGGTAGGCGGCCGGCTCGCGCGTGGCGAAGACGATGTTGACGACGTACTCCTTCACCTTGTCGTCGATGTAGATCTGGTCGACGAGCGCCCGGGTGGCGAGGATCTCGGCGGGCGACACGACCGCGCGCACGGCCTGGTGATTGGTGGTGGTGGCCATGCGGTCGAGGATCTGGCGCTCCTCCTCGCGCGACGGGTAGCCGATCCGGAGCTTCAGCATGAAGCGGTCGACCTGGGCTTCGGGCAGCGGGTAGGTGCCTTCCTGCTCGATCGGGTTCTGCGTGGCGAGGACGAGGAACGGCTCGGGAAGCGCGTGCGTCGCCTCGCCGATCGTCACCTGGTGCTCCTGCATCGCCTCGAGAAGCGCGCTCTGCACCTTGGCGGGCGCCCGGTTGATCTCATCGGCGAGGATGATCTGCGCGAAGAGCGGTCCCTTCCGGGTGGTGAAAGCTCCGTCGCGCGGGTTGTAGATCATGGTCCCGATCAGGTCGGCGGGCAGGAGGTCGGGCGTGAACTGGATGCGGCGGAACGTGGCCGCGACCGCCTGCGCGAGGGTTTTCACCGAGAGGGTTTTCGCCAGGCCCGGGACCCCTTCGAGGAGCACGTGACCGTTCGCCAGGAGGCCGATGAGCAGCCGATCGACCAGGTAGCGCTGCCCGACGACGACGGTGCCGATCTCCTCGCGGAGCTTGTAGGTGAAGGACGAGGCGTCCTTCACCTGATCGTTGATCGAGGCGACGCCGGAGTCCATCGGGCCAATATGGATAGCGGTGGGAAGCCCGAAGCGCAACGTTCGGCGCTGCCGGCCTCCTCCTCGGGCTTCCCGCGCTCGCTGGCGCGGAGGCGCGCAAGACGGTCAGTAGTGGCGCATGATCACGTCGAGGTCGTGGCCGTTCCATCCCTCGAGCCAGTCCTGGAGGAAGCGGGCGGGCGTCACGGGTGGGCGTCCGTCCAGCGCGTGACCTCCGCCACGACGCGCTCCGGGCGCTCCTCCTGCGGGATGTGCCCGGTCCGTTCGAGGACGAGGAGCTCGCTGCCCGCGATGAGCTCATGGTAGCGCCGCGCGGTCGCCGGCGGCACCAGCCGGTCGGTGTCGCCGGTGATCACGAGCGTCGGGGCGCGGATCGTCCGGACCCGCGGCGAGCGGTCCTCCTTGGTGTTCCGGCGCAAGCGCGCGAGGAAGGCGTTCGTCCCCCCCTCGCTCCGGAGCGGCGCGTAGTACGCCTCGACGTCGGTCTCGGTGATCGTCGACGGGTCGTACACCGCCTCGCGGAGCCGGCTCCGGACGCGGCCACGCGCTGGCAGCGCGCGGAGCACCGGCCCGATGACGGGCCAGGTGAGCATCCTGAACGAGAGCGGCGGCCCGGCCGTCTCCGCCTCGGGGAGTCCGGCGGCACCGAGGAGCACGAGCGCGACGACGCGCCCGGGCTCCACGATCGCCGTCTCGGTGGCGACCGCCCCGCCCATCGAGTTGCCAACGAGCACGGCGCGCGGGATCCGCTCGGCGTCGAGGTAGCCGAGCACGGCGGTCGTGAGCCAACCGATGTCGTAGCTCGCGTCGGCCGGCTTGTCGCTGAAGCCGAAGCCCGGGAGGTCGATCGCGTGGACGCGATAGCGGGCGGCGAGCGGCTCCATCACCTTCCGCCAGCTGTAGGTGCTGGCCGGGTTGCCGTGCAGCAGCACGACGTCGCGCCCCTTGCCGAGGGTGATCGCGAAGAGCCGGAGGTCGTGCACCGTCACGTAGCGCCCGTGCTCGCGGGCCGTCGGCCACGCGGCGGTCCGGACGAGGTCGGCGGGCTTCGGATGGGTGCAGGCTACGAGGAGGACGAGACAGAGGACGGGCCGAAAGCGTCGCATGCGACAGCTGTACGACGGCACGCTGGTCCTTACCACGCGCCTGTCTCCACGAAGGTGGCTACCGGCCGCTTTCCATGTTGGCGACGTCGAAGACGCCGTCCGGCACGTCCGTGTCGTACCGCACGTCGCGGAGCTTGTACGTCGTGTGCGTGGCGTACGGCACGGTCGCGACGTCGTTCTCCATCGCGGTCGCGTACTTCCCGAGACGCTCGTAATGGCCGAGCGACACCCGTTTAAAGAGCCGATCGTCCGCGTCGTAGACCTCGACGCGCCAGAGGAGCGCGTCGGCGGTGCCGAACCAGAGGCGGTAACGCACGTACGGGAACTCCTTGTTCTTCGGTACGAGCTCGACGACGTGGCACGGTTTGCCGTCGACCTCCTCGTCGGACGCGAGCGTGGCCTTGGCCTCGTCGTCGTTCCACTGCTGGATGCGGACGATCAGCTCGAGGTCACGGTAGCTCAGGTCGGTGCCGAAGAAGTTCTCGTCGCGCTGCGCGTCACCGAGGCGCCGTACCCTCCGCGTCGTAGGCGTCCAGAGCCATTGCTGGTCCTTCTCACCGCGCGGCGAGACGTGGAGGAAGCGGGTCCCCTTGGTGTCGGCCGGCGCGGTGAACTCCATGAAGGTGCGATGCTCGCCGCGCGGTTCGGTCTGCTCCGTGATGTCGACGTCGCGCACCCGGCCGAGCGCGCCCTTCTCGTAGCTCTCCATGGTGGCGGCGCTGCGCCGGTCGCGCCACGTGGAGAAGCCGTTCTGCTTCTGCGCCTGGTCGATCACCTCGCGGCCGGTGAGCGCGTCCACCGGCACGGCCACGAGGAGTGCGATGAGGGCGACCGTGTACTTCACGGCCACGGGGCATACCGCGTGCCGCCCGGGACGCCAAGCCGGGGTCGGTGGCTCGCCCGGCAGCACGCGCGAGCGCCCGGGCGAGAACCTCGCGCCGCCGTCCGCGCACGCCGGGGGTTTTCAGGACGTGACGCGGAGCCCCGACGGTCCTTTCCTCCGTCGGGTCGCGCGCGCGGCGCCGTCTTCGGTGGACCGTCAGAGCGGATTCGGCGGGCGCGCCATGAGCTGCGTCAGCTCGCCGACCACCCACGAGAGCTCGCTGTCCGCGTCGTCCCACGTCACCCACGCGGTGGTGTCGGCCTCGAATGCCTTCTGCTCGAAGCAATCGCCCTCGGGGTCGGGTTCGAACTGCGCGAGAGCGGATGCTGCGTCCAGGCTGTGCGCTGTCTCCATGATGGCCGTCGAGTGCAGGGCGCGTGCCACGAGACACCTGCGTGCGACGAAGACCGCGATCGTGTGAGGCCCTACGGCGCCCTTTCGGTCAGCAGGCACTCGCCCAACGTTTTGGCAGCGGGTGAAGTGAAGGACCGCGGCGACGCCGGCCGGGCGTCATCGCGGGGATGGTCGGCGTCTTGCAACGGCAACGCAGCACGACTCGCGCTCTCGGCTGGCCCGGTGCGAGCCGGTGTGCGGTAGGGTGCTCGACACGTAGTCCCGTGGACGGGCGTCCTGGCCGCCGCCAGCCGGGAAGCGCACAAAGTACGCTCGCGGCGCGTGGCCGCCGATTGAGGCTCGTTCAGAGCGTCCGCAGGAACGCCACCAGGCTCGCCCTGCTCGCGGCGGGCAGCGTCGCGAAGCGGTCGCGCGCGCGCCGCCGTCCCTGACCGTCGTGCGCGAGGATCGCGGCCTCGATGGTGGCCGCGCGTCCGTCGTGCAGGAAGGAGGTGAACAGCCGCAGGCCCCAGAGCGGGGGCGGTGCGCATCTCGCGCCCCGTCGCCTGACCCTGCTCGATGCCGTCGCCGAGCGCGCCCATGTCGTGGAGCAGGAAGTCGGAGTACGACATGCCCGCCGCGCAGTAGATGTCCTGGTCGTGTTGTTCGAGGAACGACTCGGCGGCGACGCGGAGCTCGTTGCTGAATCAGATACGATCAGATACCGTCTCGACACCATGAAGACCCTTTCCGTCACGGAGGTCGCACGCAACTTCCGCGCCGTGCTCGACTCCGTGGAGCGCGACCAGGAAGAAATCGTGCTCGTGCGGAATCGCCGGCAGATTGCGCGGCTCGTTCCGGAAGCGCCGCGTCAGGATGCGCTGGAGGTTTTCGGCGACCTATATCGAACGCTCGATGAAGCGACGGCAACGGCATTGTCGACCGCGCTATCTTCCGGCCGCAAGGGCCGGCGGCGACGCGTGTCCGAGCTGAGAAACCCGTGGGCTGGTTGATCGATACCAGCGTCTGGATCGCGGTCGAGCGTGGAACGCTTGGAGCGGCCGACGTTCACGCCATCACCCGGCAGGACCCGGTGTATCTCTCGCCCGTGAACATCGCGGAGATGCAGTTCGGTCTGGAATTGCTGCGGGCCGGTGTCCTGAAGCAGCACGCGGCCGCGTCGCTCCGCCGGCTGCGCCGCAAGCCCCAGCTTCGGATCACCGTAGAAACCGCGGAGGTGTTCGGGTCTTTGGCTGCGAAGCTGAAGAAGACTCGGCGGGATCCGAACGTCCGCGTCAACGATCTCTGGCTGGCGGCGCAAGCCATTCAACGTGGCTTCAAGCTGCTCACCTCGAACCCCAAGGACTTCCGGGACATCCCCGGGTTGCAGATGGTCGGGCTGCCGAGCGCCAGCCGTTAGGCCGACACGAGCATCAGGATGACGAGCGCGACGGAGCGCCAGTCGCCCCTCGCCTCTCGAATCGGGCGCCGCAGCAGTCGGGCTTCTGCAGCTCCACAGGTGCGGCAGATCTTGCTGCCTTCGGGAGAGCGGCCCGTGCGGGTCACGAGTAGCTCGCGACGGTCCCGTAGGAGACCGGCTCCGCCGCTGCGCCACTGTGGCCGCGCACGGGTCTGCTCTTCCGCTTCATGAACTAGAAAGTGCCGCTCAGGATCGTATTCCCGGCACCGTCAGTGACGACGACGAGACCGATGGAACAGACCGGGTCCACGCCGGCCGGCAGCACGTTCGGCGGCTCGTTGTCCAGGGACAGGACGCCGGTGCCCAAGACGATGGTGATCGTCCCGGCAGGCAGCCCGTTGGCGAAGACCATGAAGGTCGTGCCGTCGGCCACCGCGGCCCGCATGGCGACCTCGAAGTTCTGCTGCACGAAGCCGATCTTGGCAGCCGTCCGGACGGCCGCCGTGCCCCGCGCGGCGATTGCCTTTCCGGCCGGCGAGGCCACGAGATTGATCTTCTTGGCGCAGCCCCCGGCACCCGCTGGCACACCGCCCTTCGCGGCCGCATAGTTCGCCACGCCGAGCAGCATGACCAGACTCGCTACAGTTGCTGTGAATCGTTGCATTGTTCTTCCCCTCTTTGCTCCCCGGCCCCCCCTCGGGCCGGCTTCGCAGGTTCGTGTTGCGTTTTTGTCGTCTCGCTGAGTTGACGTTGCCTCTTGCTCGCGCCGTTCATCCACCTCCTTTGGCCGCCACGTGATACGTCCTGCGTCGACGCGGGAGGTCTGCTCGCTGAAATCGTCGCCCATTGACCGTTGCGCCCTGGCAGCGCGGGTTCTCTCGGCCGTCGATCCGGAACTCCAGGAATGCCGGAATGCGCGGCTTGCGAGGGACCACGGGCTGGCCAGACCCTCCGGCACCGAGCCTGCGATGACTTCTCTTAACTATGCATCGTAGCGCGCCAGAATGCTCCCTCGGGCGGAGGGAAGGCGCTGCTTGTCACGTTCATCATGGCCGACAACATGATGGCCTCTGTGCCGTTGGCATTTAGTGAAGGTGGAGATCGCTGTAAATTCGCACTTCCCTGCGACGCGATCCGGGAAATCCCAAAGGAGTCTAGGAAGGTACATACCGAGCGCCTCGAAGCTGCCGATCGGTGGTTCCCACGGTTGCTCGAGGCCTCCCAACGAGGGCGTTACCGTGTGTGCGGCTCCGCAGAGGGGGTCACGGTCCTGAGGGTAGGGCCCGCGGGAAGGGCCAGCCTCGGATGACGCCGTTGACTTCGGTACCTCGTTGCGAGGTCCGTTATCCGGTTATCCGGAGAGCGGTGCGAACGCGATCGACAGGAGCATTACGGTCTTCTGCAGCTTCGCGGCGGCGACCGCTCGTAGCGCACGGGCTGGACGTCATGTCACGAGCGCGTGAGGCGGATGAGCGGTCCATGCACGGCGGACAGTGGCCTGGGTGCTGCGACGTCACTTCGGCCGTGCATGGGTTCGCTGTTTCACTTTGCGAGGTTAGAACTTCCCCGCGTACTGGGTCTCGTGCCGCACGCCAGCGGCGTCGACGCAGCGGATGCGGAGCTGGGCGGCGGTGCCCGGGGTGACCACCATGGCTGTCTTGAAGACGTAGTTCGTGGTGGGCACGATCAGGAGGCAGCCCTCCGAGGGCACCGCGGCCAGCGCAATCCCGGTCCTGGTGACCCCGCCAATCCTCGCCTCGGTCTGGCAGGCAGCGCCGGCCGGGAACCGAGCCGGGTCCATGTTGTTCAGACTGATCCTGGCGAGGACGCCGTCCCAGCGCGCGTCCCCGACGGACAGGCACGCCGCCGAGACGCTGGGATCCTCCCCGGCGGTGCGGTTGAGCGTCACCCGGAGCAGAAATGCCGCGTATACCGCCGCGCTCAAGAGCACGGCGCCGATTGTCATAGTGGTGATATTTCTGTGCATTGTCGTTCGTCCTTTCGTTCTGTGATTTTCCCGGTAGCCCCGGCGACCCTTGGTGACCCTGTCGGCGGGGGGCGCGTGACGCGCCCCCCGCCGCCGAGTCCTAGAAGGTGCCGCTCAGGATCGTATTTC
Organism: Deltaproteobacteria bacterium; assembly: GCA_005879585.1. GTDB lineage: Bacteria > Desulfobacterota > Binatia > DP-6 > DP-6 > DP-3. The sequence continues at coordinate 3,057 of VBKG01000209.1, read as the reverse complement.
CGGCAGCGTCGGTGACGATGACGGTTGTGATCGAGCAGACCGGATCCGTGCCGGCGGGCAGCACGTGTCCGGCCTCGTTGTCCAGGGCCAGTCTGCCGACACCGAAGTTGATGGTGATCGTGCCGGCGGGCAGCCCGTTGTTGAAGACCATGAACGTCGTGCCGTTCGCGACGAGGGCGCTCATCTCGCACACGTAGTTCTGCTTCACGAAGGTCGGCGTCCGGGTCTGGGCGCGCACGCGTACCCGTCCGTCCGCCGCGATGACCTTGCCGGCCGGCGAGGCGACGAGTCTGATCGTCTTGTCACAATCCGCCAAAGCCGAGCTTGCGACGCCCAGCGTCATCGCCAGGCCGAGTGCTGCTGCTGTCAGTGTTCGCATTGTCTTCCCCTTTTGGTCCCCGAGGCCCCCACGCCGCGGGGAGTTCATGCTGCGCGTTCCTTGTCGTTGGCTTCCGTCCTGTATTGGTTGCGATGGTTCAGGGCGCCCGTTCGCGCCGAGTATCGACCTCCCTTCGCCGCCACACGGCGGACCCCGCGTCGACATGCGCCGGCCGGCGCGCTGCGTTGGTCGGCCATGCGTCGTCGGCTCTACGGCCACCTATGCAAGCTAGCGTGCTCGCACGCTTGCATCGATCGAGGCGGTGCCGCGCTCTGTCGTCCGCTTTGTACCTTCGCACGTTCAACTTCATGGTGGACGACATGAGGACATCCCTGGCGTTTTCCCTGTACACGCCGCAGGATCGGGCCGTAAATTGACAAATGCCCCTGATTGCCTGCGGGGTTCTCCGTAGCTCGGGAAGCCCGGCGCCGATACGGCGGAATTCAGAAGCGCCGTTCGCTGGGCCTGCTGGGCGGCGGTCGCCGGCCAGGTGCCGATCGGGACGCTGCCGAGATCCTGGGTGTTGATCGAGCATATAGCTTTCTCGTTCCTCCGCACCGCATGGCGATGCGCGATGGCCGCCTCGTGCAAGCGCTACGCCACGAGGGGGCTCTCCCAAGCGGCATTGGGGCTTCCCGACAGCGCGGGCAGCGCGCACGACGCGATGCAGACCGAGCGGCCGGCGACACGTCGGCCCCGCGCCGCTGGTGGGGTGCGGGATTTGACCCAGCGGGGCCTTTCCCCGCACGTCAGGTCGCCGGGGAGGTGGACGGTGTCGCCCGGAAGGCGGGTAGGAGCCGGTGTCGAAGGATGACGGACGCTGCTTACGACGTGGGAGGAAGGCGGCGACGAGAAAAGAGGAGCGGTCGGCAGGCCGACCGCTCCTCCATGACGGATCCGGCGCTCATGGCACGACCTGGAGTACCAGGGCGGGCTTCTGTCCGGTGCTCTCCCGAGAGTTGCAGATCGCCTCGGGCTCGACGGCGCACCCGAGCGCCGGCCGGGCGTCGTGATGCGCGGTCTCAGTAGTTGCCGCTGGCGTTCTGACCCGAACGGGCCCTCCCCTCTTTACCGGAGAAGAGTACCCCTGCGTACGGCCTTGAAGCCCGCGGCCTTGCCGTGAGTATACGGCGTCCGAGGCTCGTAGGCGCGCCTCCCCGACTGCTCGCTGAAGCGAAGGTGTCGTCGAGTCGATTTGAAGATCTCGGTTCGATAACGGAGGCACCCATGGCGACTCTGCGGCGACGGCTGTCAGTTCTTCTCGCGCTCCTGGGTCTTTTGGCGCCACCCGTCGGGGCGGCCCGTGCAGGCACATCCGCGACGGCGGAGAGTTACGCGTGGGGCTCGGCCGTACCGATCCCCACCGACGGTCCCTCCTGGTACGACGACGCGTACTACCAGCAGGTGCTCGCCAATGGCGTGGCCGGCACGCCGCTCCCGGCGGGAGCACAGATGCCGGACAACGGGACCTACGCAGCGGCCGGGTCCACCAGCACCGGCGAGGCGGCGCCCGGAGTCGAGCGGCCACCCATCGGCATCGGTCCGGGGACGTGGCTGATCAGCCTCTTCTTCGGCAAAAACGGCCTGCCGAACGGCTTCGCTTGGTGCACGGCAAACTTCGTGTTCCAGAACGGCACCAGCTCCGGGCTGGGCACCGCCGGGCACTGCGCCGGCGTGCTCAGCAACCCCGTCACGGCGTTCGTCGTGCCTCCGCCCGAAGCCCCCTGCCCCTCGGGCAGCGTCTGCGCGCCTGGTATCTACCCGATCGGCAAGTTTTCGATCGTGCACAACAACGGCCTCGGCGACGACTTCGCCCTGGTCACGATCGATTCCGCGTTCAACTCGTGGATGCGGCCGACGATGCCGGTCTTCGGCGGCCCGACGGGTGCCTACACGGGCGGGCTCCCGACCGTGCCTGCGACCAAGGACTCGGTCGGGCTGCTCACGGTGCTCACCCCGAGCTACTCGCCGGCCGTCGTCGGGTATTGCGGGCACGGCGCGGTGATGGGGACCGGCGGGACCTGCCGGAGCGCGGCGGGCCTGTTCGCCAGCGGCACCGCGTTCCTGTGGTACGGGCCCAGTGCACCGGGCGACTCCGGGTCGGGTGTCGTCATGGTCCCCGACCCCCTCACCCCCCAGGCCCCGGTTCCGGCCACGGCGGACCTGACCCACATCATCATCCTCGACGCCAGCGTCAGCCGGAAGCTCGCCGTGACGGTCGGCCCGGACTACCCCGGGATGGTGGGAGGAACACAGATCGCCAAGATTCTCTCCATCCTCGGGTCCAGCTGGGTCCTGGTAAACGGCGCCCTGCCCTGACGGGCGGGCACGCGACGCTCCGGAGTTCAGCCCGCCTTCCTGAGCGTGGCTTGCCGCGTCCGTCGCTGCCTACATCTGACGGATGAGACCTTTCTGGAGTTGATCCCGTGACGCCTGCGTGGTTGGGTGACCCGCTGTCCGGGCTGAGGGCGTGGAATGACGCACGTGAGCACACGCACTCGACGCGCTTTCTTCGCCGCAACGCTCGCCGCCACCTCCTTGGTGTGCGGCGCGGGTCAGGTAGCAAAGACCGACGCCGACCAGGCGGCGGCAGCGCCTGCACGCGAAACGGCCCGCGAGGTTGCGCCCGTGGACGCCGGCCCGTCACTGGCACTCACTTCGATCGATCCTCCGGCGCC
>VBKG01000208.1 GCA_005879585.1 Deltaproteobacteria bacterium | reverse complement strand
GACTCGTCCCGAAGTTCGTGGCGGCCAGGCTCGAGTCGACCGAGGCGTCCGCCACGGCCGGGAACTCGATCACGACGGCGGAAACCACCTCCACCGTGACCGTGGTCGTGGCCGTGAGCCCGCCCCGGTCGGTCACCGTGGCGGTGAGCTGGTGCGTCCCCTCGCTCAGCATGTGCGTGATGCTGCCGCCGGTGCCGAGCGCGCCGTCGCGGTCGGACGTCCACGCGATCGCCGACGTCAGGTCCCCGTCCTCGAGGTCGCTCGCGCTGCCCGTGAAGGTGATCGAGGCGGACGAGGCGAGCGTCTGGCCGGAGGTCGGCGACGTGATGGTGACCAGCGGCGCGGTGTTGCCGGGGGGCGGCGAGTTCACGGTGACCGTGATCTGGCTCGAGCCGGTGAGGCCCTGGCCGTCGGTCACCAACGCGGTGATCGTGTGCGTCCCTTGCCCGAGCGAGGTCGTGACCACCGCGCCCTGGCCGAGCGGCCCGGCGAGGTTGGAGCTCCAGAGCACGTGGGAGCTGAGGTCGACGTTCGCGCTGTCGTGGGCGCTCGCCTGGAGCGTGATCGCGTCGCCCGTGAAGTAGCTGGCGCCGGTGGGCGGCTGGCTGATGGTCACCGTCGGCGCCTGCGCCGCCACCGTGAGGACGAGCTGGGGCTTCTGGCCGCTCGTGGCGAGCGACGAGTTGTAGCTGACCGTCGTGGTCGAGCTGTCGATCGCGAGGTTGTAGACGCCGTCGCCCGTGATGGCGCCGTCGAGATTGAACTCCGCGGTGGCGCCGGTGGCGACCGTGCCGAGGGTCTGGAGGCCGGGGCCGTCGACGGTGGGCCGGGTGTTGAAGGTGATGGCGGTCTCGCTCCACGTGTTGTTGCTGATCCGGTGCACGGTGCCGCCAGGGCCGCCGGCGCTGACGCCGAGGCGGAGGCGGGCGTGCTGGACCTGGCGGCCGCTCACCCCGCTCACCGCGAAGCGGAGATAGGTGATGCGGACGGCCGAGGCGTCGGCGCGCAGGATCGTCGACGAGTTGAAGTTCGTCGTCGCCGAGCCGCTGTCGACGTAGGTGTCGGCGGTCGAGCTGAAGGTCAGCGTTGTCGACGGGAGCGCCTGGGCCTTGGCCTTGCCGCCCCGATGCGAGACGAACGGCAGGAGCGCCAGGACGATCCAGAGTCCCAGCGCCCCGCGGCGGGCGGCCTTGCGGGTTACAGCGTGTCGAAAGCTCATGTTCAGACCCTCTCCGGGGAGCGGTGGCTCGTGTAGAGTGCGAGGACGAGCTCGGCCATGCGGTCGATGACGGCGGTGCGGTCACCGTCCGCAGGCATCTCGCGGAAGTTTCGGACCCAGCGGCTGAGGCCGCGGTAGCAGGCGATCTGGCGCTCGGTCTCCGCCACCGTCAGCTCGTTCTTCCGGGCGGTGATCAGCGCCGGGTCGGCGACGAGGCAGAAGGCGAGCGCGGGCTCGGGGATGAGGCGCATGACGAGCGTCTCGAGCCAGGGGCGCTGGACGAGCGGGTGCGGGAAGGTGCGGAGGTCGTAGAAGTAGCGGTCGAGGACCACCACCTCGCCGCGCGCGAGGCGCGGGCGGACGTACACGATGTAGCGGAGCCACTTGTCCGCCATGATGTGGACGAGGCCGCGCAGGCGCTGCCGGCGCGTGACGTCCTTGACCACCTTCACCTTGGGGCCCGTCGAGAGCCGCTTGCGGAGCTGCTGGCTCAGCCGCCGGGTGGGGAGCAGCGGCGCCTGCGCGCCGAGGTACACCGCGGAAACCGGGATGCGCGTCGCCGCGAACCGCTGGCAGAGGAGCTCCGCCGACGTGGTCTTCCCCGAGCCGTCCGGCCCGACGAGGACCACGAGGTGGCCCGACGGACGGACCCAGCCGCGCACCCGGTCTGCGGCCGCGCCGATGCGGCTGCCGAGCCAGCGGAGCAGCGTGCCGGGGCGCCGGAAGCTCGCCGCGCGCACGAGGCGTCCGCGTAGTGCTGTGGCGCGCTCGAAGGCGCGCGATTCGATGCAGTCGGCGAGCTGCGCGGCGAGCTCCGGGCCGACGGCGGCGTCCGCCGCGGCGAGGAACTCGGCGGGATCGCCCGTGCCGAGCTCGGCGAGCCGCTCCTGATACGACGGACGCACGGTGCCCGCGTCGATGACCGCGTGCAGCAGGATCGCGAGGCTCTCGAGCGCCGGCGACGGGACGTAGAAGCCGTCGGCGTGCCGGCGCCGGGAGGCAAGTACGAGCGTGCCAGGGAGATAGACGAGACCGTGGTGGACGACGTCGGGCCGGAGGTCGAGGATCAGCGCGTCCTCGCCCGGCGTGCCGACGAGGTAGTACGTGACGTGCGAGCTGCGCTTCCGGCGCACCGTGAACGAGAGGCCGAGGTCGGCCGCGAGCCGGCGGATGATCCCGTGCGACAGCGCGAGGTCGTTGGCGTCGACGACGAGGTCGACGTCCTTGCCGAAGTGCTCCGGCCAGCGCTCGTAGTTGCGGAGCACGGCGTAGCGGACGCTCTCCTCGTAGTAGGCGGCGAACAGCGCGCCGAGGAAGCGGCTCGCGAGCGAGCTGTCCCAGCGGGAGAAGGCGTCGGTGCGGGCGGCGGTCGACATGCGCGGTGGCGTCACAGGATCCTCCTCACGGCCTCCACCACCTCGTGGAGGTTCTGATCGAGCCAGGACGGCGAGCGGACGAGCCAGCTGTCGCGCCGGAGCCGCAGGTGATCGAGCCAGCAGCAGAGAGCGAGCGCCTGGTAGAGCTCCTCGTCTGCGCCGACGGTCCGCATCTCCTCTTCGAGGAGGCGCGCCTCGAGCGGCGGGAGCTTCCGGGCCAGGATGGAGCGAGCGAAGAGCGTGCCGAAGGCGAAGCCCTTGCGCCGGATCGGCCGGCGCGCGACCAGCACCATCAGGTCGATCAGCGGCAGCCCGTGCGCGTCGAACACCTCGAAATCGAGGATGCCGGTGACCGCATCGCGCGGACCGTACAGCAGGTTCGCGAAGTCGTAGTCGCCGTGGTGCCAGCCGAGCGGCAGCGTGCGGCCAACGAGCGTGCGCTCGAGCCGCCGCTCGATCGCCTCGAGCGCGACGCGAGGCTCGCGCCCGACGATGCCGCGCAGGTCCTCGAGCCAGCGGCCGCAGAGCCGGGCGAATTCATTTGCGTCGACACGTACGGGCGTCTCGGTCGCGCGCCGCAGCTGGCGCAGGGCCTCGGCGGCGTTGACGATCGCCCGGTCGTAGCGGCGGGTCCCGCGCGAGTAGTAGACGCGGCCCGCCTCGCCCGGCACGGCGCTCTCGGCGAAGAACGGCTGCGTGGCGAACCGTCCCTGGGCATAGGGCGTCGGGAAGAGGCGGCGGAGCTCGGCCGGGATGCGGCCGTCGCCGGCGAGCGTCTCGAGGGCCTGATGGTGCGCCGCGCACGCCGCGTCGGCGCGCTCGTCGAGCGGCAGCCGGATGATCACGCCGTGACCGTCGGGGGCGCCGAGCACGAGGACGGCCGCGCCCTTGGCGCGCACGAAGTAGCGCGTGAGGCGGCAGCCGGACGGGATCTGGCGGCCGGCGGCAAGGTGGCCGAGGATGCGCTCGGCGAGGGACGGGATCTCGGGCTCGGTCGAGAGGACGGCGCTCAGGCTCGGGAGCAGCGGATGGAGCCGCCGCTCGAGCGCGCCGTTCCGGTTGCCGACGTCCCACGCCTTGACGAGGGGACGCACGAGGCGGCCGCGGGTGCGGTAGGGGTCGGCCGACAGCCGGACGGCCGTCGACGGCTCGAGCTCCAGCACCTGGTGGAACTTGTGGTGGAACGGGATGGGTGCCAGGACGCGCGCGGCGCGGAAGCCGGCGGCCGTCGCCGCCTCGCGGAGGCCGCCGGCGGTGAACGCGGCACCCGACGCGCGGCGCGCGCCGGCGAGCCGGGTGATCCCGGTGCGGTTGTCGGTGGCGACGTACGCCTGCCCGCGCGGCGCGAGCACGCGGCGCATCTCGCCGAGGAGCTCGCGGCCGCACGCGGCCGGCATCACGCGGGTGCCGGCGACGGCCCCGAACCATTCGACGAGGCTCGGCGCGACCACGAGGTTCACGCTGCCGTCGGGCAGCGGCAGGCGGAGCGGATCGACGACGCGGGCGTAGGTGAGGTTGTCGAGGCCGGCCGCCTGGGCCTGCTCGCGGACGAGCCGCAGGCGCTCGACGTTGCCGTCGAGGACGACCACGTGGCCGACGCTGCGGGCAAGGCTCACGGGAGCGGCGCCCCAGCTCGGTCCGAGGAAGAGCACCCACGCGCCCGCCTGCAGGTTCAGGAGGAACTTCCAGCCGGCGCGCGTCGGGTCGACGAGATCCTGGAGGGTGTCCTCCCACGTCGTCCCGGCGAGCTTCGCCCGGAGGCGTGCAAACCGCGACTCCTCGGGCGCGCGCAGCGTCCCGGAGAGCACCTCGGCCGCGAAGCGATGGCGTGCCATCTCCCAGCCCATCGCGTGGGCGTCGGCGGCGAGACGTCGCATGCGATCGCTCGCGAACGTCCGGCTCGCGATGTTCACCGCGAAGGGCGGGCCGAGGAGGTAGACGCCGTCACGCAGCGGATAGCGCAGCGCACACGCCGTGCAACGAACGGACGCCTTCCGTACCGAGAGCGGACCCCGGCAGACGGGGCACGAGAGCGGCTCGGGGCCGCTCGGCAGTGGATTATGCAGCGTCAGGGCTGTACTCCTTCATTCCCATCAACTGGGGTAGCGAGATCCCGGACGTGGAGAGGAAGAGGAACGTGAGCGCCGCAGCCTTGACGGTGTACGCGACGCTCGAGGTGAAGGCGGCGCCCATCAGGCTGTACGACGGGATCAGCGTGACGTCGCCGATCACCGTGATGACGAGGCCCGCAAGCGCCGTGTAGCTGTTGAACTCCGGGCGCCCGATGCCGACGTTGTAGCCGTTCAGCACGCCGGCACCGCCGAGTGCGGCGAGGCCGATCAGCAGGATCTGGAAGGCCGGCACGGCGGCGGCGAAGTCGGGGCCGAACATGCGGATGATGATCGGGCCGCCGGCGAACGCCATGATGAACACGAGCACCAGGTTGAGGGCGAACACGCGGCGGTAGAGCGCCACCCCCTGCGCGCGCGCCTCGGACACGGAGAGGCTCGCGATCATCGGGCGCAGCACGAAGGTGAAGGCGGCGGAGAGCGGCCGGAAGGTCTCGGCCACCTTGGTGGCGACCGCGTAGTAGCCGACGATCTCCACCGGGGCGAGCATCGACAGGATCATCACGTCGAGCCGCCAGTTCAGCATGTTGGCGATGCGCCCGATGTGGCCCTTGAGGCCGAAGCGCATCATCTCGAGTGACAGCTCGCGGTGGAGCCGCGGCCACGGCTTGTAGCCGTGCTTCACGAGGTACCAGATCGACGCGAGGCAGCTGACGGCCGAGCCGCCGACCGCCGCGAAGACGATGACCGTCGGCCCCGATTCGACGCCCCAGAAGAGCGGCAGCACGAAGAGCAGCGTGGCGACGTCCTCGACCAGCAGGACGATGTTCGCCTCGGTGAAGGTCTGCAGCCCCTGCTGGACGGAGTTCAGGTAGTTGCGGATCATCTGGAGCGGGATCGAGATGCCGACGAGCAGCACCGCGGTCTCCGACAGCGAGCTGAAGAAGCGCGCGTGGATGAAGCTGCCGCCGGCGATCCACGCGCCCCAGCCGATGAAGCCGATGACGAGGGCGAGAGCCATGCTCGCCTCGGTGATCGCCTGGATGGAGAAGCGCCGGCCGCCTACCAGGTAGGCGTTCGACATGGTGACGCCGGCGCCGAGCACGGCGGCGACGACGGTCGGCACGACGCGCGCGAGCGCGAAGACGCCGGCCCCCTTGGCGCCGAGGACGTTCGCCACCAGCATCGCGGCGAGGGCGGCTGCCCCCGTCGAGAGGAAGCTGGTGACCATCGTGATCGAGACGTTGCGGACGAGCTTCACGGTCGTTCCCTCATTCCGGGCCGGCCCAGGCGATCAGCGCCTTGCCGGCCTCCCGCTTGGTCCAAGCGTGGTAGAGCGCCCGGTTCAGGTCGTCGGCCGAGCGGACGAGGAACTGCTCGGGGCTGAGGACTGCCTCCAGCAGCTTCTGGACTTTCGGCTCCTTCAGGTGCTCGAGCACGGTCTGGAAGTGGCCGACGAAGCTGCGGTTGCAGCCGAGGAACGTGAGCCCCTTGCCGATCATCTCGCGCGTGTTGAGGAGCACGGACTTCTCCGACGGTCCGAACAGGACCGCCGTGCCGCCCGGGCGGAGACACTCGACGGTCTCCTCGAGCGTCTCGCCGTTCGCCTCGCCACCGACGCACTCGAAGACCACGTCGATCTTGCCGCGCAGGTTGGCGAAGCTCTGGCGGTCGTCGCCGTCGAGCGCCTCGCCGACGAGCGACAGTGCGGCGCGCCGCTCGTCCCAGCCGTGGCCGCTCATGGCGATGGCCGCGCGCGGCACGTCGTACATGCCGGCGAGGCAGATCGCGACGAGCTGTCCGAGCGCGCCGTTGCCGAGGATCAGGTAGCGGCCCTCGGGCCGGATCGGCGCCTTCTCGCAGCCGGCGAGGATGGTGGTGAGCGGCTCGGTGAGCGCCGCGATGCGGTCGGGGATCTCGGACGGCACCGGGACGAGGAGCGACGCCGGGTGGCGGAACACGCTCTGCGCGAGCCCGTCCGTGTTGCTCGACAGGTAGAGGTTGTGCAGGCAGTAATTCTCGCCCGCGCCGCCCGGCCGGCAGGCGAGGCAGCCCTCGGCCTTCGAGGGGTAGAGGTCGGGGTAGGCGATGTAGCAGGGCACGTTCGGCACCACGACGACCCGGCTTCCGGGACGCGCGTGCGATGCCGCCGGACCCGGCTCCATGACCTCGGCCACGCCCTCGTGGAGGAGGGCCATCGGCAGCTTCTTCGAGAGCGCGCGGCGATCCCGCGTGCCTGCGTAGAGCTTCAGGTCCGAGGCGCAGACGCCGGTGACCCGTGGCCGCACGATGACGTCGTCGGGGCGCTCACGCTTGATCTCGCGCTCGACAGCCTCGATGCGGAAGGGCTGCGTCAGGCGATAGGAGACCGCGGAATTCCACTTGCTCATTACCAGCCCTCCCCATCGCTCGGCCGCTCGCGCTCGACGAGGCTCGTCGCGAACAGGAAGTCCTGGTACGTGGTGATCTTGAAGTTGGCGTAGGAGCCCTCGACGACACCCACCTGGCCGCCCGTGCGGAGCACGAGCTGCGCGTCATCGGTGGCGTCGGTGATGCCGTCGGCCGCGGCCTTGCGGTGCGCGTCGAGCAGAAGGTCGTAGCGAAACGCCTGGGGCGACTGGCCGCTGTAGAGGTTCGCGCGCTCGGGGATGCGCGCGATCAGCCCGTCGCGGCTCTCGACGATCGTGTCGAGCGCGCGCACCGTGACGTTGGCGGCGCCGACCCGGCGGGCCGTCTCGACCGCCTCCATGATGACGCGCGGGCCGGTGAAGGGCCGCACGCCGTCCTGCACGACGACGATCTCGCAGGGCTCGATCGCGTCGAGGCCGGCCGCCGACGACGCCTGCCGCGTCGCGCCGCCCTTGACCATGCGGCGCACCTTGAAGAAGCGGTAGGTGTCGACGATGTCGTAGTAGAGCTGCTCGTAGCGCGGGTTCACGACCAGCGTGACGTCGTCGACGAGGTCGAGGTTCTGGTACGTCTCGAGGACGTACGCGAGGATCGGCTTCCCCATCAGCGAGACGAACTGCTTCGGGATGAAGCTGCCCGTGAAGCGACTTCCGCTGCCGCCTGCGAGAACGACGGCGCGAACGCGGCCCGCTGCGGGTGCTGTGCCCCTTGGGGGGCGGGCGGTGGATGCGGCTCGAGATCCGATATTTGTGCTCATGCCTGCGTGACCTCTCAGAGGAGCTGTTGTCGGCGTGGGATGGCGCCGCGGCGGTACACGTAGAGGAAGCGACCCACGGCACCGATCGGCATCAGGGGCGCGAAGGCCCAGAGAACGAGTGCGCGGTAGCTGCCCGGCGCCGCGAACGGGAAGGCGACTGCGGCGTCGAGCGCGGCGGCGACGGCGGTGTAGGTGAGGAACGCGGTCAGACCGCGGACCATCACGGCCGCGAGCGCGAGGCGGCCGCGCCAGCGGCCGAGACGTGACCGAGTCGGTGCGGCGACGTAGCGGTCCTCGATGTCCTGCGCGCCCGCGTTGGCCCGGTACCAGCAGTCGACCGCTTCCTTGTCGAGGAAGAGGCCGAACGTCGCGACGAAGGCCACGATCAGGTGCGCCGGGGCGCCCGTCTGGCGGTACACGCCCAGGCCCGCGCAGAAGACGAGCAGGGGGAACGTGACCCGGTCGGTGACCAGGTCGAAGTACGCGCCGCGCACGCTCGTCTCGCCGCGGCAGCGTGCCACCTCACCGTCGACGTAGTCGAGGAGGACGTGGAGGTGATAGGCCAGGAGGCCCGCCAGCACGACGAGCGGGCTCAGCGAGGCGAACGACGCGGCGGCCGTGAGACCGACCACGAAGCTCATGAGCGTGATCTGGTTCGGGGCGAGCCGCGTGTGCTTCACCACCCAGCGGGTCACCCGCACCGAGAGCCGCGGCATGAGGAGCCGCATCTGCACCCCGGCGCGGAAATCCTCGCGCTTCGCGGCGCGCTTTACCTGC
>VBKG01000566.1 GCA_005879585.1 Deltaproteobacteria bacterium | reverse complement strand
GCGCGCCCGGAGCTCTCGAACCTCCACATCGTCACCGCCTCGGTCGGCTGGCGGATCCTCCACTCGAGCTCGCTCGAGCTCCTCTACCATTACTACCAGCAGGCGGTCCCGGCCCAGTTCCTGCGCGACACGAAGCTCAAGGCGGATCCGAACGGCAGGAGCGGCGCGATCGGGCACGAGTGGGACATGGCGCTCGGCCTGGAGGAGTGGGAGCACCTCGAGGTCGAGCTCATCGGGGCGCTGTTCCTTGCGGGGTCGGCCTTCGGACGAACCCGGGACCATCCAGACGACTTCTCGGGCAACCTCGCCCAGGGCGTATTCCTGAAGCTCAAGTGGAACTTCTGAGCTGATCGCCGCTCGATCGCCTCGCGCCGAGCGTGATTGACCAGCGAGGCTCCGGGCGATAGCCGTCATGGCGGCCGCGTCGGTCGGGGCACAACGCACGAGGCCCGCGGAAGCGGCCGCCGTCGGCCGCACCGACGAGGCGATCTCCTGTCATTTCCCGTCGATCCGGCGATACCCGCGCTGAAGGCCTTCGAGGCGCAGGGAGTCGTGAGCGTGCTGGCCGCCGCCGGCGTCTCCGAAGCGTCCGGTGTCGAGCTTCTCCAGCATCATCCGGGGCGACGCTGCGTCTTTGCCGTCTGGGCCAAGGGGCGGCGCGTCGTCGTCAAGGTCTTCTCGGCCTCCGAGGACGCGGGATTGCAGGCGAGGCTGTACGAGCTCCTGGAGGCTCGGGGGCTGGCGAGCGGCCGGCCCCCCACCGTCCCCGCCCCGGCCGGGTACGCGCCCGGGCACCTCCTGATCGCCAACGAGTGGCTTGTCGGACCCTCCGGGTCCGACCTGATCGATGCGGGGCGCGTGAACCTCGCGGCCCACCTCGCGGCGACGTGGCTGCGCGCCAGCGCGGGCATCCGGGCGGACTTCCTGCCGGTGTGCAATCTGGGCCGCCTCCTCACCCGCGCCGAGCGCCACCGCCGCGCCCTGGCCGGCGCAGATGCCGCCCTGGGGGCTGAGGCGGGGCGGTGCCTCGACGCCCTCCGTAGCCGGAGCCCACGAGGGGGGGCGCCCACCCTCAGGCACGGCAGCTACTATGGCCGCCACGTCCTCGACGTCGGTGGAGGACCGGGTGTGCTCGACTGGGACGAAGCATGCCAAGGTCCCATCGAGCTCGACGCCGGAGACTGGCTCGCCTGGTTGGAACGCCACGCGGGTCGGACGCAGCCACCCGAGCGGGTGAAAGAGGCGGCGGCCATCTTCCGGCAGGGCATCGCCGACCTGGTCGAGGATGAAGCGCTGAGTTGGTTTCAGGCCCAGTCACTGCTCAAGCAGGCTGAGTACTTCGTCCGCAAGATGCCGAGCGGCTGGCGCGATCGGGCGGCGGCCCTGCTGGCCGAGGCTCAGAACCTCGACTGGCAGGCCAATAGGGATCGTCCAGCTCGCGGATGACCCGATCGACGAAGGCGCGGTCGTCCGGGTCGAGGTAATCCACATAGCCGCCGACCTTCCCCTTGCGCACCTTGAAGGATTCCTCATCGTGGGAGTCGCGCGGGCGGAGCTTCTTGCTCTGGAACTGCCCCTCCTGTTCCATTCTTCTCATGTTATCGAACCTGGCGAACTCGATGGCGCGATCGAGCAGCCCGTCGTCGGTGCGGCTCACGCCCATGACTTCGAGAACGCAGCGAAGAACTTCACGCGGGGCAACGTGGAGGTCTTCGTAGCGCACCGGCAGGAAGGCCTCGGGCACGTTCCGCGCGGCGTGCCAGATGCTATTGAACGTGACGATCTTGCGGATGCCGTAATTGTCGCTCCGGATGAACTCGGACATCGTGCCCCGGAAGATACTCCTGCGCCGCGTGGCCTGAAAAAAGCAGGAGACAACGACATCGCGGGGGTCGCGGGTGAGGTACACGACCTTCTTGCCGCGGTAGCGTGATTTGTCCGTTTCCAGGTCCTGCCAGCGCCGGCCCTCGGCGTTGCTGGAGCCATCGTGGGTGAGGAACGTCGGCAGCATGCCCTCTGCGGCGACGATCCGCTTTTCCTCGAACATCGTCAGCTCGTCCAGGCCAATGAGCTCGTGCAGCGCCCG
>VBKG01000207.1 GCA_005879585.1 Deltaproteobacteria bacterium | reverse complement strand
CGCTCACGATCTCGCGGCTGAAATCGCCGAGGACCGCGCTCAGCGCCGCGACCGCATCGCGCGCGTCGTTCCCGGCAACCGGAGCGCTGAAGGTCGACTCTCGTACTGGCCCATCATGCGACCCCTCGCCGTCTCGAACGGCCCAGCGCACGACGAGGTGCGCCGCGCGGTCGCCGTCGACGTCGAAGCGAAGGACGTCGATACGGACCGTCGCGTCGAATGTCCGCGGGTACCACGGATACGTCGTCACCTCGCACCCGTCGATCAGCACGGCGAGGTCTCGGGCGAGAGTGCTCTTGAACTGATCGGCCAGCGGGACGGCCCAGACGTCGAACGCCCACGGATGCAGCTCGTTCGCCCCCACCCGGAAGACGACCTCCGGCCGGTCGAGGTAGTCCGGCAGCGTGATCGGCCCGAGCCCGATCGCGAGGTCCCGTCGGGGCTTGCTCTCGCCGGCGTCCGCGTTCGAGGTCGCCGTGAGCGTGAAGTAGCGCGATCGGTCCGGGCCCGGATGCAGCAGCGCGCACCCGGCACTCAGCACCACGAAGAGGCACGGAAGGGCTCGGCTGTTCACGGTCCCACCCGTCCGGTGAGTATGATGTTCGGGTTCCGGGACACCTCGTCGGCGAGATGCCGGACTGCCCGCGCGGCGCCGGTCACCTCCGTGATCGCCCCAACGAGCCCGTCGGCCAGCGGGGCTCGCGGGTCGGTCAGCGCGCTCAGGTTGTTCAGCGCGGCGTCGAGCCGCTTGAGCGTCGCGCGAGCGTCGTCGACACGTCCGTTCACGTTTGCGGCGAGCGGACCGACCTGCAAATGGACCGAGTCGGCGGCGTCGCGGACGGCGACCAGTGCTTCGCGCAGCCCGACGACTGCCTCGTGAAGGTCGGGCGAGCTGGTCATCCGGGCGATGCCGTCCGCGGCAGCGATCACCGAGCGTCCGATGCCGTCGACGTCGAGGTTGGCGAGCTGGTTCAGTACGTTGTTGACCTTCGCCTGTGCTTCCTCGAGCGTCGTCGGGAGCGTCGGAATCTCGGTGTAGCCGCTGCCGCGCGGCAGGACGAAGTTCGCCGGGCTGCCCGGGGCCATCTCGAGACCGACGAAGAGGACGCCGGTGATGAAGCTCTCGAGCTCCAGCTGCGCGCGAAGGCCTTGTGCGACGAGGTGCTCGGCGACCTTCTCGTCGCTGACGACTGCCTTCGACTCGCCGAGCTCGATCAGCCGATCCTGATCGATCTCGACCACCACCGGAATGCGCCGGTCGTCCACCGGTTGCGCGGGCAGCCGCAGGCGAACGCCGGTGACGCGTCCTATCGGCACGCCACGAAACTTGACGGGCGCCCCGACGTCGAGCCCGTTCACCGAGCCATCGAAGTACGCGATCAGTCGCTGCTTGTGTCGGAAGAAGCTTCCGGAGCCGACCATGGCGATGACGGTCACGGCGAGCACGATCCCACCGAGCACGAACGAACCGACCACAACGGGATTGGCGCGCTTACCCATTCGTCCGCCCTCCTGGCGCGCCCTCGGCGCCGCGGGTGAGGAAGCGCAGCACGCGGGGATCCGTCGACTGCGCGAGCAGCTCCTTCGGTGACCCGCCGGCGATCGCGGTCCGCGTGTCGGCGTCGAGGAAGATGCTGTCGTCGCCGATCGCAAGGATGCTCGCCAGCTCGTGCGTCACCACGACGATCGTCGCGCCGAGGCTGTCCCGCAGCTGCAGGATGAGGTCGTCGAGGTGTCGCGAGCTCACCGGATCGAGGCCGGCCGACGGCTCGTCGAACAGCAGCACGTCGGGGTCGAGCGCTATGGCGCGCGCCAGGGCGGCCCGCTTCTGCATGCCGCCGCTGACCTCCGACGGGTAGTAGTCCTCGAAGCCCGGGAGGCCGACCAGGTCGAGCTTCAGCGAGGCGACGTCGCGAATCTCGCCGGGCGTCAGGTCGGTGTACTCCTCGAGCGGAAGGGCGACGTTCTCCAGGAGTGTCATCGAGGTCCACAGCGCGCCGCTCTGAAAGAGCACGCCGATGCGCCGAAGGATCGCGTTGCGTTCGTCCGCCGTCGCGGTCGTGAAGTCGACGCCGCCGTAGAAGACGGCGCCCTTCACCGGCTCGCCGAGTCCGATCACGTGACGCAGCACCGTGCTCTTGCCGGAACCACTGCCGCCCATGATGATGAAGATCTCCCCCCGCTTTACGGTGAACGCGACGTCCTTCAGCACGACGCGATCCCCGTAGCCGAGCGTCAGCCCGTGGACGGCGAGGGGCGGTGGCGTGGCGGTCATCGGCTCATATCCCGAGCATGTTGAAGAGGACCGCGAACACGCCGTCCGCAGCGATGATGAGGACGATGCCGGTCACGACCGCCGAGGTCGCGGCATCGCCGACGGCCGCGGAGCTCCGGCCGGCCTGCATGCCACGGAGACAGCCGGCAATTCCGACGAGCGCGCCGAAGACCACGCTCTTGCCGACGCCGGCCGCGAGACTGGTGAACGTGATTGCGGAGGCCGTCTCGTGGACGTACTGCGGAAGCGTCAGGTCGAGCATGCCGGTGCCGACCATGGCTCCCCCGCCGATGCCGAGCACGTCGGCATAGACGCAGAGCACCGGCATCATCACGCAGAGCGCGACGATGCGCGGCAGCACGAGGAAATCGACCGCCGGGATGCCGAGCGTCGTGAGCGCGTCGACCTCCTGCGTCACCTGCATCGTGCCGATCTGGGCGGCGAAACCGGATCCCGTGCGCCCTGCCATGATGATGCCCGTCATGATGCAGCCCATCTCGCGCACCATCGCGACCCCGACGAGGTCGGCGACGTAGATCTGCGCGCCGAAGCGCTCGAGCTGCACCGCGCCGACGAAAGCGAGGATCATTCCGACGAGCACGCTGATCAGGGTCACGATCGGGAGCGCCCGTGCCCCGCACTCCTGGACGAGTACCGCCAGGTCGCGGAACCGAAAGCGGGCCGTCCCCCGCACGAATCGTCCGGTCGCGAGCGTGACGTCGCCGATGAACGTCACGGTGCGGACGCCGTTCGCGGCGAGATCGAGCGCGGCCGTGCCGAGGCGCGCCACCCGCGGCATGCGGGAAGATACGCGCCGCACGCTCGGCTGCTCGCGCACGGCCCCGGCGAGCGCAAGCAGCCGTTGCACGCCGGCCGGGAGCGCTTCGCGGTGCATCGCGACGTGGTGGCGGGTGCACAGCGCCTCGATGTGCCGGAGAAACGTGACGAGAGCGCTGTCCCACGCGCCGAGCTCGTGGACCTCGAACACGACCGCGCTCGGCCGCCGGGCGGCGATCTCATGCTCGATCCGCTCCGCGGACGGAAGCCCGCGCCGGAGGGTCCACGCCCCCGAGAGCCGGATCGACAGCGCGCCGTTGCCGGCATCGCTGCCGACCGCGAAGGTCGCTTGCTCCGTCAGCTCCATGTGTTTTTCGAACAGCGCGCGTGTTCGATGACGCACTTTGCAAGCGCGGTGCCGTGCAGCGCCGAGCGGTTCCGGGGGGCCGGACGCCGATCGTCGGACGTCCATGCCGACCGTTCGACATGAATGACGGCTCGCGGGCACGTGCTCATCCGCCCGCGAATCGCACGATCCCGAATCGGCCGAACTCGCTCGGCACACTGCTTGCCTATCAGTTACGCATCGGGCGGACGGTGAACGTTCTCTGAGGAAGGAGTTCCATGATGCAGCAGGTCGCTGTGTTTTCGATGGCGGTCGATCCCCGCGTGAGCGAAGAGCTCAAACACCACTGGCGCCGGTTCGTCGTACTCGGCGCAGCGCTCATCGTGCTCGGCGTCGTCGCGCTCGGTTCCGTGGGAATTGCCACCATAACGTCCGTGTTCGTTTTCGGCTGGATTCTCGTCGTCGCCGGAATCCTCGAGACGATCCACGCGTGGCGCGTCCGCGGGTGGAGCGGATTCACGCGCCATCTGCTCGGCGGGGTGCTGTCGTTCGTCGTCGGCGGTCTGATCGTCGCGAACCCCGCTGCGGGAACGCTCTCGCTGACTCTCCTCATGGCAGCGTTCTTCATCGTCGGCGGGGTTTTCCGCATCGCGACGGCACTCTCGGTCCGGTTCCCGGGGCGCGGCTGGGCGGTCGCCTGTGGCATCGTGACAGTGGCGCTCGGCACGATAATCGCGGCCGAGTGGCCCGTGTCGGCCGTCTGGGTGATCGGAACGTTCGTCGGGATCGATCTCATCTTCGACGGTTGGTCGCTCGTCATGGCAGGGCTCGGCGCACGCGGGCTCGCGGCTGACGATCGTGACGCCATGCCAGCACCGCTGCCGGGCCGTTGACATCGACCATCGGTCGACGTGCCTCGCGGGCTGCGACGGCGCAGCGGCCGTAGCCTGGCACGTCGCTTGCGTCGTCAACCGTACAAAGCAGCGGCATCCAGACTCTGGAGCCAAGGAGGGAATGATCGCGCCCCAGAATGTCGAGAAGACGCTCCAAGCGCCCGTGACCGCGATCGTCGCTCACGACCTCCGGTTCTACGACGAGCTTCCGCGGCTCTTCCCGCACGTCGACGCCCGATCGTGGTTCGTAGGGAACGAGCCGCTGGTGGATGCGACGGCGTTCCGGAATGGCTCCCTGCAGGGCGCCTATCTCATCCTCGCCGCCCGCGCGCTCGGGCTCGACGCCGGCCCCATGTCCGGGTTCGACAACGAGAAGGTCGACCGCGAGTTCTTTCCCGACCGCCAGCTCAGGTCGAACTTCCTCGTAAACCTGGGCTACGGCGACCGCTCGCGATTGCACGCGCGGAATCCACGACTTTCATTCGAGGAGGCAGCACGCGTCCTATGACCCATCCAGCATCCATGGTCCGTCGCTCGCGGGAGATCGAACGACAGGTGACCGGGCAGGCGACGTCCGACGGCGCGGGCGTCCGGCTGACGCGCGTCCTCACCCAAGATCTGCAGTGCCGTCTCGACCCGTTTCTGCTGCTCGACGCCTTCGGCTCGGATGATCCGAAGGAATACATCGCCGGCTTCCCCGATCATCCTCACCGCGGCTTCGAGACTGTGACGTACATGCTCGCCGGACGCATACGGCACCGGGACAGCGCCGGCCACGAGGGCGTCGTCTCCGCGGGAGGCGTCCAGTGGATGACGGCGGCACGGGGCGTCGTCCATTCGGAGATGCCCGAGCAGGAGAACGGCCTGATGCAGGGCTTCCAGCTCTGGCTAAACCTCCCGGCGAGAGACAAGATGAGCGCGCCCACGTACCGCGACATCTCCGCCGCGGATATCCCCATCTTCACGGACGCGGACGGCGTCCGTGTGAAGGTGATCGCCGGTGAGATCGGCGGCGTCACGGGTGCCGTCTCGAAGCCGGTCACCGAGCCTGTGTTCCTCGACGTCGAGCTGCCGGCGGACCGCCGCTGGGCCGCGTCGCTGCCGACGGGGCACAACGCCTTCGTCTACGTCTACGAGGGCGTGGTCGGGGTTGGGGATCCCGCCGTCTCGGTCGCCCGGGGGCGGATGGGTATCCTCACCACCGACCCGGCCGCGGACGGCGTCGTGCTGCGGGCGGCCGAGCCGTCCCGCGTCCTCCTGATCGCAGGCGCACCGCTCCGCGAGCCGATCGTGCAGTACGGTCCGTTCGTCATGAACAACCGCGCCGAGATCCGGCAGGCGATAGACGATGCCGCCGCCGGCCGCCTTGGCGCCATTCCGCCCCGCAACCTGGGGGCCAGAGAGGAGATCCAATGAAGACTGCTGTGTTTATCGCGCGAATCCTGCTCGGGATCATCTTCGTCGTGTTCGGGCTGAATGGCTTCCTTCAGTTCCTTCCGCAGCCCGAGATGCCACAAGCGGCCATCGCTTTCTTCGGCGGCCTGGCGGCGAGCGGCTTCATGCTTCCGACGCTCTTCGCCACGCAGCTGGTCGGCGGAGCGCTGCTGCTGCTCGGCATGGTGCCGCTCGGGGTTGTCATCCTCGCGCCTGTGATCGTCCACATCGTTGAGTTCCACGTCTTCCTGGCGCCGGCGGGTTTGCCCCTTGCCGTTCTCGTCGCAACGCTCGCAATGTTCCTTGCTTGGACCCATCGTCCCGCGTACCGCCCCTTGTTCGCAGCGTCACTGGCCCCGAGCGCATTGATAAGTACCCCGGAACAATCTGCACCAGCACGCCCTCGCGCGTAGAGTACGCGATGCTGATCGCTTGCCTAAATCGTCTGTCGTTGCGCGAGCACGCGAACTTGGAGCTGGGGATCACGAGCGACGGCGTCCAGAGGCCGTCCTAGCGGACGTAAGGCGGGGAACGTCGGACTTCGGGCGTTATATCACCCGGGCCCGAGAAAGGCCGCTAATGTCTGCTATCTCCTCGACCGCGCGATGGCCGCGTCTCTGGCCCGCGACCGACGGCTGCGCGAGGCGAAGGTCCGGGTAGCGCTGCTCGACCTCGCGCATGGCGAGCCGCCCGGGCTCGCCCACTATCACGGCGACGTGCCGACCTACCCGGCGAGCGTGGTCAAGTTCGTCTATCTGATGGCCGCCTACCGCTGGCAGGAGGACGGGCGGCTCGGGATCGACGGCGAGTTCGATCGGGAGCTCTCGGAGATGATCCACCAGTCGAGCAACCAGGCGACGCGGAAGGTCTTCGCTCGCTTGACCGAGACGGAGCCGGGGCCCGAGCTGTCGTCCGAGGCGTACCGCGAGTTTCGCGAGCGTCGGCAGGCCGTGAAACGCTGGCTCGCTACCCTCGGCATCCGCGACCTGCACTGCGTGAACCCGACCTACGACGGCAACGGCGACCTGTTCGGCCGCGATGCGCAATTCCTGCGCGACGCGAGCGTTCCCGGCGGGCTCGGACGCGAAAACGGCTCGGCGCCCAACCGGCAGGCGATGACGGCGATGGGCACGGCCAAGCTGCTGGCCCTGCTGGCAACCGACCGCGCGCTCACTCCGGACGACTCGGCCATCGTCCGCCGCCGCATGCGGCGCGATCCGAACGAGCAACGCCACCTCGCGCACCGGATCGCCGGCGGCGCCGCGCGGCTGGGCGGCCTGGAGGTCTATGCGAAGAGCGGCACGTGGGGCCCCATCTACGCCGATGCGGGCATCGTCCGGCACATGGAGTCGAGTCGCCAGCTCGTGCTCGCCGTGTTCACCGAGGCAAGTCCGGCCTACCACGGCGAGTTCATCGCGGACCTGACGGAGCAATGTGCGAAGCGCCTGCTCCTTCCGTGACTCGGGAGAGCCGGTGAGGAACCGGCTCGCCGAGTACGGAGTCGGAGCACACGTTCCAGGGTCGACCTAGGAGCGGCGTCGGCGCGGCGCCGGCGACGTGGGGCCGCTCCGCCCGAGCTCCTCCCACAGGGCCTGCGCGACGACCCCGTGCGGACGATCGCGGCGACGCATCGCGAACAGCTCCATCGCCTGGACCTCGAACTCGGGGACCTCGAGGCGCACGAGGACACGCGCCGCGAGCGCCTCGGCGACGACGTGCTCGGGAAGCCCGCCCCATCCCATTCCGGCCAGGATCACGTCCCGCTTGGCGGTGACGTCGGTCACGCTCCAGCGCACGCCGCCCTCGAGCACGTTGAGCGACGGTGCCGCGGGATCGTGGGCGCTGTCGCGCAGGACGATCTGCGGGTGGGCGCGCAGGAGCGCCGGGGGAATGGGCTTCTTGCAGGTTGCGAGCGGGTGATCGCGGTGCGCGACGGGGAGGATGCGTACGGTACGGAAGTGGACCCGCTCGAGCTTCGTCAGGCCGACGCCGAGGGTGGTCGCGACGGCGATCTCCGCCCGCTCCTCACGCAACGCGTCCGCGGCGCCTGCCAGGCGCTCCGTCGAGAGCTCGATGCGGACCGCCGGGAAGCGCTCCTGCAAGCCGCGCAGGATGACCATGATCGGCCCCACCGGCGTGACCGCTTCGACCGCGAGCCGCACCACCGCCTCGATCTGGCCGCCGAGCTGGCGGCCGAAGGTGCGGAGCGCCTCGGTGTGCTCGACGAGGGCTTCGGCACGCTCGAGGAACAGCCGCCCGGCATCGGAGAGCGTGGCGCGATACTGTCTGCGATCGAACAGCGTCACGCCGAGCTCGTCCTCGAGGTTGCGCACCAGCTTGCTCACCGCCGGCTGCGACTTGTGCAGCGTGTCCGACGCGGCGCTGAACCCGCCTTCGTGGGCGACGGCCAGGAACGCGACGAGCTGGTCGAAGGTCACGGCGGGGCGAGTATACAACCACTGGTTATCGAGTCCATCGAAACATACCATTTTGATGTTCTGGAGTTCACCGCTACACCTGCTCGTGAAAGGAGAGCAGACACGATGTCCAACCGCATCGATCGAGTCGTCATCACGGGGGCGAGCAGCGGCATCGGATTCGACATGGCCCGGCGCTTCCTCGCCGAGGGGTCGCAGCTGCTGATCAATGCCCGCAATCCGAGAAGCTCGAGGCGGCCCGGCGCCGCCTCGAGGGCGGGCGGCGGGTCGTGGCGTCGATGGAGTCACATGAAGCGCTACATCCTCTACGCCATCGCGATCCTGGCAACCTGCACTCATCGACGCCGTGGGCATCGGATTCCGCCTTGGCTTCGCCGCAGCGTTCACTTACTGCCCTAGTTAGAAAGGAGCTGCAATGAGCGACACCCCGATGACTAAGCAGATTCTTCTGACGCGACGATCGCCTGCGTATTGGCGCGTGACATTCAATCACCCGCCACTCAACATCTTTGGCCCAGACGCTATTCCGCAGCTCAATGAAATCATCACAGCGCTGGAAACTGACGCGCACGTCAAAGTGGTCGTCTTTGACAGCGCGATTCAAGGGTTTTTTCTCACTCATTACGATTTCCTTGCGAAACTCGAGGATACGACCGGTCTACCACCCGGGCCGACAGGGCTGCAGCCTCTGCCTGATATGCTGGTACGGCTGAGTCGTGCCCCGGTTGCGTCGATCGCGTCAATCCGAGGACGCGCTACGGGTGTCGGAAGTGAGCTTGCGCTGGCATGCGACATGCGTTTCGCAAGCCGCGACAAAGCCATTTTGTCGCAGTGGGAAGTCGGGGCTGGTCTGGTGCCTGGGGGTGGCCCAATGGCACGGCTACCGCGTCTGATGGGACGAGGACGCGCACTGGAAGTGCTTCTGGGGGCCGACGACATCCCCGGCGATCTGGCGGAACTATACGGATACGTCAACCGGTCATTGCCGGATGCCGACCTCG
>VBKG01000565.1 GCA_005879585.1 Deltaproteobacteria bacterium | reverse complement strand
GGCGTCGAGCTGGGTGTCCGCGAGGTCTTCGAGGAGCCGGCACTGCGCGCGCGCAGCCGGCTCCCGCGGATAGATGGGCGGCGCGGGATAGCGGTCCTCCAGGTACTCGCAGATGACGGTCGAGTCGTAGAGGTGGATATCCCCGTCGACGAGCGCCGGCACTTCTGCGCGGGGGTTCACATGGAGGAAGTCGGTCCGGTTGCAGTCGCCATGCAGTGCACGCACGCGCTCGAAGGCGACGCCCTTCTCGTAGAGCGCGATGCGGACCTTCCTCGCGTACGGACTGAAGACGTCGTCGTAGAGAGTCAGCATGCCTCTGCTGTACCACCCGCCGCGCGATGAACCCAGCCGCTATCGCTGGAGCGGCAGCAAGAGTGCCCGGGGGAGCGTGACGTCCCCGAGCAGCTCGGCAAGCCCGGTCTCGACCTTAGTCGCCGGATCGCTCCCGGTGTAGGTCTGGAACGTCCGGTCCCCGTTCACCCGCCAGCTTCCGCGCCGTCGCGCGTGCGGCGCGAGACGCTGAACCGCTACTGCGACGACTGCCGCCGCGATGAAGGCAGCGGCGCGGGCGGCCTGGAGCTGCGACTCCGTCACGACCGCGACCGTAGCGGACGCCGTCGGCGCCAGCCAGGCAGTACTGGACGGAACTGGACGCTACTTGACCGACCTGGTCGGTCAGATATAACTGACGCCGTGGCACGGAGCATTCCTGAAGACCGCCTGGAACGGTTGGTCGATGTCGCGACGCAGGTTTTCATCGAGCAGGGCTATGCCCGGACGCAGATGGCCGACGTCGCCGCCGCGCTCGGCGTCGCGAAAGGGACGCTCTACGGGTACGTTGAGAGCAAGGAAGCGCTCTTCGACGTTGTCGCGCGCTACGCGGACGCGTCGCAGCCGTTCGCGAAGTGGCCCGCGCTCCCAGTCCCGACGCCGAAGCCCGGCGCGACCGTGAAGTACGTCCGGGAGCGACTCGCCGAGCACGCCGCACCGCCCGTCCTGGCGAAGGCGCTCGCGCAGCGCCGGGTCGTCAGCATCCGCGCAGAGATGGAAGGCATCGTGCGGGACCTCTACGACCTCGTCGCGCAGAACCGTCGCGGCATCAAGCTCCTCGACCGCTCCGCGCGCGACTACCCCGAGCTGGCCGCGCTCTGGTTCGAGGGCGGCCGGGGTGGGCTCATCGGACTCCTAGCGCAGTACATCGACGACCGCATGCGCCGGAAGCTCCTTCGCGCGTTTCCCGATGCGGCCGTCGTCGCGCGACTCGTCATCGAGACGGTCGTCTTCTGGGCCGTTCACCGCCACTGGGACCCGCACCCACAACCCGTCGACGAGGCGGTCGCGAAGGATACCGTCGTCCGCTTCGTCGTGAACGCGCTCGTGAAGGAGTGAGACAATGGAACGGAACCGCCGGCCCGACATCGACTGGCTCCGCGTCTTCGCCACCTACCTGCTTTTCGTGTTCCACGTCGGGAAGGTGTTCGACCCGGCGCCGTTCTACCACGTCCGGAACGCCGACCTCTCGTTCGCCTTCCTCGTCGTCTGCGGCTTCATCTCGCTCTGGCACATGCCGCTCTTCTTCTTGCTGGCCGGGTGGTCTCTCTTCTCGTCGCTCCAGGCGCGCGGGACGGCGGCCTTCGCCAAGGAGCGGCTCCTCCGGCTCGGCGTGCCGCTGCTTGCCGGCTGCGTGCTCCTCGCCCCGTTCCTCAAGTTCTTCGAGCTGCGGAGCGGCCTCGACCTCTCGCACACCGGCCTCCGCGTCGCGCCGGCCCTTCAGGAAGGGTTCCGCCGCGTCATTCCAAACGGCCTCCCGGTCGTCGAGCCTTTCCACGAGGGCTTCTTCACCTTCCTGCCGACGTTCTTCACGCTGGACCGTTTCACATGGGGGCACCTCTGGTTCGTCGCGTACCTCCTGACGCTGACGCTCCTGTACCTCCCGGGGTTCGTGTGGCTGGCGCGGCGCCGTGACCGCCTCCGGCGGGTCGGCGCCTGGGTCGTCTACGTGCCGGTCCTCCCGCTCGCCGTCGTGCAGCTCACGATGCGGAGCCGCTGGCCCGGCATCTACAACCTCTACAACGACTGGGCGAACATCGCCTTCTACACGGTCTTTCTCGTTGCCGGCTTCCTTCTCGCGGCGCATCCCGCGATGGAGGAGCTGGTCGGGCGCGAGTGGAAGCGGAGCCTCGCCGTCGGGATTGGGGTGACGCTGCTTCTTTTACTGGCCGTCCTCGGCGTCTTCTCCGCACCCGCCATCCTCCTCGTCGGCTCGGCCGTCGCCGGC
>VBKG01000557.1 GCA_005879585.1 Deltaproteobacteria bacterium | reverse complement strand
GAGCCTCTTCCCGACCTGCGTCGGCGTCAATCCGCAGGTGTCGATCATGGCCTTCGCGACGCGCATCGCGCGGCGCATCGCGGCATAACATCGCACTTCGCCTCCGGATAACCGGGTACACCGTCGAAAAAAAAACGGGAGGCCCGATTCACGCGCGGCCTTCCATTGACGCCGGTCCGCCGGGCGTGCGACGCGAGCCCGCATGGTCAGAGCCACGCTGCTGGTCCTCGCGTCCTACCCGTGGTGCCCCTACACGGGACCACGGTCGTAAGCCCGCTGCGATCGGGGCTACGGGCTACTGGACGAGCGGCGCCGGTCGCTGCCAGCGGTCGGGCGCGCCCGCCCGGACCACCTCGGGCGCCGATCGGAAGACGATCGTCCCGTCCGCGGTCGGGATGTCGATGCGAACCGCGACGTCGTGCCGCGTCCCGCGGCCGCTGCCGAGCGGCAGCGCCATCCCGTCGGCCGTGATCGGGCCCGTCTTCAGCTTGAACCCGCGCTTGGCGTTCTTCAGCAGGAACGTGGTGATGGGCGCGCTCTTGCCCGGCGTGTACTTCCAGATCGAGGTGACGTCCGACCCGCCGCTGTGCCGGAGCGACGCGAGCGGGATGACCATCGGGTCGTGGCCGGCGACGTGCACCTTCACGTCCGCCGTCGGCATCACCGGGCCACCGCCCATCGGGTAGATGACACCGGTCGCCTGCACGATGTAGCCGCCGGCGCGCTTCGAGAACGTCGCCTTCGAGCGCAACGCCTGGAACGCGCCGTCGAGGAGCCGCTGCTTCGGCCCGCGCCACCATCCCCGCGCGCGATGCCCGCGGGTCGAGGCGAGGTTGAACTCGAGCCGGTTCGCGGCCATCGCCGTCCGCGCACGCGAGATGAAGAGGGATACCGGGACCTCGAGGAGCCGCCGCTCGGTACTGTCGGTGGCAGCGAGCATCGGCCGCAGGTCACTGCGGCTCACGCGGATCGTGTACTGGCCGCTCTTGCTCGAGAGCCGGAGGGTGCAGCGCGGCCCGTTGGCGGGGGCGGCGAAGTACGTTCCCTCGGCGGAGAGCTCCCCTGCCGCGAGGACGACGCCGCCCACCATGATCTTCATCGTCGTGTCGGCGAGCGATGCCGGCAGCCCCGCCGGGTTGATGAAGCCCGTGAGCGAGATCGCATCGCGGCTCTCCCCTCGAACGTGCTGATTCCAGGCGAGCGTGAAGATCGCCCTGCTCACGTAGAGGTCGGCGTCGCTGATGGTTTGGCCCACCTGCACCTTCACGGTCAGCGTCACGGTCGTCGTATGGCCCGACGCGTCGCGTATGGTCGCGGTGACGACGTAGACACCCGGATCCGAGAAGGACGCGGTCGTCGACTTCGCGCCGTTGCTGTCGTTGTCGGCGAACGTGACGGTGCCGGGCCCGGTCGCGGACCACGTGTACGTCAGGTTCCTCTCGCCGCCGTCGTCCCCTGCCAGGACGTCGAGGGTAGTCGTCGCGCCGCGTGCGGGATTCGGCGACGCCACGGGCGGCGAGACGATGAATGGCGGCATGTCCTCGACGGTGACCGTGGCGGTGGCGTGTACCGCGCCGGCGGTTGCCGTCACCGTGAACGAGCCGATGGCGCCGTTGGCCTGGAACTTTCCTGCGGCATCGACCGAGCCTCCGCCGCTGACCGACCACGAGAGGGCCGGCGCCGGGACGGCATCGCCGAACTGATCGATCGCCGAGGCGGCGAACGGCACCGTCCCGTCGAGACCGACGGTCGTCGACGACGGGGTCACGGTGATGGTGCTCACCTGCTGCTGCACGACGACGGTCACCTGGCTCGTCGTGGTGAGGCCGTCCTCGTCTGCGATGGTGACGGCGAAGACGTAGGTGCCCGCGTGGGTGAACGTCGCCGTGCTGCTCTTCGCGGCACGGGTTCCGTTGGCGCCGAACGTGACCCCGCTCGGACCCGCCGTCACGGCCCACGTGTAGGTGAGATGCGACTCGCCGCCGTCGTCGGCGCCGAGGACGCTGAGGCTCGTCGTCGTGCCGCTGGTCACCGGGTTCGGCGACGCCGCGGCATTGACCGCGACCGTCGGCACGCTGTTGCTCACCGTCACGGAGCCCGTTCCCTGGAGACTCGAGCCGGAGTCGGCGGCGGTCACGGTGAAGGGACCGCCCGCGGTACCGCCGGCCGTGAAGACGCCGCTCGAATCGACGATGCCGCCGCCGCTCACGCTCCACGTGAAAGTCGGCTGCGACGCCATCGCAGCGCCGAACTGGTCCTTCAGGCTGGCCGTGAACGCCTGCGTCCCGTTCGGCGCGACCGTCGCCGACGCCGGACTCACCGCCACGCTCGTCGCATGCTGCTGCACCG
>VBKG01000556.1 GCA_005879585.1 Deltaproteobacteria bacterium | reverse complement strand
CTCACACGTCCCGAAGCGCGTCGCGTCACCGTGCAGCTCAGGCCCAGGGGCGTCGCGTCTGCGGAGGGATTGGCGACGCTCGCCCAGGATCTCCAGCGGGCGATCGAAGAGCTCGCGGCAAGGGCCAGCGCCACGACGACGGCGTCGCAGAAACGCAGCGGCCTCCCGCCGCTGCCCCGTCAGCGCGTCGACCTCGATGCCTTGCTCACCGAGCTCGACGCGGCCGACCCTACGACCCTGGGCCTCGATTTCCAGCCCACGCGCGGCCCCGGTCACGAGAACCTCCGCGTGCTGAACATCCGCGGCACCGGCGCCTGCAACAGCGAGTGCGCGTTCTGCATCGAGAAGTTCAATCCGACGCATCGGCCCATGCCCACGACCGACGCGACGCGCCAGCTCATCGTCGACGGCGCGGGTGGGTTCGACATGCTCTTCTTCGCCAGCGGCGAGCCGACGATCCACCCGAAGCTGTTCGAGCACGTCGAGCTGGCCCGGAGTGTCGGGTTCACCTCCTTCGGCATGTCGTCGCACTTCCGTACCTTCGCGGATCCGCGCTTCGCGCTGAAAACGCTGCAGGCGGGATTCGAGTACTTCGATATCTCGCTGCACGCGGCGGATCTCCCGACCCAGCTCGACGTCAATCCGATCGGCGACGGCGGCTACTCGCTCTACGAAGCGCTCAAAGGACTCGCGATCCTCCTCCGTCTCGCAGATACGCTCGGCACCCGGATCAGCGTCACGCACAAGATCGTCGCCTCCCGCCTCAACGTCACGCGCCTGCTGCCGATCTTCCGCGCGACGTACGACCGTGGCGTGCGGCACTACATCGTCCAGCCGGTACGGACGCTCGGGCTCGCTCCCGAGCTGCAGGCGAAGCTCGCGATCTCCGAAGAAGGGATCATGCCGCACTTGAACGAGCTGCTGCGTGCGACGGAAGGACTCGGCGCGACCATCAAGCCGTACGGCTTCTCGCGCCAGAAGCTCTTCGCCGGCAGCCACGTGGAGACCGAGAACAACCGGGTCAAGAACTACTACGGCAAGGCCCGCTCGCCGGAGCTGAGCCGGTCGGTACCGAAGACCGTCGAAGCGCGCCCGACCGACGGACGGCACTGGGTCGAAGTGCGCGAATGGCCCGAGGGCAGCTTCGCCTTCGCCTCCGACGGCGGCGCGCCCATCCTCGACGACGCGCTCGAGCGCGGCGTGGATCTGAAGTTCGGCTGCCGGATGGGATCGTGCGGCATGTGCGCCGGGCGCCTCCTCGAAGGCCGCATCGACCAGAGCCGGCAGATCTTCCTGACCGAAGCGCAGCAGAGCGCCGGTTTCGTCCTGTTGTGCCAGGCACGGCCGCTATCGGACGTGGTCGTGCGCGTCTGCACGAACGAAGAGATCGACCAGCTCTGAGCTGGTAGCGTGGCCATGCGCATCGAACGGGTCGTCACCAACGAGACCTGCAACCAGAACTGCTGGTTCTGCAATGCGCGCCGGCCGGCGGAGCGGCCCGAGTTCATCGCCCGCCGTGCGGTGCGCGAGCGCATCGCCGCCGCCGGCGCGGGCGACCCGCGCGAGATCATCCTCACCGGCGGCGAACCCGCCATGCGCAGCGACCTCGTCGACCTGGTGCAGCGGGCAGGCGAGGGCGGGCGTCGCGTCGTGCTCGAG
>VBKG01000555.1 GCA_005879585.1 Deltaproteobacteria bacterium | reverse complement strand
CTGGCGCCCCAGCTCGGCGTAGAGGAGCGCGTACGCCTTCCCAGCGCCCGCCACGTCCCCGACCTTCGAAGCGAGTCCCCCGGCGAGCGCGTGCAGCGTCGTCCGATACGCGGCGTGAGAGGGCCCCAGGTGGCCCACCATGAGGGCCGCGTGCATCTGGGAGCGGCGGTCGAGGAGCGTCGTGACGGTGGCGATGCCGATGCTCCCGCCGAGATTGCGCATCAGGTTGAAGATCCCGGTGGCGTTTCCCAGCTGCTCGTCCCGCAGCGTCGCGACCGTCAGCGTGGCGAGCGGGGCGAAGACCAGCGCGGTGCCGAAGCCGTTGATGACCGCCGGCCAGATCACGTTGCTCGGCGCCACCGCCACGTTGAGCCCACCCAGCAGCGCGCTCGAGTACGCGACCGCTGTGAAGCCCGCGGCGATCAGGACGCGGCCGTCGATGATGCCCATCAGGCGGCCAGCAGCGAGCATGGCGGCGATCGAACCGAGGCCGCGCGGGCTCGTCACCAGGCCCGCCTGGAGGGCGGGGTACCCGAGGAGCGTCTGCAGGAACAACGGCAACAACGCGGTCACGCCGTACGCGACGGCCCCGAACGCCGTGACGACCGCGGTGCCGACCATGAAGTTGTGGTTGCCGAGAAGACGGAGAGCAACGAGCGGCTCGTCGATCCGGAGCTCCCAGATCACGAAAGCGACCAGTCCGACCGCCGCGCTCACCATCAGCCAGCAGATGAACGTCGAGGCGAGCCAGTCGGCCTCCTGACCCTTGTCCAGGACGATCTGAAGGGAGGCGATCCAGATCGTCAGCAGGGCGAATCCGACGTAGTCGATTCGCCCGCGCGCGGCGTTTCGGATGTACGGAGGATCCTCGATGAAGACGTGCGTCAGCAGGATCGCCAGGATCCCGATCGGCACGTTGATGTAGAAGACCCACCGCCAGGAGTAGCTGTCGGTCATCCATCCGCCGATCGTGGGGCCGAGGACGGGCGCGACGACGATCCCGAGCGTGTACACGGCCATCGCGATCCCCCGGCGCTCCGGCGGAAAGCTCTCGAGGAGCACCGCCTGCGAGATCGGCTGAAGCGCCCCGCCGCCGGCGCCCTGGAGGATGCGGGCGCCGATCAGCATCGGAAGGCTGGTCGCGATCCCGCAGAGGCCGGAGGCGGCGGTGAAGATGACGATGCAGACGGTGAGGAACCGTTTGCGTCCGAAGAACGAGCCGAACCAGGCGGTCGCGGGTAGCACGATCGCGTTCGCAACCAGGTAGCTGGTGAGCACCCACGTCGCGTCGCTCGTGGATGCCGACAGGTTGCCGGCGATGTGCGGCAGTGCGACGTTGACGACCGTTGTGTCGAGCACCTCCATGAAGGTCGCCGACATGACCGCGGCGGCGATCAGCCACGGATTGACGGGCGCGGGTCCCTGGCTCATCGGAGCTCCACCTCCGGCACCACGGACATGCCCGGCCCGAGCAGGAAGCCGCCCTCGGCCGGGTCGTCGAAAACGATCTTCACCGGCACCCGCTGCACCACCTTGACGTAGTTCCCCGTGGCATTCTCCGGCGGCAGCAGGCTGAAGCGCGCGCCCGAGCCCGCCTGCACGCTGTCCACGCGTCCGTGGAAATCGTGACCGTACGCGTCGACGTAGATCGCCACGGGTTGTCCGGGCCGCATGTGGGCGAGCTGCGTTTCCTTGAAGTTGGCCGTGACCCAGACGTCGTCGGACACGAGGGCCAGGAGCTCCTGGCCGATCTGCACGTAGTTCCCCGGCTCGACGTTCTTCGTGGTCACGCGGCCGGCCTCAGCGGCGCGGATCTTCGTGTACGAGAGCTGGAGCCGGGCCTGCTCGACGGCGGCGCCTGCCGCCCCGACGTCGGCCTCGGCCGCCTCGACCTGGGAGCGGGCGAGCTCGATCTGCGCCCCCGCGGCCGCCGTCCTCTTCTGCGCGACGACGAGCTGCGCGCCCATGCGTGCCGCGGTGGTGCTGGCCGCGTCGACGGCCTGTCGGGACACCGCCCCAGTCGTCGTCGCCCGGTAGCGTGCGAGATCGGCGGCGGCGTTGTCCGCGTCCGCCCGCGCGGCGACGACGTCCGCCGCCGCCTGCGCCTGCGACGCCTCCGCGACGGCGAGACCCGCGCGTGCCTGCGCCAGCCGGCCGCGCGCCGCAGCCCACGAGGCGATCGCCTGATCGAGCTTCACCCGGAAGTCGGCGGGATCGATCTCGACGAGCAGATGGCCGGCCCGCACGGGCTGGTTGTCGGTCACGAACACGCGACGCACGCGCCCTCCCACCTGCGGCGCCACGTGGACGATGTGGCCGTCGATGAAGGCGTCGTCGGTCGATTCATGGTGGAGGGCCCAGACGTAGTACCGAGCTC
>VBKG01000554.1 GCA_005879585.1 Deltaproteobacteria bacterium | reverse complement strand
GCAGGTTGAGCCACACCACATCGTGCAGCGTCGGAACTCCGTCTCGAGCAATCTTCGATACGATGAACGCGAAGTTCGTCCCTGCATGTACGCCGCGGGTGTACAGATGCATTATCGTCTTGCGCTCCATGCTTTCGTGGAGCACCGTGATCCAGTCGATCGGAATGTCGCGCGGCTGTAACGCTTTGACGTAAATCACCGCCGCGGCCAGTACCGTCCCCAACGCTGAGCCGATCAAGACGCGCCGGCGGCGGTCCTGTGCCCACGCCAGGACGAGCGGCACGAGCAGGCCCGCGACAACCAAATGAAGGACGCCCAACCAGGGCCCCAGGGCGTCCACGTCGCCCGACGGCATGCCGACGTTCATGACGGCTCCACGGGCGACGGCACTCTCCTCGGCAGCGCCGCGCTCAGCGGGACCGTCGTCGCCGGTCTTGTGTGTGCCCGCTCGTCCCCGCGGTCACGCGCAAGACGTCCACCCGCGGCCGCCGGTTCATGCGCGGTGGCCAAACGACTCGCGGAATACTCACATGGGCAGTATGCAACAATTGGTCGCCGGCCATCCAGCGGGTGTCGCTCCCGGCGTCCCGATCATCCGGCGACCGGCGCCTCTTTTGCCGGGCGGGCGTTCCGAGGTAATCGTTCGGTATGAACCTCGTCGTCGGCTCGGGCCCGTCGGGCGTGACAGCCGCGCTGGCGCTCCTCGAGCGCGGCGGCGAGGTGACGATGCTCGACTACGGGCGTACGCTCGAGCCCGAGTTCGCCGCGATCCAGCACGCGCTCGCCGGACTGCCCTACGAGGCATGGCCGGCTGTGCACCGGGAGAGGCTGGCGGCGCTGTCCGGGGGGACTACGAACGGCTTCCCGCTGAAGACCAGCTTCGGCTCGGACTTCGCTCGGCGCACGAGCGACGTGATGCCGGTCGAGCTCCGCGGGGCCGATCCGGTACATTCGCTCGCCCGCGGCGGACTGAGCAACATCTGGGGCGCCAACCTCGTGTCCTTCAGCGACGAGGACCTGCGCGGCTGGCCGCTCGACGCTGGCGCGCTCGCGCCCGGCTACCGCGCCGTGCTCGCCCACGTGCCGCTGGCGGCCGACCCGGAAGACGATCTCGTGGAGGCGATGCCGCTCTACGCGGATCGCCTCGAGCCGCGGCCGCTCTCGCGACAGGCGGCTCAGGTCCTGCGCGATCTGTCGGCGCACCGCGACTCGGTCGCCGCGCGCGGGCTGCGCTTCGCGCCCTCGCGTCTCGCCCTCCGAACCTCCCCCACGGACGACCACCCGGGCTGCGTGCAGTGCGGCTTCTGCCTGCACGGCTGCCCGCTCGACCGGATCTGGAATGCGTCGCACACGCTGGCGCGCCTCGAGAGGCACCCCCGGTTCCGCTATGTGGACGGCCTTTACGTAACCCGCTTCGTCGAACGCGGCGACGGCGTCGAGGTGCACGCGCTCCGCGCGGCCGATCGCGCGCCGGCCCGATTCCACGGCGACCGGCTCTTCCTCGGCTGCGGCCCGTACTCCACCGCGCGGCTCGTCCTCGAATCGCTGGGTCGCTACGACCTCGACGTGACGATGCTCGAGAGTCAGTACTTCCTCGTCCCGCTGCTCCTGTGGCGCTCGTTCGCCGACGTGCCCGAGGAGCGGCTGACGGCGCTCTCGCAGCTGTGTCTGCGCCTCTCCGACCCGGACGTGTGTCCGCGCGACGTGCAGTTCCTCCTCTACACGTTCAATCCGCTCTATCGCGACAAGATTCGGCGCACACCGCTCCGGTTCTTTCCGGCGGTTGAGCGAGAGGTGGTCGGACGCATCGTGGCACTCCAGGGGTACCTGCACTCCGACGTCTCGCCGCGTCTGTCGCTACGGCTGCGACGGAACCCGGAGAAGCCGCCGACGCTCGTCATCGAGGGACGTGAGAACTCCGAAACGCGGCCTACCCTGCGTCGGGTCCGCGCCCGGCTGCGGCGGCTCGCGGGGACGCTACGCGCGTCCCCGATCCCGTTCCTGACCCGGACCGGCCTGCCCGGAAAGAGCTACCACTCGGGCGGCGCCTTTCCCATGCGGCACGATCCGGGCGTCCGGGAGAGCGACCTGCTCGGGCGGCCGATGGGACTCGCGCGCGTCCACCTGATCGATTCGAGCGTGTTCCCGACGATTCCTGCCACGAACATCACCCTGACGCTGATGGCGAACGCGCATCGCATCGCCGCGGCGAGCGCCGTGCTCGA
>VBKG01000206.1 GCA_005879585.1 Deltaproteobacteria bacterium | reverse complement strand
GCCGACGACCGGAGTGCCCGGAGGAAGGATCGCGGCCCTCGTGCTGCGCACGACGACCGAGTTCGCGCTTCAGCGGCTGATTACTTCGCTGATCTGAAGACGTGCGGCAGCCAGCCGTTGCCGGGCCACCGCAGCAAGGTCCGGGCGAGCTGCCGAGCGGTGTCTCGCGTGGAGGTGAGCGCCTGGTCGGCCAATTGGCCGACGCTCGTGCCGGCCGCCACGACCGATGACGGGAGCAAGCGCTGCAAGCTCGTGCGCCAGGAGCCGTTGTCGTCGGCTCCGCTCGCCAACGCCAGCAGCTCGTCGGCATCGAGCACGTCGGCGTCGTAGCTGAAGACGACGCTCTGGCAGTCGGCGTTCACGCGGATATCCCGCACGCCGGGCCGTTCGTGAAACAGCTCCTCGATCGCCTGCGCGAGGTCCGCCAGGCGCTCCGGGGAATCGACCCGGAGGCGGGTTCGACCTCGGACGGCGTGAACGACGCGAAAGCCTATGCTGTCTTCCGCCTCCATAGCAGGTCCTCCGCTAGGTTCCGCTCTTAGCCGAGCCGGTGGCAATGCTCAAGGCAAACGGCGAGCTGCCCGCCGCCACGTCGGCCGCCACGCCGGCGGCCGCGCGGGGCAGCAGGACGCGGACCGTCGTGCCCCGACCGAGGATGCTGTCGATCGCGAGCGCCCCGTCGTGGGCCTGGACGATGTGCTTCACGATCGCGAGCCCGAGACCCGTGCCGCCGAGCGCCCGCGACCTCGCCTTCTCGACCCGGAAAAAACGCTCGGTGAGACGGGGCAGGTCCTCCGCCGGGATGCCGGTCCCCGTGTCCTCGACCGCGACCTGCACCATGTTGGGGTGATCCGCGCCCGCCGGGCCGACGGAGATCGAGATCCGGCCGCCTGCCGGCGTGTACTTCATCGCGTTGTCCACCAGGTTGATCAGCACCTGCTGCAGGCGGTCGGCGTCGGCCAGGACGGGCGGCGTCGCGGACTCCACCCGGGTGGTCACCGTGATCTCGGCGAGCTTCATGCGCTCGGCGAAGATCGCCAGCACGTCGTCGATCACGGGGACCAGCTCGACGGCGGCCACCCGCAGCGGGGTCCGGCCGAGCTCCAGGTCGGACAGGGCGAGGAGGTCGTCGATCAGCCGCCCGAGGCGCTCGGCGTGGCGGTCGATCACGGAGAGGAACCGGCGCGCGGTCGGGCGGTCATCGCCCGGCGGACCGAGCAGGGTCTCGGCATAGCCCTTGATCGCCGTGAGCGGCGTTCGCAGCTCGTGCGACACGTTGGCCACGAAGTCGCGACGCACGACCTCGAGACGGCGGAGCTCCGTCACGTCGTGGAGGACGAGGACGAAGCCGAAGGGCCGGCCGTCGGTACCACGCAGCGGTGCCGCATTCACGTGGAGCGTCCGTCCGGCGGCCAGGGTCAGATCCCGCGTGGCGAGGGGGGCGCCGCTCGCCAGCTCGCGCGTCAGCTCGGCGACCTGGGGATCCCGGACGAGCTCGATGAGGCGCCGCCCGCCGCTCTCGAGCGAGCGCGGCAGCTCGAAGAGGTCGCGCGCCCGCTCGTTCATGAGCACGATCCCTCCGCCGAGATCCGTGACGACGACCCCTTCCACCATGCTGCGAAGAATCGACTGGAGTCGCTCGTGCTCGACCCGCAGCTCCGCGATCGTGGCCGACACGTTGCGCGCCATCACCCCGAGCTGTGCCTCGAGCACGCCGAGGTCGTCGCCGCGCTCGGCGACGAGATACGGCGGCGGCTCCCCAGCGGCGAGCCGCCGCGCGAAGCCGACCAGACGGCGTACCCGCCGCAGCATCCGTCGCGACAGGACGAGCGCGGCCGCGAGACCGAACCCGACCGCCGCGAGCATGCCGGCCACGAGCAGGCGGCGCAGGTGCGCGACGTTGGCGGCGACCGCGGTGAGGGGCAGCGCGACGCGGACGATCCTCACGTCGTCGCCGCGCGTCTGCCGCCAGGCTGTGTAGAGCATCCGCGAGCGGACCGTCGTGCTCCAGCGCTTCCACTGGCCCGTTCCGGTCTCGAGCGCGTCGTGGATCTCGGGTCGGTTGGCGTGGTTTTCGAGTTCGGACGACGGGCGGGTGGATTCGCCCAGCACCCGCCCGTCGGGGGCGATCACCGTGATGCGGGTCCCGAGGTCCGCCCCCAGCCGGGCACACGCGGCATCGAGCGCCTCGCCGCTGGACCAGGGCAACGCCTCGCCGGCGAGCCGCGCCTCGGCGAACAGGCGCTCCGCCAGCGTCTCGACCTGATGGCGCTCGACGGTCAACGCAAAGTACGGAACGGCGGTCAGCAGCGCGCCGAGCAGCGCGACCAGCGTCGGCGCCAGGAACTGGAGGGCGAGCCTACGGTTCCAGCGCGTCCGGGTTGAAC
Source organism: Deltaproteobacteria bacterium (assembly GCA_005879585.1). Classification (GTDB taxonomy): domain Bacteria; phylum Desulfobacterota; class Binatia; order DP-6; family DP-6; genus DP-3. The sequence continues at coordinate 8,105 of VBKG01000206.1, read as the reverse complement.
TTGTAGCCGACACCACGGACCGTCAGTAGCAGCTCCGGCGTCGAATCGTCCCGCTCGATCACCTTCCGCAGCCGGCGCACGTGCACGTCGACGGTGCGTGGCTCGACGTGCACGTCCTGTCCCCACACGAGGTCGAGGAGCTGCAGGCGGTCGTACACCCGGTGGGGATGCTGCACGAAGAACTTGAGGAGCTCGAACTCCCGCAGCGAGAGCGTCACGGCCTTGCCGTCGACGGCGGCCTCGTAGGTGTCGAAATTGACCTGCAGTCGGCCGCGCGAGAACGTCTCCTGCGAGGGCGCGGCCGAGGCGCCCGAGGCCCGGCGCAGAACGGCACGCACCCGCGCGACGAGCTCTCGCGGGCTGAACGGCTTGGTGATGTAGTCGTCGGCGCCGAGCTCGAGGCCGAGGATCCGATCGACCTCGGTGCCCTTCGCGGTGAGCATGATCACCGGCACCTCGCGGAGGGTGTCGTCGGTGCGCAGGCGGCGGCAGACCTCCAGCCCGTCGGTCCCCGGCAGCATGAGGTCGAGGATGATCAGCGCCGGACGCGTCGCCGCGGCGCGCTCGAGCGCCTTCTCCCCGCTGTCCGCCTCGTTGACGGCGTACCCTTCCTGGTCGAGGTGGTAGCGGACGAGCTCGCGGATGTCGGCCTCGTCCTCGACGATCAGGATGGACGGTTTGCCTGCCACTACGGCCGGGCCGTCGCCGGCTGGCTGCCGGTGCGTAAATTCACGGACGGCCTAACGCTATCCCGCACGGCCGTGAGGAGCAAGCTCTCACGCCGCGGTCGGTCGCCGCGTCGAGCCGGGTGAGCTCGCCCATCGTCCACGACGACGTTGCACGGCGCGCTCCTCGAGCCGAGCGATTGCCTCGCGGACGCTGGCGAGCAACGCGCTGTCGCCGTCAGGCGCCAGCCTCACCTCTACGTGACTCGGATGACCGGCAGCGCGCACGTCCTCGGCGATCGTCTCGATCAGATACGGTGTGAGCGGCCCGGATCGCACGAGACAGGTGCGGCCAGCCGGGCCACCGCGTCGGATCTCGGCGTAAACCAGGGGCAGGGGCGGCACTTTTCCCGCAATGCTCCATCGCATGATCTTTCCCTCCGTCATGCGGAGAGAGTAGCGGCGGAACATGATGGCGAGGTGACGCAGGGACGAATTCCAGCGCGGTGCACGTAGACTTCCGCGTCCCTTCACCGTGGCGACATCCGGTCATTCGACTGCCTGAAACGTAATCTTCACATGCCCGTCGCCTGCGCGAAACATTGCGACCGTACCATCGGCCTTCGGGGGTGAGGCGAGGTGGCGGGTTCGGCCTACGTCCACGTGGTGGACGGACGCTTACGGGTCAAGGTCCCGGACCTGAAGGGGGCGCCTGCGGTCGCCTGCGTGATGGAGAGCGGGCTTCGCGCGCTACCGGGCGTCGAAAGTGTCACGGCGAGCGCGGTCACGGGCAGCGTCGTCGTCGTCCACGACCCCGAGGTCACGGAGCCGGCCGAAATTCTGGCGGCGATCCGCGCGCTTGCGGGCCTGTCCGATCCCGCGGCCCGCGATCCGACGCCGGCGGCGCCGTTCCCGATGGGTGGGATGCTGGCCGCAAGTCTGGCGCGCGTCGCGTTCGAAGCGGCATTGCAGCATGCAGTGAGGGTGTTCTTCCTGCCAGTCTGCTATTAGCCGCCGACGAGGCCACGTCTCGCCAGACTTGTCGAGCGCCGCGACCGCGTGTATTAGCGACCCGTCACGCCATTTCCCGAACGGAGGTCGACAATGGCTCTCCTCGAAGATGCGTTGGGTGGATGGACCGGCGGTGCGTTGCTAGGGATCGGCGCCGCGGTCGTGGCCCCTTCGATCATTCCTGCGGCAGGCTCGATTCTGCGCCCGGTCGCGAAAGCGCTCGTCAGGGGCGGTCTTCTCGTCACCGAAAGCGTGCGCGGTGTAGTCGCGGAAGCATCCGAGCACGTGACGGATCTCGTCGCAGAAGTGCGGGCCGAGAGCGATGCGAGAAGCAGCCGCGGACGTACAGAGCGGCGGAGCACTCCGTCGTCGCTGCATCCGCAGCACTGAGCATGTGAAGCGGCGCGCCGCGCGTTGACGACGCGCGCCGCCGGTCACCTCCCCGCGGGGGGCTCCATCTTCCTCGCGGGGAGGCAGTGCAGCCGATAGACCTCCTCGAGCTTGGTTCGCGACCCCGCGGACACCGCGTTCTCGAGCAACTCCATCCGGTAGATCGAGCAGTCCTCCGCGCTCGGGAACATCCGAACCCGTTCCCAGGCATAGATCGGGATCCCCAGGTTTTCGCTCATCGGCGTGCGAACGAGGACCCAGTCGGCCCGCTCGCCTGCGGGCCGCGCCCGGGTCGACGCGCACGCGGCGACGAGAACGAAGGGAAGCCACCGCCGAAGCCGTCGCACCATTCTCCTCCTGTGCGGCATCAGAACGTGTACGTCAGGCCGATCCCGACCTTGATACCCTTCTCGAAACGGTCCTGGACGAGCCCGCCCTGGGTGACGAGGACGCGGTCGTTGAGCAGGTTCTCCGCCGACAGCTTGACCGTCAGCGGGAGTCCGAACGGTTTCACCGGGATCAGGCTCACGAAGTCGAGCTGGTCGCGCCGCTGCTCCTCGACGTCGGGGAGCCCGAACGTCCCTGCGAACGTGATCGTCGAAGCGGAGGTGTTGTACAGGAGCCGATGGCTGCCGAAGCGCGGATGCGTGAAATCGAGCGCCGCGTTCACGATGTATGGCGCCTGGCCGACGAGTGCCCGCTTGGTCTCGTGCGGCGCTTGCAGCTTCTTCACGGGGATGTTCACGTTGGAATCGATGTACGCGACGTTCGTCTGGACGCTGAGACACTTGAGCGCCGGCCGGATGAAGCCGAAGTCCTTTCGCGCTTCGAACTCGAGGCCCGTGAGGGTGCCGTCTTCCGCGTTGTCCCAGGAGTTCGCGTTCGCCGACGACTCCTGGATGACGACCGCCTCGATCGGTTGGTCGAGCTTCTTGTGGAAGAAGCTCAGCGAGACGAGCTCGAGTGGACTGAAGAACCACTCCCAGCGGGCATCGTAGTTCTCGAGGTGCGCCTCGACGAGGTTCGGGTTGCCGATGAACGGCCGGAGCGCGCGCGGCGACGGGAACTGCGTCGGAGACAGCTCGCGGAACTCGGGCCGCGAGACGGAGCGGCTGTACGCCAGGCGGAAGTTCATGTCGTCGCGCGGGCTGTAGACGAGATTGGCGCCGGGCAGCGGGTCGACGTTCCTCTTGATGACCTTTGCCGCGCCACTCGTGAGCGTGCCCGTCTTGAGGACGATGTCGGAATACTCCTCGCGTACCCCCGCGATCAGCCGCAAGCGATCGCGGACGAGCGGCAGGTCGAACATGCCATACGCCCCCATGATCTCGTGGCTCACCGACCAGCGGTCACCGTTCTGCGTCGTCTCGGAGACGTCGACGACACCGGGAACGAGGTTGGACGGGGCGAGAACCGTTTCGGGCGGCGCACCGAGGTCGAGCGCCGCTCCGTTCACGCCGTAGTCGAAGCGCCGTTGATCGAACGATCGCGTCCGGTAAGCATACGCCGGCCCGAACTTGAACTTCGCCGGTAACCCCGACCAGAAGTCGGTGAACGGGAGTGCGGTTGGGAAGGGGATGGTGAAGTCGACCGCCGAATCGCTGAGGTATTCCTGGAGCGCATTGAACGCCCGCGTGCCGCCCGAGCTGTCGGTGCTGAACTTCGGCGGTTCGCCGAGATACGTGATGAACCGCGTGTCCGGCTCGTTCTGCGCCGTTCGGGAATACGCCGTCCGCCAGTCGACCCAGGCGTGCGACCAGTGGTGCTCGCCGCCGAGCTGACCGAAATCGAGCTCCTCCTCGGTGTAGCGCAGGATCGAGTTCTGCTCGGGTTGGTTCTGGTTGTTGACGCCCGAGGTCCCGAGCGTGTCGTCGAAGGTGTTCCGGTCGATGAGCGAGCGAAAGAACAGCTTCTGGTTGTCCGCGAGCTTGTAGGTCGACGTGAAGAGGCCGCCGAGACGCGTGGTGAAGAGACCGTTGTCGGTGGTGAATCGCTCGAACGCCCGGATGTCCGGCTTGTCGGGAGTGCCGGCGTTTCGATACTGGAAGTTCGTCAGCGCGGCCGTGAAGACGGTGAAGACGTGGAAGTACCAGCCGGCGCGATACAAGGGCCAGCCGATCACCGTCTACCGCATAATACAGATTCCATTCAAGCTTACGGCTTGAGAGAGAGAGGGACGACATGACGTTCAGCCTGATGGAGATGTGGAACAGCATGGGGCTTCCGGCGAGGGTGGTCGGGGCGCTCCTGGTGACGATGGGACTGGCGTCGCTCACCGTGTTCATCGAGCGCCTCATCGCGCTCCGCCGGTCGCGCTCCGCGGGTCGCCGGTTCGCGAAGGAGCTGGGCGCCGAGCTCCATCCCCACTCGATCGAGTCGGCCATCCGGGACGCCGCGAAGTATCCGCGCGGGCACCTGCCACGCCTCGTCGGGGCGGGCCTCACCACCTACTGCGAAGCACGCGCGTCCGATGAGGGAGGCCTGAGCGCCGTCGAGCGAACGCGCCGGAGCCTGCAGCGTCGCCTCGAAGAGCTCGGCGCCGACCTGAGGCGCGGCCTTGCGGTGCTCGCGTCGGTCGGCTCCGTGGCGCCGTTCGTGGGTCTCCTCGGCACGGTCGTCGGCATCATCTCGGCGTTTCAGGGCATCGCCGCCACGGGCTCCGGCGGCCTGTCGTCGGTCGCCGCCGGCATCAGCGAAGCGCTCGTCGAGACGGCGCTCGGGCTCGCCGTCGCCATTCCGGCCGTGCTGGCGTTCAACTATCTCTCCGGTGCCATCGCACGCGACGAGATGGCGCTCGCGACTGCCGCCGGCGAGCTGATCGACATGATCGAGAGCTGGCCGGAAGAGGATCAGACGGACGTTCGTCGTGAGCGCGTTGCCTAGGAGCCTCACCGCCGGCCGCGTCCGGCCGGACATGAACGTCACGCCGCTCGTCGACGTCGTGCTCGTGCTGCTCATCATCTTCATGGTCGTGACGCCGCGCATGGAGCAGAACGTCCAGGTGGACCTCCCGGGCATCTTCAACCCGGACCCGGAAGTCGAGTCGTCCGTCGATCCGTTGAAGGTCACGGTGGCGAAGCGCGGCGAGTACTGGATCAACGACCAGAAGTACGACCTCGACACGACGATCGAGCTCCTGAGCAGCGAGCACGCGAGCGAGCCGCTACGCCGCTTGGTGCTGCGCGCCGACGCGAAGCTGCCGTACGGCGACGTGCGGGAGATCTTCGCGCGGTCACAACGGGTGGGCTTTCCGGGCGTCGCCCTGATGGTGGGGGAGCGGCACCGGACGAGCGGCGCGACGCCGCAAGCGCCGCCCGACCACGGCGCGGAGGGCTGAGCCGTGGCGATGACGGTCGGCCAGGCGAAGGGTTCCGTGACGCCGCAGATGAACGTCACGCCCCTCGTCGACGTCGTGCTCGTGCTGCTGATCATCTTCATGGTCATCACGCCGCTGCTCACGAAGAACTTCTGGGTCCACGTTCCGAAGCAGGAGAAAGAAGAGGTGACCCGCGACCAGCTGCAGCAGGATCCCACGCCGCCGCTCGTGCTGCACGTCGGCGGCGGCCGCTCGATCCAGGTGAACGGCGCCGACGTCGGCTTCGACGAGCTGACGGAGCGCCTGCGTCGCATGTTCGCCGCTCGCGAGGACCACATCCTGTTCTTCGACGCCGCCGACGACGCGGACTACGGCTTTGCCGTCGAGGTGATGGACCAGGCGCGCGCGGGCGGCGCGGTCACGATCGCCGCGCTCACGACGGCGCTGTCCGGCGCCACGACCCCTTGAGCGCTACTCCAGCGCCTCGGGGACGAACTGGTAGCCGACGCCGCGCACGGTGACGATCACGCGCGGGGCCGCCTCGTCATGCTCGACGAGCTTGCGGAGCCGACCGACGTGGACGTCGATGGTCCGCGGCTGGACGTGCGTGTTGCGACCCCAGACGAGGTCGAGGAGCTGCATGCGGCCGTAGGCGCGGTGCGGGTGGCGAACGAAGAAGCGGAGGAGCTCGAAGGCGCGCAGCGAGAGACGCGTCAACCGGCCGCCGATCGTGACCTCGTATGTGTCGAAGTCCATCGTCAACCGGCCGCACGAGTACATGTCGTGCGGCGCCGGATCGTTCAGGGCGGCGCTGCGCCGCAGAACGGCGCGGACGCGCGCCACGAGCTCGCGCGGGCTGAACGGCTTGGTGATGTAGTCGTCGGCCCCGAGCTCGAGCCCGAGCACGCGATCGATCTCCGTCGCCTTGGCCGTCAGCATGATGATCGGGATGCCGCCGAGCGTCTCGTCCTTCCGGATCTGCTGGCAGACCTCGAGACCGTCGGTCCCCGGCAGCATGAGATCGAGCATGATGAGCGCCGGTCGCTCCGCCGTCGCGAGTGCGATGGCGCGCTCACCGGTATCCGCTTCACACACGGCGTAGCCTTCCTGGTCGAGATGAAGACGCACCAGTGCGCGGATGTCGGGTTCGTCGTCGACGACGAGAATGGTCGGACCCGAAGCCATGGCCGGGACCCCAAACTGTACGGGCGCCGTGTTACACAGGCATGTCCCCGGCGTGAACATTGGCGGCGCGGCGGGCTAGAACACGAACTCGACCTGGAAACGGACAGCGTTCCCACCTGTCCCGTCGCCGGACCGTCGATGCGCGTGTAATCGAAGGTGAACCGGAACGGGTCGCGGATGTACGAGATGCCCGGCTGGTTCAGGATCGCGCCCTGCCAGTCGTAGAAGAGCGTGTAGATCGGGACGATCCGACCCCCGTAGTACGAGGTGGTGATCAACAGGGTGTGGAGGAACTGGTCGTCCTGCAGGTGAATGAGACGGGGACGCAGGCTACACGGACGTTTTCCGCCGCTCGCGGTCGGGCAGCCGATCCCGAGCGGTCCCTGCGTACCGATGATCAGGAACGACTTGTCGACCGGGATGTTGCGGAACGGCACGGGGAGGACGAGGTCGCCCGGTGAATCGAATATGTGCTTGTAGAAGAACTGTGTCGTGAAGAAGAACGTCTGCGCGGGATTCAGGAAGCGGATGAAGCGGTTCACGTCGAAGCCGAGGTTGTAGTTGAAGGTGTCGCGCTGGAGGAGCCGCCCCGCCTCTTGCTTCTTGCGCGTCAGATCGAGGAAGCGCGGATAGACGAACGGGTCGAGTCCGCCTTCGATGTTGTTCGCACGCTGCAGGCGGGCGAACCCCGGCGTGCCGGGCGCCACCGTCGAGTCGGCGCTGTTCCCACGACCCTGGCGGTTCATCGGCTCGCCCTGGAACCACGCTGCCTCCGAGCGGACGATCGCGTAGTAGGACGGAATCGGGAACGTCAGTGATCCCCCGGTGATCGGCACGCGCGGGAAGCGCTGCGTCGCGATGATCTCGTGCTCGAACTTCGGAAGCGGCAGCGCGAACCGCGGGTTCGTCCCCGGGAGCTGGAAGCGGACGCCGGGCGTGTCGAGATACGTATAGTAATGCGCGAGCGTGTACGTGACGTCGTGCGCGGTGAAGACGAACCGGCCGCCGCCGCGGACGTCGTCCGCGCCCGGCACGTCGACGACGGTGCGAATCGCGGGGTTCGGCCTGCCGAGGCCGCCCGGCTCCCACGGCGAGCCGGGGGGGATCCCGGGTAGAGTGGAGACGCGGTTGCCGAGCGCCGCGAAGCCCTCGAGGAACGCGTCGGCGATCGGGCCGATGGAGCCAAAGTGGTAGCTGCCGCGGGCCATGTCGAGCGGCACGCGGCGCTCGTCGAGCGGGATGAAGAACCCGCCGAAGCCGTTGTCGAGCGGGTTGATGTTGTCGAGCAGCCGGAAGTTGTCCGTCTCTCCCCAGGCGAGGATCTGCCGGCCGATACGGATGTCGACCGGCCCCTTGCCGAGGTCGACGTAGCCGAGGAAGAAACGGTGCCGCTGGCGCGCGACGCGCCGCAGGAACGCGATCCGCTGGTGGATGAGCCCGTCTGGGATGGTCGGCGAGGTCAGCGCCGGCCCGGTGTTCGGAAAGCGGGGGAAATCGAGCCGCAGCGCCCTGTTGACCGCGAACTGGTCGCTCCACTC
>VBKG01000553.1 GCA_005879585.1 Deltaproteobacteria bacterium | reverse complement strand
CACGGCGTCGGGGACGCTCCGGACGGCGGGGGCGAGGCTGGTGTTCCCGTAGCGACGTCCTGAAGTCGTCGGGCTTCGAGGCGGGCGGCGTGTCGCGCGGAGCGCGACCGGGCACGTTCGGCGGCGTCGGTCGAGGCGCTGCCCGGCGCCGGGCCATCTCAACCGGTCGCATACCGCTCGCCGACGAGCCGCAGGAGCGCGCGCCGTCCCGGCCGCACGCCGATCTCCCAGGTGATGCCGTCCGGCGCCTCGCCCACGGCCCGCACGCGTCCGGCGTGGACCCCGCGGATATGATGCCAAACGCAGATGGAGATCCGGTTCTCGCGCTCGTTGCTCCCGCCTCGCGAGCGAAAGACGACGTGATGATCGTGCAATTCCCGCCGCGCCGTGCAGATGGGGACCGCGCACCGCCAGCCGTCGCGCGCGAACACCGGATCGCGATGGCGCGGCTGGCCCTCCCATTCCGATTTCACGTGCAGCAGCAGCGCTTCGAGCCCCTCGACGAGCGAGCCGTGCGGGTGCGCGAACGCGAGAATTGCCGACCGGAACAGCGCGACCACCGATACCGGCGCCGAGAACGTTACCTCGGCGTCCGGAAACTCCCACTCCGGACGCGCACACAATTGCCGCTCATCCAGTGCGAGCGACGCGCCCGGCGCCGGCGGCATGATCGGCGCGAGCCCGTCGCGCAGGGTGAGCGCCCACTCGACCTCGTCGGCGAGGCGGCGCACGGGAACGGCGCCCGCGCGCTCGACCCAGGCGGCGGCCGTCGGCTCGGCCACGATGGGCAGGAGGGTGAGCGCCCGCACCCAGGAGAGCTCGCCGGCCCGGTACGCGGCACCGAACGCGTCGGCCTGCCACGTCTTCCGCTCGAGCGCGACGAGTGCCCGTGCTTTCCGGGCCGAGAGGCCGAGCCGCTCGGTGACGTAGCGGTCGGCGGAGGCAAACTCCATCAGCCGGTAGAGCCGGCGGTCGAGGAAGACGCGGAGCAGGCGGCCGAGCTGCCAGTCGACCCGGCGCATCGCCTGCAGCACCGCGCGCATCCGCAAGTCGAGCGCGAACGGATCGAGCCCATCGACGTCCGCGTCGAGGCCTTCGATGTCCTCCGGCAAGGCGTCGCGGATGGCAGTCCAGTCGAGGTCCGCGAACACCGCCCGGCTCTCGTGGGGATCGGCCGGCGCCGTCCTCGGCGGCTCGGCCGCGGGCCACGGCTCGCCGCACGGAACGCGTGCCGAGAGTCCCTCGGCCGCGATCGCCTCCGCCGCTTGACCCTGCGTCAGCTCGCTCCCGGCCATGCAGCGCGCGAGGTCGACGACCTGCTGCCATAGGAGGCGCAGGCGCCGCGGGCAGCGCAGACGAAAGCGCGCCTCGTCATCGTCCTCGCCGTCCGGGGGTGTGCGGATCACCGCGGCGAGCGCGCGCACCGTGCAGCGCTCCGCGCGCGCCAGGATTGCGTCCCCGCCGTCTAGTCGCCCAGCCGGCTGAAGCCGAGCTGGTAGTGGCCACGCCCGCGGAGGAATGCCTGCGCGAGCCGGCCGAGGACCGTCCGACCACGCGCGTCCTGCGCCGCGAGACGCCGCAGCCAGCCGTCGAGAACGAGCGCGGCGTCGTGCGGACAGAAGCCACGGCCGTAGGCTTCCGGCGGGACGAGAAGCTCGGGAGGCACCTCCATTAAGCGAACATTAGGCGAAAACGCCGGCCATTGTCAAGTACGCTTTCTAACCTCAGCCGAATCGGCCGCCGTATCGATCCTGCATGCAGTTGTGACGATGAGGGCGAACCGTCTGCCG
>VBKG01000552.1 GCA_005879585.1 Deltaproteobacteria bacterium | reverse complement strand
GTCAAGAGCGCGACGGCGAGCATCAGGACAACGAAGCCGGCCGGTCCCGCGGCGAGCCGGACGCCCATCGCGAACGCGACCGCGAGCACGAGGATTACCTGGCCGGCGAGGAGCACCGTCTGGTACAGGAAACGGCTCACGATGATCGAGCTCCGCGAGATCGGCATTGCCATCAGCTTCTCGAGGTAGCCGTCCTCCTTGTCGAAGAGCAGCGGCATCGCGCTGCTGACGCCGTTGCCGACGACGGTGAACGCGATGATCCCCGGGAGCACGAAGGACAGGTAGTCGGCGGCGCCGATGGCGCGCGCGTCGATCGCGCGCCCCATCCCGAGCCCGAAGAACACGAGCCAGATGGCGGGCTGCACGAGCGAGAAGACGAGGCTCAGACGCTCGCGCCGGAGCATGATGAACCAGCGGCGCGCGAGCGCGAGCACCTCCTGGGCCCACTCGGCCATCTACGCGGCCTCGCGCAGCTCGCGCCCGGTGTGGAGCAGGAAGACGTCATCGAGCGTCGGTTGCGTGTAGCTGAGACGCTCGAGCGCGATGCCGGCGTCGAGCGCGAGCCGCATGAGAGCCGGGAGGGCAACCGAGGCGTCCACGACATAGATGTGGACGACCGCATCCGGCGCGGCGACGCGCGTCACCCACGGCGCATTGCCGACACTCTGCATCAGTCGCTCCCGCTCCGACGTGCTGACGAGGAGCACGTCGCCACCGACGGCGCGCTTGAGGGCGGCGGGCGTCCCGGTCGTCACCGCGCGCCCGTGGTCGATGATCGTGAGCCGGTCGCAGATGCGGTCGGCCTCGTCGAGATAGTTGGTGGCGAGCAGCACGGTCACGCCGCCGTCGCGCAGCCCGCGCACGTGATCCCACATCGCATGCCGCGACTGGACGTCGAGGCCGAGCGACGGCTCGTCCAGGAAGAGCACCTCGGGACGGTGCAGCAGGCCGCACGCGAGCTCGAGCCGCTTCTTCATACCGCCGGAGTACGTCATGACGAGGCGGTCGGCGTGTGACGCGAGGCCGACGACGTCGAGCACCTCCGCCGCGCGGGCGCGGACCGCGCGCGCCGGCACGTGGTACAGCGCGGCCTCGATCTCGACCGCTTCCCGTCCGGTGAGGAGATAGCGGCCGGACTGAAACGTCTGCTGCATCACGTAGCCGATCCGGCGGCGCACCGCGGTCGGCTGTTCGGTCACGTCGAAGCCGCAAACGCGGGCGGTGCCGGAGGTCGGGCGCAGCAGGGTGGCGAGCATGCGGATGGTGGTCGTCTTCCCGGCGCCATTCGGGCCGAGGAGCCCAAACACCTCGCCGCGGTCGATGGTGAGGTCCAGGTGGTCGACGGCGGTGATGGAGTCGAAGGCGCGGGTGAGGGCGGTGGCCTGGACGAGAGGGGTCATATCCGCCGGGGGCGTCAGTCGGCCCGGACGGCGTGCGGATACCTTGCCGGGGCAGGCGTCGGCAACAGCATTGTCTTGCGACGTCGAACGGCCCGCGCTCGACGGGGGAGCCAGCGCCGGTGAGCTCCTGAGTCATTGCCGCGCCTCCCCCGCTGGTGCGCGTCGCACGGACGTCGAACTCCTTTAGCGGGGGCACCACCGCCATACACGACCCCGGGGCCCCCAGGCGCGCGGGTGACGGTGCCATCGAACGCTTCTGCATTTCTTGCCCGTGCGCTTCCCTCGACTCTGTCCGCGACGCCTTACGGGTCCGCCATTGCAGCCGTCGGACTGAGCACGCCTACCTTGGCTGGATACGGCGCTACATTCTGTTTCACGGGAAGCGTCACCCCGCCGAGATTGGCGCCGCCGAGGTGTCGCGGTTCCTGTCCACTCTCGCCGTCGAGGGCAGAGTCAGCGCATCGACGCAGAACCAAGCGCTGGCGGCGTTGCTGTTCCTCTACCGTCGGGTCCTTGGCGTGGATCTGCCATGGCTCGACGACCTCGTCCGGGCGGCCAGGCCGCACCGCCTGCCGGTCGTCCTGTCGCGGGAGGAGGTGCGCGCCGTGCTGCTCGCCCTGCGTGGCACGGTCAGGCTGATCTGCGTTCTGCTTTACGGTTCGGGCCTCCGTCTCCTCGAAGGCGCTCGACTCCGGGTCAAGGACCTCGATTTCAGAGCGAACCAGATCACCGTGCGGTGTGGGAAGGGCGATCGCGATCGGGTCTCCCTCCTTCCGGCGACCGCCCAACCAGCGTTGCAACGTCACCTCGAGCGGGTACGGCTGCAGCACGAGCGCGACCTCGGAGCCGGAGCCGGATGGGTGGAGGTGCCGCATGCGCTCGGGCGGAAGTACCCCAACGCGGGGCGCGAGTGGCCTTGGCAGTGGGTGTTTCCGGCGACACGCACGTACTTCGAACCGGTCACCCGCCAGCGACGCCGCCACCATTTGCACGAGACCGCGATCCAGCGGGCGGTGCATCGGGCAGTCCGCGAGGTGGGCCTCACCAAGCCCGCAACGTGCCATACATTCAGGCACTCGTTCGCCACGCATCTGCTCGAGGACGGCTACGACATCCGGACGGTACAGGAGCTCCTCGGCCACCGCGATGTGCGGACGACGATGATCTACACGCACGTGCTCAACCGGGGGCCGGCGGGGGTACGGTCGCCGCTGGACGGGCTCGCGGGTGAGATTCGCGGCCCGGCGCGGACGCTGACCGGGTCAGACGCGCGGCGATATGCTGACATCGCTTGCAGTGTAACGCGCCTGAAGGGCCGGCGCGGAGCGGATGGAAAACTCGGAAATGACTGAGCTTCTGCGAAGATGTTAGATGAGGCGCGTGGAAATAGGCTGCAAGCGTCGTCAGCGCTTTGGCGTTATACGGACCTGTCCAAATCTCGTTAGGCGTGAGGTGATCGAATGGTAACATGGAAGGAGTTCGCCGGAGCCCAGCCTGAATTGGCCGAAACGGGCCGCTCGCTGCTCCTTCAGTTTGGCGTAGGGCTGGCCTTTCTCGCGACCGTACGGAAGGACGGCGCTCCGCGCCTCCATCCGGTGTGCCCGGTGCTGTCCAACGATCACCTCTACGTCCTCATCACGCCAACTTCGCCGAAGCGATACGATCTGCTGCACGACAGTAGGTTCGCTCTCCAGACCTTTCCCCAACCGAAGCCGGGAAGCGACGAGTTCTACGTCGCAGGCAAGGCGCTGCTGGTTGAGGACCTGGCGACGCGCGCGGCAGTCTTCCAGGACGCGAAACACATGGCGGACGCATCGGAGGTCCTCTTCGAGCTGTGGATCGATCGTGTGATGCACACGAGATGGGAGAACGTCCTGACGCCACAGATGCGCTCCCTGCATCGCAAGTGGCGTGCAGGACCTGGGGGTGGCGCCTAACCAGCGCATGGAGCCGACCGGCATGAGTTCGGCTGCTTCTCGCAAGCGTCGCTGCGCCGGCGGCTCATGCGCAGGCCGTTATGCCGCTGCCGGACAACTTAGTCCGCTGGAGATGCCATGACTGACAAGAACGTGTGGTTTGTGACCGGTGCCGGCCGTGGGATGGGCGTCGACATCGTGAATGCGGCGCTCGCCGCAGGTCATGCCGTAGTCGCGACCGGCCGTAAACCCGACGCCGTGACCCGAGCACTCACCGAGACAGACCAATCGTTAGTCGTCACACTTGACGTTACCCGTCCCGACGACGCCCGGGCGGCCGTAGCCGCCGCCGTCAAGAGGTTTGGCCGCATCGACGTTCTCGTTAACAATGCCGGCAATTTCTACGCTGGGTTCTTCGAGGAGGTACCCGCCGGAGATTTTCGATCACAGATCGAGACCAACTTTTTCGGCCCGGTGAACGTAACCCGTGCGGTTCTTCCCGTCATGCGGGCACAGCGTTCAGGGCTCGTGGTTAACATCTCGTCAACGGCGGGCATTTCAGGGGATCCATTCACCTCAGCATATGTCGCCGCCAAGTTTGCCCTGGAGGGGTGGACAGAATCGTTGACTCACGAAGTTGCGCCCTTCGGCATACGCACGATGCTCGTTGTGCCTGGTTTCTTCCGAACCGAATTGCTCACCGATGATTCAACGAAGTGGCCCGAGCCCTCAATAGACGACTACGCGGCCAAGACGCGCGAGACCATCGCCGCTTGGAGAACAATGAGCGGCCGGCAATCTGGCGATCCCGCTAAGTTGGCCGCGGCGCTCGTCCAGCTTGCAGCGCAGCCTGCGCCTCCGCTGCGCTGGCCGGCAGGCGCGGACGCCGTGGCTGCCTTCGAGCGGAAGGCAGAGGTATTGCTAGCACAAGCCAACGCTCACCGGGCCCTTTCCTCATCACTGGC
>VBKG01000205.1 GCA_005879585.1 Deltaproteobacteria bacterium | reverse complement strand
CGGTGTGACGATGAGCAGCGCGTCCGCAGCGCCGATCGCGGCCTTCAGCGCGGCGACCGGCTCGGGGTCGCCCGCCGCCTCGACGTCGGCATTGTAGAGCGGGATCTCGCCGAGACGCTCGAAGACTTCGATGTCGAACCCGGACGGCGCCACGGTGATCGCGGCGCGCAGCAACGCGCGGTTGTAGGAGCCCTTCCGCAGGCTTCCGGCGAGGCCGCACGCGCGCATCGGCGTGCGTCTCATTGCGCACCGGCGCTGCCAGGGTCAATCCCGTCCGGCGCCGACCCTCCCCTCTCGACGTTCTGGACGAGCTGCGTGCGCGAGGCGCTGCACCGCATGGACGACCTTCAGCAGCGGACGGAGGGGCTGAGGGCCGGACGTCGCTGAGAACGCGCCGCGCTCAGCTCTGCGCGGCGACGGCGGCGGTAGCGGTGGCGGTGGTGGTGGCGACGTTGTCGCGCGCCCGGCGGAGCGGCCCGGCGGGATCGGTCTTGTCGCGCGTCGCGTTCGTCTCGGCTGCGGCCATCGAGCACTGCCCTTCGAAGAACGCGCCCTCCTGGACCACGAGGCTCGGGCTCGAGATGTTGCCCTGCACGCGGCTCGCCGCGCGGAGCTCGAGCCGTTGATGCGCCGTCACGTCGCCCGTCACCCGGCCTTCGATGATGACGATGGTGCCGACGATGCTCGCTTTCACGAGCGCGCCCGCGCCGACGATGAGCGTGTCCTGCGCGGAGATCTCGCCGTCGACCTGCCCCTCGATGCGTCCCGTTCCCTCGAACACGAGCTTCCCCGTGACCCGGGTGCCCTTCCCGAGGAACGCATCGATGCCCCCCGGACTGGCCGGCTGGCTCATGCTCCGCTCCCGCTCGCCCATCATGATCTCCTCCCGCGCGACCCCGCTCACCGGCATGCCGGCGGCGGGGACCACGTCACGATCCCGCGCAAACAACGCCATAGTCGTCCAGGCTCCACGGAGCAAGTTCGAGGCCGACGTCCGCTCCTTCGCCGATCCCGGCACCGGGGGCGCGCGGCATGGCAATCTGCTGACACGACGGAACAGAAGAGTGCGCGACGCGCGGTTTGCGCTTCGCCTGCGCGCGTGTTTTGGCTGTTTGACCATGCGCGTCATCAATCCGGCGACCGGCGACGTCCTGCGCGACGTCGCCGAGTCCGGCCGGCCGGCGATCGCCGCCGCGTGCCGCAGTGCGCGCGCGGCGCAGCCCGCGTGGGCCGCGACGCCGCTTGCGGCACGCTGCAAGGCGATCCGGCGCTTCCGCGCGCTGGTCGTCGAGCGCGCCGAGCCGCTCGCGCGGACGCTGGCCCTCGAGGTGGGAAAGCCGATCGCGCAGGCGCGCCGGGAGCTCGCGGGCGTCCTCCCCCGGGTCGAATTCTTCCTCGCCGAGGTCGGCGGCGTCCTCGCCGACGAGGTGGTCGGCGCCGCCGACGGGCTCGAGGAACGCATCGAGCGCGAGCCGCTCGGCGTGGTGGCCAACGTCTCGGCGTGGAACTACCCCTGGTTCGTCGCCGCCAACGTGTTCTTGCCGGCACTGCTCACCGGCAATGCGGTCGTCTACAAGCCGAGCGAGTTCGCCACGCTGACGGGTCTGACGATCGCCGAGCTGGTGCATGAAGCGGGCGTCCCCGCGGACTGCTTCCAGACCGTCGTGGGTGGCGGCGACGTCGGCGCCATGCTCGTCGAGGAGCGCGTCGATGCGGTCTGCTTCACCGGCTCGCATGCGACGGGCGTCAAGGTGGCGGCCGCCGTGGCGCCGCGGCTCCTGCGGCTCCAGCTCGAGCTCGGCGGCAAGGACCCCGTCTACGTCTGCGACGACGTCGACGTCGGTGCCGCGGCCGCCGCCGTGGCGGACGGCGCCTTCTACAACGCCGGCCAGAGCTGCTGTGCGGTCGAGCGGATCTACGTGCACGACCGCATCTGGGACCGTTTCGTCGCGGCGTTCGTCGACACCGTACGCGGCTACGTGATCGGGGACCCGTTCGACGAGCAGACCTACATCGGCCCGCTCGCACGTCGCGACGCCGCGCTCGCGCACCTCGACGCGCAGGTGGCGGACGCATTGGGACGTGGCGCGCGGGCGCTGACCGGCGGCCGTCGCGTCGCCCGGCCCGGCTTCTTCTTCGCGCCGACGGTGCTGGTCGACGTGGACCACACGATGGCCGTCATGCGCGAGGAGACGTTCGGGCCGCTGATCGGTCTCGCCCCCGTGGCCTCGGACGACGCGGCCGTCGCGCTGATGAACGACACCGCCTACGGCCTGACGGCGGCCGTCTATGCGAACGAGCGCCGCCGTGCCGAGCGCCTGCTCGCGGGCGTGAACGCCGGCAGCGCCTACTGGAACTGCTGCGACCGCGTGAGCCCACGGCTCCCGTGGACGGGTCGCGGCGATTCCGGGCTCGGGGTGACGCTCTCGCGCGACGGCATCGCCGCCTTCGTCCGCCCGAAGGCGTGGCACCTGCGCGGCGCGTGAGCGCGAACCGCGCGCGGCGCGGGTTCTTGCGGCGGCCCGCGGCACGTGGAATGGCGGACGACGTATGACCGTGGGCGCCGTCGAGCGCGCGACCGTCGAGCCCGTGGCGACGGAAGCCGCGAGCGGGACCCTGTCCCGCTGGCTGCCGCTGCTCATCGCCCTGTTGCTCGGCGTCCATCTGCTGGCCGGTGCGATGACGCAGATCACGACCAACGTGATGCGCTCGCTCAGCCCGTTCGCCCTCGAGTCGCGCACCTTCGAGATGAGCTTGCTGCCGTACTGGCGGCTGGCCGCCTACGTCGTCGCCACCGTCTCGGTGTTCACGTACCTCTGGCCGATCATCGCACACGAGCGGCGCCCGGTCGTGCCCGTGCCCGCGCGCGTCCAGCGACGAGTTCTGTCCGCGCCGTTCCTGGTGGCCGCGATGACGTTCGCGCCGTGGTGCCTGAGCGCCGCCTTCTTCCCCGCGGTCACGCTCTGGCACTTCGGGCGCTGGGAGCCGGACCTGATGTCGCAGCAGGTGCTCTCGCCGGTCGTGAACGGCTTCCTCGCCGCCACCACGAGCTACCTCGTGCTCGAGTGGCTCTTCCGGTCGCAGATCGTCCCGCGGGTGTTTCCCGACGGCCGCATCCCGGAGCTCGGGCGGTGTCTCACCGCGGGCGTCCGCACCCGGCTCTTCCTCTTCCTCGCGGCCGTCGCATTCATCCCGCTCTTCACGATGCTCGGCGTGGTCCGCACGGCCGTCGTCCGCGTGGCGACGCACGTCCAGGACGCCGACGCGGTCGTCGCCACGACCGCGCACGTGTCGACCATGACGTTCTTCCTCTACATCGCGCTCGGCATCGCGCTGACGCTCATCCTCGCGCGCTCGCTGACGCGTCCGCTCGGCGAGGTGGCCGGCGCGTTGCGGCGCGTCCAGCGCGGCGACCTGCGCGTCCAGCTGCGGGTCGGCTCGAGCGACGAGGTGGGCGTGCTCGAGGACGGCGTCAACGCGCTCGTCGTCGCGCTCCGGGACCGCGAGCACATCCTGCAGACGTTCGGGCACGTCGTGGACCCGTCGGTGCGGGACTACCTGCTCGCGGGCGGGGTCGAGCGGGGCGGTGAGCTCCGCCCCGCCACGGTGCTCTTCTGCGATCTCCGGAGCTTCACGACGATGGCCGAGCGACTGGCGCCCGAGGAGGTCGTCCACACCCTGAACGAGTTCTTCGCGACGATGACGACATGGGTCCGCCAGTGCGGCGGCTTCGTCGACAAGTTCATCGGCGACGCCATGCTCGTCGTCTTCGGGCTCTTCGACACCGGGAACGCGGAGTGGCCCGCCGGGGGCGCGGCGGCCGCGCTCCGCTGTGCGCTCGGCATGCAGGACCGGCTGACGGAGCTGAACCGGGTGCGGGCCACCACCGGCCGCCCGCCCCTCGAGACGAGTATCGCCGTGCACGCCGGCGAGGTGGTGGCGGGGGCGGTCGGTGCACCCGACCGCCACGAGTTCACCGTCATCGGCGACACCGTCAACGTCGCCGCCCGGCTGCAGGGGCTCTGCCGCGACACCGGCTGTTCCCTCCTCGTGTCCGAGACGGCCTACGAGCTCGCGCGGCGCGACGGCGGCGCGCCGCCGCTCGTCGCGCGCGAGCCCGTGCAGCTCCGGGGACGACTCGAGCCGATTCGCGTGTACGGGCTCTCGGTCGACGCGGCCGACACGACGCCCGCCGCTCGCTGATTCGCTATCCCACGCCGCGGCGTGATCCCACCCGTCGCGGCACCTCTCCCGTAGGTCTCGACGCCCACGGTCCGAGGCGTCACGCAGCCGGGACCTTCCGCACGACCTTCCGCTTGCCCGCGTTGATCTCCTTGAGCGAGCGGATCCCTTCCTCCGCCACCTCGTCGCCGACCATGCGGTCGCCCTCCGCAGAGAGCTCGTCGAGGTCGACCCACATGGCGTAGTGCGCGCGCGTCCGCTCGGTGATGACCCCGGCCTTCAGCAGCGTCTTGATGAGCGTACGGAAGACGTTGCTCGAGCGCTGCATGAGGCTCCGGCGGTGCTCGTCGGTGCGCGCCTCCAGCACCGCGTCGCGCACCCACTCCCAGTCGAGACCGAACTGCGGATAGATGAGCCGCTTCTGCTCGGGGTTCACGAGGTTGAAGAGCAGCGTGTCGAAGCACTCGCGCGCCCAGTCCTCCACGGCGTTGTGCTCGGCCTCGCCGAGCTGCGGGAGCGTCGCGTGCGCCCAGATCTTGCCGAACTTGTGGTGGAAGGCCTCGTCGGTCATGACGAGCTGACAGACCCGGCGGAGCAGCGGATCCTGGGCGATCTTGTAGAGCGTGGTGAATGCGCCCATCGCCACCCCTTCGACCAGCATCTGCATGCCGACGATCTTCTTGTAGACGACCGGCGTGGCGACGAGCTCACCCAGGAGACGCCCGACCGTGTCGCCGACCGGGAAGATGCGGCCGGCGAAGCGCGCCTGGACGTAGCGGCTGAAGGCGTGCACGTGGCGCGCCTCCTCGCGCACCTGGTTCGCGGCGTACTCCTGCGCGCCCGGGTCGAGGAAGATGTCGCAGAGGCTCGCCGACAGGCTGAGCGCCCCCTGCTCACCGTGCAGGATGTTCGACACGCTCCACCGCGCGCTCTCGTTCGTGAGCGCGATCCGCTGGCCTTCGTCCAGGCGGTCCCACACGGCCGTGTTGTTTTCCAGCACGAACCAGAAGGGCACGATCGTGTCGTCGCCCGGCCACGGCGCGGAGAAGTCGACGTAGTCCCGGTCCTCCGGGTTCCAGAAGTGCTCCTCGGTGCGCGCGATGATCTCCTCGAAGTCCGAGGAGCGGCGCGCGTAGCGGCCGGGGTCGATCATCGCCGCGAAGTCGTCGGGATCGGCGGTCCGGTACGCGGGGTCGGTGGCCATCGCGAGCGAGCATGCGCGTCGGATCCGTGGCGAGTCAAGCCGGCGCTTGGAACGCGCGCCGCGGCTTGCTAGGGTCGTCGCCCGTGCTTCCCGAGAATTACGTGCTCTTCAGCGGCGCCGCGCAGGGCGCCGAGTCGGCGTTCGGCGCCACGGCCGAGCGCCACGGCATCGACGAGGTCAACTTCACCTTCGAGGGGCACAGCGATGCGCGCCGGCGCGGCATCCGCGTGCTGACGCGCGCCGAGCTCCGGCAAGGCGACGTGAGCCTCGCGTATCTCACGAAGCTGATGCACCGCCGCTACCCGGACACGCCGCTCTTCCGGAAGGTCCTGCAGAGCATCTGGCACCAGGTGAACAACGGGCGCGAGGTCTTCGTCGTCGGGCGCATCCAGCCGGATCAGACCGTGACCGGCGGCACCGGCGTCGCCGCGGAGTTCGCCAAGCTCTTCAACAAGCCGGTCTACGTCTTCGACCAGGCGCGCGACGGCTGGTTCCGCTGGGCCGGCGACGCATGGGAGGCCACGCAGGACCCCGTGATCTCCGAGCCGCACTTCTCCGGCACCGGCACGCGCTTCCTCGAGGACAACGGGCGCGCGGCCATCGACGGCCTGTTCGCGCGCACGTTCCGCTCGCCAAGCTCTTCAACAAGCCGGTCTACGTCTTCGACCAGGCGCGCGACGGCTGGTTCCGCTGGGCCGGCGACGCATGGGAGGCCACGCAGGACCCCGTGATCTCCGAGCCGCACTTCTCCGGCACCGGCACGCGCTTCCTCGAGGACAACGGGCGCGCGGCCATCGACGGCCTGTTCGCGCGCACGTTCCGCTAGGAGCGTCGCTGCGCCACGCGCGTGCCCGATGTCGCAGCCGCGCGCGACTCGGCGGCATGCCGTGCACCGAAACCGAGACCGCGCGTGGCATATCCGTTGCTCCCTTCCGCCGGGGGGAGAGGAGCCCCTCACCCGCCATGCGGTCCGCGACACGCCTCCTGCTCGCCCTGCTCCTCCTGCCGGCGCTCGCCACGCGCGCCTTCGCCGCCGATCTCGTCCCCTGCCCCGGCGGCGACGCCGATTGCGACGACGGCGACGTCTGCACGCTCGACACCTGCGGGGGGAGCGACGGCTGCCGCCACGACCCGGTCGGCCTCGACGCCGTCCGCGCCGCGATCGATCAGGCGCTCGCGGTCGACGCCTGTGCCGATGCATCGGTCCCACCGATCGTCGTGACGCTCCGCCAGCGGGCCGCGACGCTGATCGACCGTGCGGCGGCCACGAGCAACACCGCGCGTGTATCGCGGCTGGTCTCCGCGGCGATCCAGCGCCTCCGCCGCGCCTCCCGGCGAGTCGCGGCGGCCGGCACGCGCGACCGGATCTCCGGCGACTGCGCGGGCGGGCTCGGCGCCGCGCTCGGCACCGCCACGGCGCGTGCCGCGTGCCTGGTCGGCGGCGGCAGCACGGCGCCGTTCGCGTGCCTCGCCGGCCACGGCCCGCTCGTCACGCTGCACGGAACGCGCACCTCGGAGTACAGCAACCGCTTGCTCGCCCCGGGCACGCGTATCGACGCGCGGGCCGCGACGTTTCTCGCGTCGTCCAGCACCCACTACCCGATCTCGCTCGACGGCGGCGCGGACGTCTGCCTCGCGGGCGGCACGGTGCGCGGCCAGTACGACCGCACGCTCGATTGGGCCACGATGCACGACATGAACAACGCCGGCGCGGCGTTCGCGAGCCCGACGACCGTCGACGGCATCCGCGTCGACGACGTGACCGACGGCCTCCGCCCGCGCGGCATCGGCCCGTTCACCATCCGCAACGCCTGGCTGTCCTACATCCGCGACGACTGCGTGGAGGACGACCACGTCGAGGGCGGGCTCATCGACGACTCGCTGTTCGACGGCTGCTACGTCGCGATCAGCGAGCGCCCGTCGTCCGCCATCGGTGGCCAGGGCGGCGGGCAGCTCCTGACGATCCGCCGCTCGCTCCTCCGCCTCGAGCCGATGCCGGGCCCGCGGAACGGGAGCCGCGGCGAGCTCGGCAACGGCGAGTTCTTCAAGTGGAGCGACCGCGCGACCGCGCTCGCGCTCTACGACAACGTCTTCATGGCGGAGAAGGTGGGCCAGGGCGGACCCGACACGATGGGCGTCCCCAGGCCGCTCGCCGGCTGCGCGCGCAACGTGATGGTGTGGCTCGGCCCGGGCGAGTATCCGGCGCCGCTTCCCGCGTGCTTCCGCGTGACGCGCGACCGCGCCGTCTGGGACGCGGCGGTCGCGGACTGGAAGGCCCGCCACCCCGCCGTCGGCCGCTGACAGCGACGGTCACCGACCAGGCGGCTTCGCGTCTGGCCGAGGCGCGTCAGGCGCTCGCCGCGACGTCGACCGCCGGGCCCCCTTCCGCGCCGGCGGCGCGCCGAGCCACTTGGCGAGGAGCAGATGAAAGGCCGCCATCTGGATCGGCTTCGCGATGTAGTCGTCCATCCCGGCGGCGAGGCAACGCTCGCGGTCGCCGGCGAGCGCCGCCGCCGTCATGGCGACGATCGGCGTGTGGCGCGAGCCGCCCTCCTGCGCACGGATCGCCGCCGTCGCCTCGAGGCCGTCGAGGTTCGGCATCTGCACGTCCATGAGGATGAGGTCGTACGCCGCGGCGCCGACGGCGGTCAGCGCTTCGCGCCCGTCCGTGGCCACGTCGGCGGTGAGACCGGCCGCCTCGAGCAAGCGGAGCGCAGTCAGCCGGTTGTCCGCATCGTCCTCGACGAGCAGGATGCGGCGCCGGGCGGCACCGCGGCGAGGCTTGCCCGGTGCGAGCGAGGCCTGCTGGCGCTTTGGCCGCGCGGCGCCGAGCGCCCGCACGAGGCTCTCGAGGAGCTGCGCCTCGCGCACCGGCTTCGTCAGCCGCACCGCGAAGAGGCTCTTGTCGCCGGCCCCGCCGAGATGGCCGAGGGAGCTCAGCAGCACGAGCACCGCCTCGTCGAGGCTCGGATCGGCGCGGATCGCCCGCGCCAGGGCGGCGCCGTCCATTCGCGGCATCTGCATGTCGCAGACGACGAGCCGGTACGGATCGCCCGCGCACGCCGCGTCGCGCAGGAGGCCGAGCGCGTGCTCGCCGTCCGCCGCCGTCGCCTGCCGCATGCCACATGTACGGAGCTGCTGATCGAGGATGGTGCGATTGGTCTCGTTGTCGTCGACCACGAGCACGCGCACGCCGCGCAGCACCTCGGGCGCCGGGCGCACGGGACGCGCCGCCCGTGCGAGCCGCAGCGTGAACCAGAACGTGCTGCCCCGTCCCTCCTCGCTCTCGACCCCGATCTCCCCGCCCATCAGCTCGACGAGCCGCTTGGAGATCGCGAGGCCGAGCCCCGTGCCGCCATAGCGGCGGGTCATCGAGCCGTCGACCTGCGAGAAGATCCCGAACAGACGGTGGCGCTTGTCGGCGGGAATCCCGATCCCCGTGTCGCTCACCGCGAAGCGGACGATCGCCTCCTGGTCGCCCTGGCGCGCCAGCGTGGCCCGGACGACGATCTCGCCGCGCTCGGTGAACTTGACCGCGTTGCCGATGAGGTTGAGGAGCACCTGCCCGAGGCGCCCGGCGTCCCCCTGCACGGCCCGCGGCACGTCGGCGTGGATCAGCGACGCGAGCTCGAGACCCTTGGCGGCGGCGCGCGGGGCGTGGACGACCATCGCGTCGTCGAGCACGGCGCTCAGGTTGAACTCGCGGACGTCGAGCTCGAGCTTGCCCGCCTCGATCTTGGAGAAGTCGAGGATGTCGTTGATGACCGTCAGCAGGTTTTCGGAACAGCGACGGACCGTGCCGAGGAAGTCGCGCTGCTCGGGGCCGAGGGACGTCTCCAGGAGCAGGTCCGTCATGCCGAAGATGCCGTTCATCGGCGTGCGGATCTCGTGGCTCATGTTGGCCAAGAACTCGGACTTGAGCCGGGCCTGGTCGAGCGCGGCGTCGCGGGCCTCCTGGAGCGCCCGCTCGACAGCCTTGCGGTCGGTCACGTCGCGGAGGATCACGATCGTCACCGGCTGGCCGGCGAGCGTCATCGCGCTCACCGCGACCTCGAGCGGGAAGCGCGACCCGTCCCGCCGCACGCCCACCCGCTCGCTGCGGGGGGCGTGGCTTCCCGCGTCGGCGGCGTCGAGGTCCGCGACGAGAAGCCGCACGCTCTGGCCGATCGCCTCCGTCGGCGGCCAGCCGAAGATGCGCTCGGCGGCGGGGTTGAAGGACTCGATCACACCCGCCGCGTCGAGGGTCACGATCCCGTCGGCCACGTTGTCGAGCACGGCCCGGATGCGCGTCTCGCTCGCGGCGACCGCGTCGAGCATCGCGTTGAGCGTCGCGGCCAGGGTGCCGATCTCGTCCGTGCCGAGCGCCGGGGCGTAGGCGGCCGCGTCGCCGGCGGCCCGGCGGTCCATCGCGGCGCGCACGAGCGCGAGCGGCCGCAGCACCAGCCGGCGGAGCAGCAGGTAGGCGAGCGCACCCACCAGCAGGACGGTGACGCCGAGCGCGCCCAGCGAGTCCCACAGCGCGCGCGACAGGTCGCGCTGCATGCTGCGCCCGTCGATCGTGACGACGAGCGCGCCGTCTGAGCGTTGCAGGTTGTTCAGGTAGAGGTTCGACATCCGCAGTGGCGTCGTGAAGTGCCACTGCATCGAGGCCGGCTCGAGGTAGGCTCGCGGCAGCCGCCGCTCGACCGCCTCGCTGACGTCGTTGCGCGCCCCGTCCTCGGGCAGGCCGCTGGCGGGCAGGTTGATCCAGGCATTGCGCGTCGAGGCGACGACGCGCGGCGGCCGATCGGCCACCACGGCGATGAACAGCACGTCGCGCTCACCGCCGAGCGAATTGACGGTGCGGACGAGCTCGGCCGGATCGGCCGTGATCTCGACCGCGTACGTCACCGCGTTCATCAGGAGCTCCGCGCGGTGACGGACCTGCTGCGCGACGAGCGTCGCGAACGTGCGCTGCGTGTACCAGGCGCCACCCGCCCCGACCGCGACGCCGACCGCAATCAGCGGCAGGACGACTTTCGCCCGGAGCGACGACCCGGTCACCGCCGGCCGCCCGCCCGGGCGAGCAGCTCCGGCGCGAGGCAGTCCGCGGCCGACCCATCGTCGCCGCCGCTCGTGCGGAGCGCGTCGACGGCCGCGACGAGGGCGCCGTCGGGCGCGAAGAGCGCGCGCTGCTCGCGCGAGGTGAGCATCGTGACGCCGCCGAGTGCGTCGTGCAGCTCCTGGACGCCCACGCCGGCGCGCTCGGCCATGAAGGCCTCTGCCTCCGTGCGGTTCTCGGCCGCGAAGGCCACGGTCCGGTCCCACGCGCGGACCATCGCCCCCGCCTCGGTCGCGCGCCGCGCGAGCACGTCGGCGGCGAGGGCGACGACGTCGAACACCTCGTCCTCTTCGGGCGCATCCGCGACGGGTTCGATCCCGCCGAGGTCGAGAGTGCGGCGGGTGAGGATCACGTCCGTCCCCGCCGAAGTCCCGAGCGCCATGAAGACCCGCGGCTTGCGCCTGGTCCGCTCGCGCACCTCGAGCACGTCGGCCAGCGTGCCGGCGATGCCGTCGACCTCGCCGCGCTCGAAGGCGCGAAGCACGTCGCCGAGCGAGCCACTCTCGACGAGCTGCACCTGCACCCCCTCGGCCGCGAAGAACCCCTTCGCCGCGGCCAGGTAGAGGAAGGGATTGCCCGGCCACGGGGTCATCCCGATGCGCAGCGGCGCGGGGCGGTGGGCCATGCAGCCGGCGAGTACGGCGGCGCAGAGGAGGCCCCGCACGGCGTACCCCAGCCGCCGGCGCGCACGCCGTTGCCACCCGCACCTCATGATGATGCCCCTTCGGCCTATCGGCTCGATCGGGACGAAACTTCAGTGGGACCCGGCGCGGCGGTGGGGTAAGGTCGGCGTCGTCCGGCTTCCAGTCCTTCGCCTGGGTCTCGGCATGCCGGTCGGGGCTGCCGGCCGATCCCGGCGCGCTCTTCACCCTCGTGCTGTACGACGGGGCCGACACCGTCGCCATGCTCGCAATCGAACCGCGGAGGTGCGCTGCGCACGGCCGTGCGTCGCGCGCACCTCGCATGCGCCGGCGGGGCCGGCGTTTACGCCGTCACGACCGTACCTGAGAGGTGCGTTCAGCCGGCCTGATTCTTCTTGGGACGGGCGAGCGAGCGCAGGCGCACCGGCGGCTGGAAATCGCGGCGATCGAAGCCGTGCCGCCTCATGAGCGCGCGAACGTGCTTGGTCGTAATTCCCGAATGTCGCGCCGTTTCTTTGATGCTGCCCCGGAAGCGGCGCAGCTGCGCGAGCAAATAGAGGCGTTCGAAGCTCGCGAGCACGCGCTGTCGCGCCACCCGCAACGGCGCGTCGAGATCTTCGACAGGGGGCCCTTGGGGGCCCGCACCGGTCGCGAACAGCAGATGTGCGGCCTCGATGGTGTCGCCGGGACACTCGAGGATCGCGGTCTCCACGAGATTCTCGAGCTCACGCACGTTCCCCGGCCAGTTATAGGACAGCAACAGGTCCACGGCGTCGTGGCTCACGCGGCAAACTCCCGGACGCTTCAGGCGTAACCGCTTGTGATTGACGAAGTAGCTGACGAGCAGCGGAATGTCCTGCCGCCGCTCGCGCAGCGGCGGCAGATCGATGCGCACCACCGAGAGCCGGTGGAACAGGTCTTCGCGGAACGTCCCGGCGCGGACG
The DNA here is from genome assembly GCA_005879585.1 of Deltaproteobacteria bacterium. GTDB lineage: Bacteria > Desulfobacterota > Binatia > DP-6 > DP-6 > DP-3. The sequence goes on along the minus strand of VBKG01000205.1, from coordinate 4,577 downwards.
CAGGCCGCGAGATCGGCGTTGGTGGCGGTAATGAGACGAAAGTCCGAGCGGATCATCCGCCGTCCTCCGAGACGACGGAATTCCCGTTCCTGAAGGAGGCGCAGGAGCCGCGCCTGCGCTTCGAGCGGGAGATTGGCGATCTCGTCGAGGAAGAGCGTCGTGCCGTCGGCGAGCTCGAAGACGCCGATCCGGGGACGATCGGCCCCCGTGAACGCGCCGCGCTCGTGGCCGAAGAGCTCGCTCTCGAGGAGCGTCGGCGCCACCGCGTTGCAGTCCTCGGCGACGAACTCCCTGGCGGCTCGCGGGCTTAGCTTGTGGATCAGCCGGGCGACGAGCTCCTTGCCGGTACCCGGCTCGCCGGTGATCAACACGGTGGTGTCGGTCGGTGCGGCGCGCTCGATCAGCTTCCAGGCGCGCTGCATGTTGGCGCTCCGGCTGATCAGGAATCGACCGGGATCGACCTCGAGATAAATCGGCTCCTTGCTGGTCAGTGGCATCGGGGGCTGGCTCGAACGCGACTTCACTCGCGTCCTGTCATCGACGTGACTCGCGGATTTTACGTAGCCTTCAGCGCACGGTGCGGTCAATGCGGTGTTGACGCGCGAGGTACCGCACACGCCATGGCGTTCATCGCAGACTCTATGGCACGTGCGCCCGCGCGCCGTCGGAACCCGCCGTTCGCAGCACGATGCCGGCGCCGCCGGCGAGCGTGACGGTCTTCCGCCGGTGACCGCCGAGGTCCACGTGCTCGGCATCAGTGGGCACGGAAGCCCGCGTCCCCGATGTCGGCGGCGTACTGCGGACACGACCCGCCGGAGCACGCGAACCGGATGAAGTAGCGGTCGAACGCCGAGTTCGCGATCCGCATGAAGCGAACCGTTCCCGCCGTGGGCGCGAGCAGCTCGGCCGGCGCCAGGAGCGCGAGTGTGAATGCGGCGGCCGCCCGGGTCACGGTTGAGGGGCCAGCTGCCGGGGCCGCATAATGGCCGAATGCCGTCGGACCTTCTCATGTGCCCGCCGCGGTTCTACCGCGTCGCCTACGTGATCAACCCGTGGATGGAGGGCAACATCGGCCGCACCGACGGGGCCGTCGCGACGCAGCAGTGGGAGCGGCTGCGGGCGGAGCTCGCCCGTCGGGCCGCCATCGAGTACGCCGAGCCGGCCGAGGGGCTCCCCGACATGCCGTTCACCGCCAACGCGGGGCTCGTCCACGACGGCACGTTCATCCCGGCACGCTTCCGCTTTCCGCAGCGCCAGCCCGAGGTGCCGCGGCTCACGTCCTGGTTCGGGGAGCGCGGCTACCGGGTGGTGTCGCTGCCGAGCGGCGGCACGTTCGAGGGCGAGGGCGACGCCCTCTTCCAGCCGGGCGTCCCGCTCCTCTGGGGCGGCTACGGCGTGCGCACGTCGCTGCAGGCACACCGCGACCTCTCGGAGCTGCTCGACATCGAGGTGATTCCGCTCCGGCTGGTCGACGAGCGGTTCTACCACCTCGACACGTGCTTCTGCCCGCTGCCCGGTGGCCGCGTCGTCTACTATCCGGACGCCTTCGACCACGACTCGCTCGAGACCATCCGTGTCCGCGTGCCCGCCGAGCAGCGCTGCGAGGTGGATGCCACCGACGCGCTCCACTTCGCCTGCAACGCCGTGGTGGTCGGAGACGCGTACGTGACGAATTTCGCGAGCCCGGCTCTCCAGGAGCGCCTCGCCGGCTGGGGCTTCCAGACGGTGGTGTGCCCGCTCACGGAGTTCATCCTCGCCGGCGGCGCCGCGAAGTGCCTCGTGCTCCAGCTGACGCACCCGGGGGCGCGCCGGCCCGCGGCGGCGCCGCGTCGACCCTCCGCCGTCCGCGAGCGGATGGTCGAGATCCAGGGCGATCTCCTCGACACCGGTCTCATGAACACGCTGCTCGACTGCATCACGGAAGGCGGCGGCAGCTTCGAGATCGAGGCCTTCCAGGCAGGCCTCCGCCACGACCAGGCGTCGCTCGCCCGGGTGCGCGTGGTGGCGCCGGCGCCGGAGCGCCTGGAAACGATCCTCACCCGACTCGTCCAGATGGGCGCCCGCGTCGCGGAGGAGGACCGCGACGCGCGGCTCGAGGCGGTCACCCGGTCCGGCGTGGCCCCCCGCGACTTCTACAGCACGACGATCTACCCGACGGAGGTGCGCGTGGGCGGCCGCTGGGTGCGCGTCACCGGCCAGCGCATGGACGCGGTCGTCGTGGTCGACGGTCGAACGGACCCACCGCGCGCGAGCTGCCGCCTGCTCCGCGCGCTCACCGTCGGCGACCGGGTCGTCTGCGGCATCGAGGGCGTCCGCATCCATCCGACGCACGTGCCGGCCGCGGGTGAGACCTTCGGCTTCATGACGGCCGACACGTCAAGCGAACGGCGAGTCGAGCTCGCCGTCGACCGGATCGCCTGGGAGATGCGCCGCGTGCGCGACCGCGGCGGCAAGATCGTCGTGGTTGGCGGTCCCGTCGTGATCCACACCGGCGGCGGCCCCCACCTGGCGCGCCTCGTCCGCCGCAGCTACGTGCAGGCCCTCCTCGCCGGCAACGGCCTCGCCGCGCACGACATCGAGCAAGCGCTCTTCGGCACGTCGCTCGGCGTAGACCTGAAGCGCGGCATCAACGTCCAGGGCGGACACCGAAACCACCTGTACGCGATCAACCTGGTGCGCGGAAGCGGCGGCATCCGCCAGGCCGTCGAGCGCGGCCTCATCCGCGAGGGCATCCTCTACGAAGCCCGACGAGCGGCACCAGGTCGGCGGGCTCGAGGCGCGCGGGCGCCCGTACACTCTTCTTCACGAGCACCTCGATGGCGCGCTCTTCGGGGCTCATTTCCTCGGGCGTCGCCAGGCCCTCGGCGAACCGCTCCGCCCGATGCGAATCCATTCCCGCAGCCTGCGCGAATGACGAGTGCGCGGTGAGTCAGTAGAAGCAATCGTTCTCCCGCGAGACCAGGAGGGCAACCAGCTCGCGCGTCGCGCGGGGGAGACGTCCGCCCCAGCCCGCGTAGCGGTATCCCTCGGCTGCCGCCAGCAGGAGGTTCGGACGGTGCGAGAAAGACTGCATGATCTGAGGCGCGATCGCAAGGCCGTGCGTTCCCATCGTCTCGCGCATCCGCATGTAGGCCCGCCTCAGCTCGGGCCCTGCCCGACGGGGCGGGATGAAGGCGATCCGCGGCATTCCGCCGCTTCCGTAGCGGAGCGGCCAAGTCGTTGCCAGCGGTACGCGAGCGATCGCGCGCGCCTCGAGCCGGGCCCCGCGCGGCGAGAGGGCCTGCCGGACGACGCCGAAAGCCTCGCCTGGGGCTTACCCCTCCGCGACTCACGCGAGCTCGTCGGCCGGCGCCGGGACACGCGCGATCATGAGCGAGTGTTTGGCGAGGATCACCACCCTACGCGGCTGACGTCTCGCACCGCGTCGAAGTGCGCGTCGGTGCTCAGGACCGGCAGAGAATGCTCACGCGCCAATGCCGCGATCCAGGTGTCGTTCACGGGGATGGGCGTTCCTGCCAGCCTTAGGTCGTGTCGGATCGCCGCGTAGTGCCGTGTCGTCGAGTCAGTGATCTCTAGAACCCGCGTCGACCGGACGAACTGGTCGAGGGTTCTCTCTCGCGCGCGCCGCGCTCGGGATCCCAGGAGACCGAAACGATACTCGCCGAGCACGATTACCGGAACGGCGATGTCAGGCGCTCGGCCGATCTGACGCACGACGGCGGCATCACCGTCGAAGAAGGCGGACAGCGCGTTCGTGTCGACGATCACGTGCGGTCCTCTGGTTCGATCGCTTCGAACTCCTCCGATATCCGCTTGAGGATCCGGCGCGATTCGGCGCGATGCCGCTTGAATGCACCGGCGAACCTCATCCACGGTCTCTCGGGCCGCATGGTCTCCTTCGCCAGTCTCTCGTTCAACGCCTCGGTCACGAGGCGTGTGAGCGTTTGTCCCGTCGCGGCCGCGCGAGCCTTCGCGCGCCGCATGACCGCCTCGGGGATCTCGAGCGTCGTCTTCATTTTCACAGCGTACCCAGAAATATGGGTGCCTACAAGCCTGCCGCCGCCCGGGCAATGGCTTCACCCCGGCCGCGCCGTCTTTGCATCACCCGCGGCCAGACTCGCCACCCGCGCCCGCCGCAGCGCACCGACGAACACCAGCACCATGGCGACCAGCACCGCCACCACGGCGGCGACGAACAACACGTACATCACGCTGTTCGCCGCGCTGCCGCCGAACTCGAGGCCGCGGCCGCCGAAGAGCGGGCCAATGACCGACGGCACGATGTTCCCCCAGGCGGTGACGATGAGCAGCCATGCGAGCGCGCGCTGCGTGCGGCGACCGAGCACCAGCCACGGGGCGACGGCGGCGACGGCGATCAACGTGAGGCCGTTCAGGATGCCCTCGAGGTGCGCCATCCGCCAGGCGCGCACTTCGCCGGGGACGTGCACCTCGAGCGCGCCGGGCAACGGCCACAGCACGATCTTGCCGAGGATGACGAAGGTGAACGGGAAGCCGGCGATCAGCCCCACCATGAACACGAGCGCGCCGTTGGCGACCAGCAGCGCTCGATGCCGTTC
>VBKG01000204.1 GCA_005879585.1 Deltaproteobacteria bacterium | reverse complement strand
CTCGACCGCGAGGGGTTCATGCTCGCGTCGCACGAGACGGCGGTCGAAGACCTCTTCGACCCGGCCGCGATCCGGGCGCGCTACTATCCCGAGGTCGAAACCCTGGTCCAGCGCATCACCGGCGCCACGCGGGTCGTCGCCTTCGACCACAACGTGCGCTCGACGCCGATGGCCGAGCGCGGCGAGCGCGGCGCGCAGCGGCCCGTGCGCTTTCCGCACAACGACTACACCGAGCGCTCGGGTCCGCAGCGCGTGCGCGATCTGTTCCCGCCGGAGGAAGCCGAACGGCTGCTCGGCAACCGGGTTGCGGTGGTCAACGTGTGGAAGCCGATTCGCGGCTGCGTGGAAGAGTCGCCACTCGCCGTCTGCGATGCGCGCACGATCGCGATGGGCGACCTCGTCCCGAGCGACCTCCGCTACCGGGATCGCAGCGGCGAGATCTATTCGCTCCGCTTCAATCCCGGCCACCGCTGGTTCTACTACTCCCGTATGCACCCGAACGAGGCGATGCTCCTCAAGTGCTTCGACTCCGACCCGGGCCGGGCCCGGTTCACCGCGCACACGGCCTTCGACGATCCGACGAGCCGGTCGGATGCGCCGGCGCGCGAGTCGATCGAGGTGCGCACGCTCGTCTTCTTCTGACGGCGCACGCCGCGCGCTGACCTGGCCAGCGCTAGCTCAGCCGAGCTTGTAGAGCTCCACGGCGTTGAGCGCGCAGATGCGGCGGCGCTCGGCGGTCGCGACGTCGCGGAACATGTCATCGACGACGCGGCGGGTCTCGGGCCAGTCGCAGCCGTGGTGCGGGTAGTCGCTCGACCACATGATGTTCTCGACGCCGAGGACGTGCCGGTTCTGCACCGCGTAGCGGTCGACCATGAACGTCGAGCGCCAGTTCCGATGGAAGTAGAAGCTCGGCTCGTGCTTCAGCTTCACCGGCAGCCAGGACCGGTTCCGCCACCAGCGGTCGTCGAGCTGCTCGAGGATGTAGGGGACCCAGCCCGACCCGGCCTCCACCTGGACCCAGGTGAGCGCCGGGAAGCGGTCGTGGACGCCCGAGCTGATGATCTCCGGCAGGTCCGTGATCATGCTCGCGGCGCCGACGTTGGCGAGGCCCGTGAGATCGTCGCCGCGCGCGCCCTTGGGCCGGGGCTTCTGGATCTGGCGCATGACCCGGACGTGGAAGTGGACGGGGACGCCGAGCGCCTGTGCCGCATCCCAGAACGGATCGTCGTCCGGCCGGATCGCTGGTCCGACGCTCGGCATCGTGTTGAGCCAGGCGCCGCGCATGCCGAGCCGGAGCCCGCGCTCCATCTCCTTGATGGCGGCCTCCACCCCGAGCGCGGGGATGCAGGTGAGGCCGATCAGCCGCTCGGGCGCGACCTTCACGAACTCCTCGGCGATCCAGTCGTTGTAGGCCTGCACGCCGGCCAGGTGGAACTCCGGGTCCGGGTCCGAGAAGAAGTGGCTCATCATGCGCGCCGAGCCGAAGAGCACCTCGGCGTCGACGCCGTCGACGTCCTGCTCGCGGAGGCGCGGCTCGGCGCGGAAGTTCCCCTGGTTCGCCTCGGCGAAGGTGACGCCCGTCCAGCGCACGTCCTCGTGCTTGCGTCCCGCCGAGGCGTAGATGCCGATCGGCGCCGGCGCGATGTCGGGGCTGAACTGCCACGCCTCGCCGCCGTCGCCGTCGGGCACGACCTTCGGCGCCTTGTCGTGGAACTTGCGCGGCAGGTACTGCTTCCAGACGTGCGGTGGCTCGAGGATGTGCGAGTCGGCCGAGACGAGATGGTACTCGCGCGCCATGCCGGGTTCCTCCGGCCGTTGTCATACGAACAAACGTTCGTTCACTTCAAGCGGCCCGGGCCATGGGCCGCTGTCCGGTTGACCTCACGCAAGACACCCTGCTAACCGGCGGGCGCGTGCCCGCGAGCGAAGAATTCTGATGAGCGGTCCCGGCGACCGCCGCGCGGTCCTCGCCGGCGTCCGCGTGATCGACCTGAGCCACCAGGCGGCCGGTCCATGGTGCACGTCGCTGCTCGGCGACCTCGGCGCCGACGTCATCAAGGTGGAGAAGCCCGGCCGCGGCGATGGGATTCGCTACGCCGACCGCACCGGCCGCCTGCCGCCGGAGGTGGGTGGCCTCAACTTCCAGGGACTCAACCGCAACAAGCGCGGCGTGACCATCGACATCGGCCAGGAGGCGGGCGCGGCGCTCGTCCGGCGTCTCGCCGCGCAGGCCGACGTGCTGGTCGAGAACTTCCGCCCCGGCGTGATGGAGCGCCACGGGCTTGGCTACGACGCGCTGCGCGACCGGAACCCGCGCCTCGTCTACTGCTCGATCACCGCGTTCGGCCCGCGCGGCCCGCTCGCGCAGAAGCCCGGCATGGACCTGATCCTCCAGGCGACCGGCGGCCTCATGGGCCATACGGGCGAGCCCGACGGGCCGCCGATCAAGTCGGCACCGCCGGTCGCCGACATCACGACGGGCATCTACGCCGCCTACGGCATCGCCGCGGCGCTCTTCGAGCGCGCGCAGTCCGGGGTCGGCCAGCGCGTCGAGGTGTCGATGCTCGACGCGGTCGTGTCGCTCTTCTCGGACGTCGCGGCCAACGTCCTCACCGACGGCCAGCGCTACGGCAAGTTCGGGAGCGGCCACCCGGATCTCGTGCCCTACCAGGCCTTCCCCGCGAGCGACGGGCACTTCATCGTCGCCTGCCTCACCAATGCGTTCTTCAAGCGGCTGTGTGCGGCGATCGGCCGCGAGGACCTGCTCGCCGACCCGCGCTTCGCGACGAACGACCTCCGGGTGCGCCACCGGACCGAGATCGTGCCGATCCTCACCGACGTGTTCCGCGCGCACCCGTGTGATCACTGGATCGGCCTCCTCGAGTCGCACGACATCCCCGCCTGCCGCGTGAACATGCTCGAGGACATCCTCGCCCATCCGCAGATCGCGGCGAATGGAACGGTCGTGGAGCGCGAGGGGTCGCGGCGCGGTCGCATCCGGACGCTCGGACCGCCGGTCCGGCTCTCCGCGACGCCGAGCGGGGTGGAGCGCCTCGCCCCGCTTCTCGGCGAGCACACCGACGAGGTGCTGCGCGAGTTCGGCGTGAGCGGCGCGGAGCTCGCCGAGCTGCACGCGGCGGGAGTCGTCTGAGCGGGCATGGGGCTCGCGCGCCGGATCGCCATCGTCGGCGTCGGCGAGACGCGCTACGAGCGGCGCGCGACGCGCGACCTGGCGTCGCTCCGGTGTGAGGCATCGCGCGCGGCGCTGGCCGACGCGGGGCTCGCCGCCGCCGCCGTCGACGGCCTGATCGTGCCGGGCTCCGGGTATGCGGAGCTGCACGAGCTCGCGCGCGACCTCGGGATGCGCGGGCAGTTCCACGCCGCGTCGTGCTTCCACAGCGGCACCGCGGTGGTTGCGGCCCCGCTCGAGGCGGCGCTCGCCATCGAGGGGGGCCTCGCGCACACCGTGCTCTGCTGCCAGGGCGTCGCCTGGGGGAGCGAGCGCCGGGGCAACGTCGGGCAGCCGCACGCCGAGATGCGCATGAAGGCGGCGTTCGAGATCCCGTTCGGCTGGTACCCGCAGGTCGTCCACTTCGCCGGCATGGCACGCCGCCACATGGAGCTCTACGGCACCACCGAGGCGCAGCTCGGCGCGGTGGCCGTCGCCTGCCGGCGCCACGCGGCGCTCCACGACAACGCGATCCTCGCTACCGAGCCGCTCGAGCTGGACGGGTATCTCGCGTCGCCGTACCTCGCCGAGCCGTTTCGCAGCGCCGACTGCTGCCTCGTGAACGACGGCGCGGGAGCGTTCGTCATGACGTCGCTCGAACGCGCGCGCGAGCTCCGAGCCGACCCCGTCGTCGTTCTCGGCGTCGGCTGCGGCGTCGTTCCCGATGGCGAGTACTCGAGCCTGCGCGAGGATTACCTGGCGACCGCCGCGGTGCACTCGGCACCGCGCGCGTTCGCGATGGCCGGCATCGAGCCGGCCGACGTCGACTTCGTCGCGCTCTACGACAACTTCACGGCGCTCGTGATCCAGCAGCTCGAGGACATGGGCTTCTGCGCGCGCGGCGAGGGCGGACCGTTCGTGGAGGGCGGGCGCATCGAGCTCGGCGGCGCGCTCCCCGTGAACCCGAGCGGCGGGCAGCTCGCGCAAGCCTTCGTGTTCTCCGTGAACCACGTCGTCGAGACCGTCCGTCAGCTGCGCGGCGACGCCGGCGCGCGCCAGGTGGCGGACGCCGAGGTCGGGGTCGTGACCGGCTACACGGGTGCCCAGCACGCGACGCTCGTCCTGGGGCGCGGATGAGCGGCGTGGCCGACGTCGCCGAGCGCCACCTCCCCGATCCCGCCTGGAGCGTCGCCCGGCCGTTCTGGGAGGGCTGCCGTGCGGGCGAGCTCCGCATCCCGCGCTGTGATCGATGCGGCCGCTGGGTGTGGTACCCGGCGCCGCTGTGTCCGGACTGCGGCGGCGAGCATCACGTCTGGACGGCCACCGCCGGCCGCGCGACGCTCTTCACGTGGGTCACCGTCCGTCGGGCGTTCCTGCCCGGCTATCGCGCGCCGTACGTCACGGCACTCGTCGCGCTCGCCGAGGACCCGCGCGTCCGCCTGGCTACCTTTCTCCGCGACATCCCGACACGCGGCCTGCGCGCCGGGATGCCCGTCGAGCTGCTCTTCGAAACCGTGTCCGAGCACCTCACGCTGCCGGCGTTCCGGTGCGTCGGATGAGCCGCGAGAAGGAGGGGGACATGTCGAATCGCCGTAGCCGGCTTGTCATCTGCTGTCTGCTCGCTGTGACCGGGGTCGCGTTCGGCCCCCGGCGAGCGGCCGCGACGCAGAAGTGGGGGCCGGTCCAGCTGTCGGGCAACCTGCAGACGCAGAACCTGATCCGGCACCCCAACGAGAGCACGTTCGAGTTCATCCAGAACCGGAACACGGCGCACATCCGGCTCGACTACGACTGGCTGCAGGGCGGGGTCTTCTACAACAAGTACAACATCCCGTTCCTCGAGAGCTCGCATCTCTTCATGCTCTGGCGCGGCGTCTACGACAGCATCTACGACACCACGCCGGGCTTCTTCGAGAAGGAGGACGCGCACGGGAAGGCCTACCCCGGCCTCAAGCCCGGGCAGTTCGTCAGCTTCTTCGATTACGCCAACAAGGTCGGCATCCCGAACGCGACCGGCAGCCGGACGATTCTCACGAAGAAGGACCTCTCGATCAGCGCCCTCAGCCACGGCCAGCGCGAGATCTTCAAGTTCGACAACCAGCTGCGCGAGGCCTACGCCGACATCAAGTTCCGCACGATTCCGCTCACGCTCCGCGCCGGCCGCCAGCAGATCGTCTGGGGCGAGAGCGACAACTTCCGCATGCTCGACCGCGTGAACACGCTCGACACGACGTGGCACTTCGTCCAGGAGCTGCCGCCGCCCGCATTCGGCTGGGACGAGATCCGCCGCCCGTTCTGGATGTTCAAGTTCCTCTACGACCTCGGCAACATCGGGTCGCTCTCCCAGAACTTCCTCGAATGGTACTGGAATCCCGGCGACTGGCGGCCGGTGAAGATCGCCTTCGAGCCGCGGCCGTGGGGCGCCAAGCTCTACAACCCGCTCACCAACGTCGTCGACGGCGCGTTCTACGGCGGCCCCTGTCTGGCGTCGCCGTTCGTCGTGACCGAAGGGCCGCGCAAGGGGCAGCACGCGTGCACGGGCCTGATGAACGGCACGAAGCTCTACGAGCACGGCAACTACACGCGAGATCCCTTCGACAACAGCCAGTTCGGCATCCGCTATCACGCGATCGCGCCGTTCGGCCTCGAGTTCACCCTCAACTACCTCTACCAGCGCTGGGCCGGCGACGACGGCACCCCGTCGGCGCCCGTCCGCATCCTCGAGAAGAACAACCAGAACAACGCGCTGGCCCTCCGCCTGTTCCAGAAGGGCATCCTGCCGGCCGAGTACATCGCGCCCTACGTCCACACCGTCGGCTTCGCCGCGAACTACTCCGACGAGACGTATACCCAGACCGTGTTCAGGACCGAGACCGTCTACGACTTCGGTATCCCGTTCTTCGACCTCGGGCGCGTGACGGTGCTCGACGTGCCGGCCATCCCGGGCATCACGAACAAGAACATGTGGAAGGGCATGATCGCCTTCGACCGTCCCACGTGGATCCGCCGGCTCAACAAGAAGAGCACGGTGTTCTTCAGCGGGCAGTTCTTCTGGCACTACCTCGTGAACAACCCGAGCTGCCAGCCGCAGGTCTTCGCGACGATCCCGCCGACGGCACGCGCGCACGCCGGCTCGTGTCTCGTCGGGCCGTTCGATCTGCCCTCGATCGTCCGCATTCCCACCACGACGCCGACCTTCCGCGACAAGGTGCGCGACTGGGAGACGATCGCGAGCCTCGCGGCGTTCAGCTTCTATCGCGGCGGCAGCATCCTGCCCCTCACGGGCTTCGCCATCGACCCGACGAACCACTACGTGATGGAAGCGTTCTGGATGCTCGAGTACGTGGTGCGTGACGACGTGAGCTTCAACATCGTCCAGCGCTACTTCATCAACCCGACCGGGAAGGACCCGATCTTCTCGCCGTGGGGGTTCGGCTCGCTGTCGACGGGACGGTCGGAAACGAGCCTGCGCCTGACGCTACAGTTCTAGGACATGCATGGGAGACGCGCGGTTTCCGACCGGCTTCGGCGCCGCGGTCCGCCGCTTCAACGCCGGGGAGTTCTTCGAGGCGCACGAGGGCTTCGAGGAGCTCCTCGACGCGGTCGAGGGCGACGACCGCTGGAAGCTGCTGATCGCCCTGATCCAGGTGTCCGTCGGATACCACAAGCTCTTCTCCACGCATCCCGGCGCCGTTCACATGCTGCGACTCGGGGCGGAGAAGCTGGCGGCGTTTCCCGCCGTCGCCTGGGGCGTTGCCGTCGAGCGCCTGCGCGCGCGTGTGCTGCACGACGTGGCGATGCTGGAGGCGGGTGACGTCCCGGAGCGCTCGCCGGAGGCGGCGCCGCGGATCGAGCTCCTGAAGGTCGGCTCCGCCGCCGGCCTCGGGTGAGCCGTGGCGCGCGGCGGGCGGATCGATCTCGGATCGCGACACCTGCGGGCGACGGCGGCCGACGGGGTGCTCCGCGTCGTCATCGACCGGCCCGCGCGTCGCAACGCGCTCACCATCGAGATGTACCACGGCCTCAAGAAGGCAGCGGTGCTCGCGGAACGGGACGATGCGGTCGACGTGCTCCTCGTCACGGCGTCGGGCGATACCTTCTGCGTCGGCGGCGAGATGGGTGGCCAGCACGAGGGCGGCCAGCCGCTCGACCGCGAAACCGACGGCTTCGATCTCCTGCCGTTCGTGCAGTTCGAGCGTTGCCCGAAGATCGTGCTGCTGGCGGTGAACGGCATGTGCCAGGGCGGCGGCCTCAACATGGTGCTCATGAGCGACCTCGCCGTCGCGTCGACGCGCGCGACGTTCCGCGCGCCGGAGCTGCTGCGCGGCGTCGCCGACTGTTTCCTCGGCGCGCGGCTCGTGAGCCGGGTCGGCATCGCGCGCGCGAAGTTCCTCCTGTTCGCGGCGCAGCCGTTCACCGCCGACGAGGCGCTCGCGATGGGGCTCGTGGCGCGCGTGGTGCCGCACGACGACCTCGACGCTGCGGTCGCCGAGACGATCGCGTGGGTGCGCGCGACCGCGCCCGGCGCGCGCCGCGCGCTCAAGCGCGATCTCAACCGGCAGTTGCCGCTCATCGACTTCACGATGTTCGCCGAGTCGCTCGCGTCCGCGGAGGTGCGAGAAGGCTTCGCCGCGTTCGTCGAGAAGCGCCCGCCACGCTGGAGTCCGCGCCGGCCGCGCCGTCGCGGCTCGTCCGACTAGGCCAACCCTGGCGAGAGCGGCCGGCTCGCAACCGGCCGCCGAATCTAGCGGGTTCCGCCCCGGTCGCCGGAGGGAACCGCCTAGGGGGAGTCCCGACTTTTGCGTCGCTTCGCACAGCAGCGTCCATGCGTCGCCCGACGGCGCAAGCGCCAGCATGCCCCACTTCACCCTCTCTAGCTTGTTTAATTATTGACACTGTCGGCGCTGGCACATATGACTCTTGTCCAATGACAGCGCACACTGATGCCTGGCGGAAAACGCATGGCAGCCCTGTTGTCGCTGCCAACGGGGGTCGCGCAGGCGAACGCCGTGGGCGGTGCGAACTGAAGACACGGAGGCGCGCGTGATGTCTCGACCCTGCGAAAGTGGACGCACACTCTCAGCGGCGTGGAGATCCGGCACGGTCCTCGCCGGACTCCTGGTCGCTCTCGTCATCCTGGCCGACGGCCGGAACGGCTGGACGCACCAGGAGCCGGCCGGCTGCGTCGGGTCGACCGTCGGGCTGTCGCTCGATCCTCCCGAGCGCGACGGTGACGGCGACGGCCTGCCGGACATGCCGATGGACCCGGATTCCACGGCGCTCCCGCTCGACGGCGAGACGATCTTCTATCGCGCGCGGCTCGGCATGGGCAGCGCGTCCGCCTGCGCGTTCGAAGGCGGCACTCTCACGATCATCACCCCCGATGGCGTGCATCACGACGTGACGCCCGCGAGCGGCATTCCGTGCATCGGCGGCGGGCCCACGTGTCCGCTGGCGGAGTTCGTCAGCAAGTTCGTACCCTACGTCGCCAACAAGCTCGACCGGAGCGGCGGCGTCCTCGAGGCCCAGGCGGTCTACACGAACGGTCTGTCGCACCAGGGCAACCCGGATGCCCCGGGCGAGGCGGCGTCAGCCACGCTGCCGATCGGGCTCCTCTTCTGCGGCGACGGCACGCTCACGTCGACCAAGCGGTGCAGCGGGACGAAGTCGCCCTGCAGCGCGATCGTCGGCTGTCCCGCCGGCGAGAGCTGTACCGACGGCGAGCGGTGCGACCCGGCGGCGATCCCCGATGGCTGCGCGGTCCCCGGCACGTGCGGCAGCGTCGGGACGGCGGCCCAGTGCACGTGTCTGCCGTGCGGCGACACGGCGCCGATGTGCAACGGGCCGTGCCCGGCCGGCCAGGTCTGTTCGACGAACGGCACAGGCTGCGGCTGCATCACGCCCTGCGCCAACGCGACGGCGCCGACGTGCGGCGGCGTGTGTCCCGCAGGCCAGACGTGCGCGAGCAACGGTACGGGCTGTGGCTGCATCACGCCGTGCGCCAGTGCGACGGCGCCGGCCTGCGGCGGTGTGTGTCCGGTGGGCCAGACGTGCGCCAGCAACGGCACGGGGTGTGGCTGCATCACGCCGTGCGCCAACGCGACGGCGCCGGTCTGCGGCGGCGTGTGTCCTGCCGGCCAGACCTGCGCCAGCGACGGCACGAAATGCGGTTGCATCACGCCCTGCTCGCGCGCGACGGCGCCCGTCTGCGGCGGCACCTGCCCCGCCGGTCAGGTGTGCTCGGCGAACGGCACGGCCTGCCAGTGCGTCACCCCGTGCTCGAGCGCGACGGCGCCGACCTGCGGCGGCACGTGTCCGCTCGGCCAGGTCTGCTCCGCCAATGGCGGGTCGTGCCAGTGCATCACGCCCTGCGATCAGTCCTCGGCACCGACATGCGGCGGGAAGTGCCCCGCCGGTCAGACCTGCTCGGCGAGCGGCACGGTCTGCCAATGCACCAGTCCGTGCGCGAGCTCCACGGCGCCGACGTGCGGTGGGACCTGTCCTCCCGATCAGGTCTGCACGAGCAACGGCTCCGGCTGTCAGTGCGCACCCCCGGCGTGCGGGCTCAGGAACGACCCGTGCCAGGTGAGCATCGGCGGGACGCAATATCCGACCCTGCAGGCAGCCATCGACGCGGCGCCGACCTGCACGACGAGCTGCACGGCCGTCCCACCGACCATCATCAGCGTCCGCGGTGCGTGCGCCGGACCCGTGCTCGTGTACCAGAAGGCGAATCTCACCATCCAGGGCGTCGCCCCGGGGACGTGTCCACCGGGGCCGATGGATTTGACGTCGACGGTGCGCGGCAACCCCAACGCTCCGGCCACGACGCTCAGCAGCGGTGACGTCATCAAGGTGCTCGACTCGACGAACATCACTGTCCAGTTCCTGAACGTCGTCGACGGCGCCATCAATGACGGCCTCACCGCGGAGCACTCCAAGGGTACGCAGTTCAACTGCAACTGCGTCGAGCGGAACGAGGACGGCATGGAGCTCGACAACCTGAGCGGCAACACGCGCGTCGTCCAGAACCTGATCACCCACAACGAGGACGGTCTCAAGGCCGACGGCGGTACGAAGAACGCGCTCGTCGACGGGAACCTCGTGGTGGAGAACCGCCGTCCCCCGAGCAGCACGAGGCACGAGGGTGACGGTATCCGCTTCAATACCGCCGGCCTCGGCAACATCATCACCAACAACACGGTGCTACGGAACCGCGACGACGGCATCGACATCCGCAACACGAACGGCACCGCCACCGCGCCCAATCGCGTCGAGCGGAACCTCCTCATGGCCAACGGCTTCACCGACGCCGGAGCGCCCACGCCGATGGGCAACGGCATCGAAGTGCAGTCGTCGAGCAGCAACGTGTTCAACTGCAACAAGGTCAGCGGTAACGCCGACATGCTGACCGACCTGGTGCGGATGCTCTCGGGCGCCGGGGACATCGGCAGCAACATGCCGCCGGGCTCCGCATGCATCCCGTGAGGCGGCTGAGGCGGCACGTCATGCACCCGAACACCTTCAGGGAGGCGCACGCCATGTCCCGAACGGTCTCTGCCCTGCTGCTCCCCGTCCTGCTCGCGCTGAGCGCGTCCACCGCACGGGCTCACAAGAACCCGGCCAATTGCAGCGCCAACTCCGTCGTGTCCGTGTCGCTGTTCGCGCAGCGCGATGCCGACGGTGACGGCGTTCCGGAGACCCAGATCATCGGGTCCCCGCTGCCGCCGCTCGAGCACGAGACCGTCTACTACGTCGCGAGGCTCGCCAAGCTGACCGCGAGCGATTGCGCCTTCGAGGGTGGGACGCTGCGCATCACGACGCCCGACGGCGTGCCGCACGACTTCCCCGGCATTCCGTGCATCGGCGGCACGGGCTGCGTCGCGGACTTCACCACCCCCGCCACCGCGGTTCCGTACCCGGCGGACAGGGCGAATCTGCTGGGCGGCCTCCTCAAAGCGACGGCCACGTATACCGGCGGTCGCACACACGTCGGCCCCGTCCACGGCGCGGTGACCGGCACGGTGCCGCTGAACGCGGGGCTGCTCTTCTGCGGCGACGGGACCATCAGCGCGGTTCGCCGCTGCAGCGGCTCGAACACGCCGTGCACGTCGGATGCGCCGTGCGGCGCCGGGCAGGCTTGCTCCGACGGCGAAGCCTGCGACCCGGTGGCGGTCCCAACGGGCTGCGTTGCGACGTCGACCTGCGGCGCCGACTGCCGCTGCAGCCCGGTGTGCGGCGACGGCAAGGTGAACCAGGCGGGCGAGATGTGCGACGACGGCAACGGCGTCGACACCGACGGCTGCCGGAACGACTGCACCAAGTGCGGGGACAACCAGCTGCAGGCGGCGGACGGCGAGACGTGCGACGGTACGTCGGTGCCGGCCGGCCGGACGTGTCGCGCGCCGGGCGCGCCCGCACAGTGCACCTTCTGCGGCGACGGCATCAAACAGGCCGGCGAGGCCTGCGACGACGGAAACACCATCGACACCGACGGCTGTCGGAACGACTGCACCCGCTGCGGCGACGGCGTCATGCAGGCCGAGGCCGGCGAGCAGTGCGACGACGGCAACTCCGTCGACGGCGACGGCTGCACCGCGTGCCACGTCGACATGGGGTGCCGGATCACGGGCGGCGGCTTCATCAACGGCATCACCGACCCGTTCACCATGGCCGAGATCGTGCGGGCGAGCTTCGGCGGCCAGGTCGGGGCGCCGTGCGGCTGCATCGGCTGCTTCGACCAGTCCGGACACGTCCAGGGTAACTGGACCCACAACCGGAAGAACCACAAGGGCGGCCTCAAGGCGTCGGCGTTCAACAGCCTCACCTGCAGCGTCGTCCCGGGCGGCGGGCCCGCGCCGCCGGCCGCGCCCGCCAACAAGGCGTGCTTCTCGGGTGTCGGCGACTGGACGCCGACGAACGGCGCAAAGACCATCAAGGTGGTCTACCGCGGCGAGGTCGAGGACCACGGCGAGCCCGGGAGCTCCGACTACTACCGGATGCGCATGTGGATTCCGTCCGGCTCGTGGACGCTCAGCACCCTCACCGCCGCGACGTGCTGTACCACCACCGCGGCCGGGGCCCCGGCGCCCTACTTCGACGACAACGGGACGCTGGTGGGCGGCAACATCCAGATCCATCCGCAGCTCCACGCGTCGACCGACGGTGTCTGCCCGGTGCCCGACGGCGTCTGCCCGCGCTGAGCGTACTAAGAAGTCGGCAAGCGGGACATCAGGGCGCTCTTTGCGCCGGGTACTGGACCACCTGCTGGAAGGTCGGCCGGTTGACCCAGGGCATGGAGGGCACGGTTCCCACACCGATAGCGCTGTACTGGATGTCGTCGAGCTCGGGGTTGCACCTGCTGGTGTCGCTCTGCGCCGATCCCGGGTCTGCGCCGCCGGTGTCGTTGGCGCGCGCGCAGGTCCAGCTGGCGGGGTTGCTGCTCCCGTAGAGGGTGGTGAGGCGGTCGATGGTTGACTGGAGGGCGCTCTTCAGCGCTGCCCGGCACGAAGCCAGGTTCCCGCTCCCACCGTTGCCGTCGCCGCCGCAGTACGCCTGCGAGTAGCGGTTGCGGATGCGCGGATTCAGCGCCTGCCGCAGCGCCCGTTGCAGATAGCCTTCCCAGCCGCCGTCGTATGCCGATCCCTGGGCCCGAGGCGGGTCGTTCAGCGGATTGAGACCGGTGAGAAGGCCGAAGCTGTCGCCGTCATTGCTGTTCGGGCGCGGCGCGAGCCACGGATCGAAGACCGCATGGGCCAGACGGGGATAGAGTTTGTCCATGATGGCGACGGCGGTGCCCTGCTCGTAGCTACCGCTGCCGCTGCGGTCGCGGCGGTGCGCCCCGGTTACCCCGGCTCCCCAGAAGGGGTCGGCCGCCCAGCTCTGCAGGATGCCGAGCACCTGCTGCTGCGACGCGGTCAGCTTGGCTCCGCCCAGCACCGCCGCGATCTGCGGCACCAGCTGCGACCCGTCGAGATCGACCGAGCCAGCGTCTTCCATGGCGTTGACGACGTCGACCGGGGTGGCGAGCCGCGAGCGCACAATGGCCGCGATGCGGTCACTCAGCGACTGCACGCGATAGACGGGGCCATACGCGAAGTTGCTGTCTGCCGCCGAGAATCCCGGCGCCGGCTTGTTGTTCCAGTTGGTGAAGAAGCCGCTCACCAGCGTGCCGTTGACGATCGCGCCAGTCGGGGGAACGGTGCTCGCCCGCGGGTGGACGTCGGCCGTGGAGAGATCGACGGGGACGAAGCCCTGCCACTCCCACTCCCCGGTGCCCCAGGTCGGGAAGTTGGGGTTGACGTGCGGATTGCGGACGGGAAGTTGGCCCGACATGTAGTAGGCGACGTCCCGGGAGTCGACGTAGGTCCAGTTGAAAGTTCCCGTCTCCTTGCCGGCGGCACGCTGGAAGTCCGTGGCGCCGTGGATGACGTCGGGGTCGTTCCACTCGAGGAACGCGGGTGCGGACCCCAGCTCGTCGGCGAAGGTGGAGCGCTGCGAGGAGACCGCGACGGGGACGGGCTGGCCAGTCGCGGGATCGATGGCGGTGGTCCGGCCGATCACGGGGCCGTGGACGGTTCGCTCGATCTGGATCGTCAGCAGCACCGGAGGCTCGGGCGCCCCGGGCGACGGCTTGCCGAACTGGGTGTCGGTGCGCTCGTACATCGGCGTGCAGACGCCGTTGAACACGTAGGCCGTGCTGTCGAGGGACGGCGGCGAGCCGTCGAGGTTGCAGAGCTTCTCGATCCGCTGGTCGATGATGTCGGCGCCCGCCGAGGTGGCGCTCCACGCATAGTCGACACCGTGCCCCAGCTCGACGAAGACCTCGGTGCCCGCGAAGGAGACGCCCCGGGCGTGCAGGCCGGGACCGTGCAGGTCGATCTCGTGGAGCAGCTGCGGGACGAAGTAGCCGGTCTGGGGTCCGAAGACGGCGATCGGGTGCCCGGTGGCGCTGTGGGCGGCGTCGACGATGAGCTCGTTGCTGCCGTGCGGCAGCCCCTGGCTGAGGGCGGCAAGCAGTGGCGTCAGGTCCACGGTCACGCCGGCGGCGCTGAACTGCCCGGACGCTCCGCTCGGGGCAGGGTTGCAGTGGTTGTCGGTCGGGGGCGCGAGCGGCATGGCCCGCGACCTGGGGTCGAGGCTCGAGGCGGGTGGGACCTGCTCGTAGCTGAAGCTCGTGTTGATGCTGGTCCGGGCTTCGGGGTCGTTCTGCGAGCGCAGGTCGCTCCAGATCGCCGCGCCCTTCGCCTGGCCGTAGCGATCGACGAGGGACTGGAAGAGGAGCGCGCTCGCCCCCTCGTTGCCGCCGCCGATGGCGAAGATGGCCTGGACGAGCGTCGCGGTGGCGATGATGTCGGTCGCCTTCCAGGGCTGGAGGGGGATCTGCAGGAGCGCGTACTCGGCAGGCATCTTGGTGTCGTCCGCCTGCGCCTCCGCGATGTACTCGTTGACCCCGTCGACGAAGGCCTGGGCGTCGGCTGCGATCTGCTGCCCTTCGGTCGTCTGTACCCCGCCGATGACGATGGGGTCGGGATGCCGAGCGGGGAAATCGTCCACCTGCTGCTGCAGCTCGCTCTCGCTGTACCCGGCGACGGCAGCGATGCTGCAGTCCATCGCCGTGTTCGCCGGCGACGGCCCGACGAAGGAGGTGAGCTGGGCCCGTCCCACGTGGCGCAGGACGTCCATTTCGAAGAGGCGGTCCTCGGCCGAGGCGAAGCCCGCGCCGAACTCGGTGTCGGCCCGTGTCGTGCCGAAGATGTGGGGGACACCGAACTGCTTGTCGCGAATGATGACCGTCCCCGGACGGAGGGGGAACGTCTCCACCCGCTCGGCCTGGCTCAGGTCGGCGAGGAAGCTCGCATCCTTGTAGAAGGTGCCGATGTCGGCGTCCTTCAAGTTGGGGGCGACGGCGAGCAGGTCGGCGTACAGCGGCTCCTGGTCCCGCGTGTGCGGGGGGAAGCCCTGGCCAGCCTGCGCTCTCGAGAAGTCGGCCAGGTTGTACGTCCCGGCCTGCCCCGGCGGAACGAGGTTGAAGACCTGACCCCCACTGCAGTCATCGAACGTCTCGCCGACTGGCCCTGCTTCGGACAGACAGGACCCGGCGCCCGCCGGAACGACGCCGATCGCCGGCGTATTCGTCACCAGAAGGCCGGCCGCCAGCAAGGTGACCAGCCCCACCCGTCGCATGCGGTCGATCATGGAGAGCCCTCCTCGCATGGTAGACGCCGGGCCAGACGAGCACCCAGTCTCCCGGGCCGGCGTGCAGGGTCGCGCTCGCGATGGTTCTGTACGCGGTGCTCGGCGGGCACGGGAGCGAGCTGCCGTTGCACACCAAACCGGACGCGAGCGGTGGCCGGGCTCGCCACCAGGAAGATCGCGACCAAGGCGAGCGCACGCGTGCACATGCTGACGCTTCGGAATACGGCGCGTTGGCCACCAGTCGATCCCGCCGTTCGGTGAGCCTTCTTCACTTGCTGAACGGAGCAGCAGGGGCGCGCCGACATGTCGGGAGCGAGGCGCGCCGAAAGACTCGATTGACAACATCGCCCGGTCGCATCGGCCGCCGTCGTCGAGAAGCTGGGCCACGGTCAACTGGACCTCTCGAGACCGGCTGAGCCCGAGCCGCTATCCCAGGCCCAGCCTCGTCTCCGGAGCCCGCATCTACGGCTATGCTCCGAGCCACATCACGGCGCTGGCGTGGATGCGGCTCCGCCACCTGCCGAGGCGGCCGGCCTTGCTGGCCGCCTCGGCACGGCGGCCGTGACGGCGAGGGAGCTCTGCGGGCACGCGGCGTTTCACGAGCCGGGGACCACCCCTCGTCGCTCGAGGTGAATCCCCGGCCCGGCTACGCCGCTCGTCCGCGTACGCTCCCGGCGCGTCGTGGCGCTCAGTCGTGGTGCCTGTGGGAGCCGTGGTCGTCGCCCGGCGGATCGTCTGCACCGCCGCCCGCGCCGTCGTCCAGGGGATCGGGGTCGTCGGCGTCGTCGATGCCGTCGTGGTCGGTGTCCGGGTCGTTCGGATCGGTGCCCAGGGCGACCTCCTCGCCATCGGAGAGGCCGTCGCCATCCGTGTCCGGATTGTCAGGGTCCGTCCCCAGCTTCTTCTCGGCCCGGTCCGAGAGCCCGTCACCGTCCCGGTCCACCAGGGGCGGCCGCGCCGCCGCGGGCGGCACGAAGCCCACGCCCCACAGCACGACGGACGCGCTCAGCAGCCCGGCCGCCATCGTCCTTGTCCTTCTCGTCTTCATTCCGCGTCTCCTCTCATTCGAAGAGTTTGTGCATCCGCTCCGGGCCGTGCGGGAGGGGTCCTCCGCGACTCGTTCCGCGAGCCACGGCTCGTCGACGGCGAGGCCGGGCGGGATGCAGAGTGTTTGCGGCAGCCGAGCGCCCAACGGCTAATCCCGCGGACATGCGCCGCGGGCAGAACCCTGCCGCGGGGGAGACGAAGCAACAGCGCGATGTGCTGGCGCTCGATCTCGTCAGTCTTTGGGAAGTCGTGGGTCACTCGCCGCGCCGTTGCGGTCAAAGCAACCGCGTTGCCAGCGCGATTCGCCAGGAATACCGTGCGCGGGCCGGCGTGATGCGGGGAAAAGCCCCAACGCGCTGCGCGAAATCACGCGGCACGCGGGACCCTGGGGCCTCCCCGGAGCGAACGTCGTTGGCCGCCTCAGGGACGTCGGATGCTCACTTGACGCCTTCTCATGGAAGCCACCTCAGACGCGCAGTGCAGCTTGCGGGCCGCGTGACTCTCGCCCACGATGCGGGTGCCCGCGCTGCATCTTTGCGACTCGGGACCATACTCGTGGTTCTGATTTTCGCTGTCTCCGCGGTCGCCGCTCCGCCGGGTGGCCATAGGCCTTTGCCGCCGCAGGTGTCTTCCCAGGCTCCCGGAATTCATCCGTTCGGGAAAGGCCGCCACTCGTGGTGGGGCATCCAGATGTACGACGCGACACTGTGGATAGTCGGCTCGCAATGGTCTGCGGCCGAGCCGCATGCGCTCGATCTTGAGCCGAACCGAGCCGTTTCCGCTGACACTTTGGTGAAGAACGCGATCGCCGAGATGCGCGCTCTCAAGGTTGGCGGTGAGAGCAAGCTCAGAACCTGGCAGGCGGAAATGAAGAAGATTATTCCCAACGTTCAGCCAGGCGATCAGGTCGTTATCTTCTGCTCAGACACCAACCGGACGAGTGCCTACTTGAACGATTCGAGCACCGGCGAGGTTGAGGATCCGTCATTCTGCCCGGCAGTTATGAGCGTATGGCTTCATCCGCAAACCAAACATCAGGCGATGCGGAAATCGCTGCTCGGACAGTGAATCGCTCAGGTTACCAAGTCGATCCGACCGCTGGCGAGGTTGTACACCGCGCCGACGACGTGGACCTTCTTGTCTTCGACGCCCTTGCTGAGGATCGGCGCGGCGATCTTCAGCTTCTCGACGTTGAGGATGACGTTCTGCTTGATGGCGTTGTTGAGCGTGTCGCCCGGCTTGTCGAGCACGGCCTTGATCGCGGGACTGATGCTCGTGACCAGTGCCGGGAGATGGCCCGGGAGCGTGGTGCCTTCCTTGATCGATTTGATCGCTGCGCTGACCGCGCCGCACGCTTCGTGTCCGAGAACCATGATGAGCGGCGTGCTCAGGGCTTGCACTGCGTACTCGAAGCTGGCGATCCCGTCGTCGGTAGCGAAGTTGCCCGCGACGCGTACGACGAAGAGATCACCGCGGCCGGTGTCGAACGCGTACTCTGGCGCGACGCGCGAATCGGCGCAGCTCAGGATGCCCGCAAACGGGTTCTGTCCCATCGACAGGGCTTCGCGCTCGGCCTTGAAGTCGTGCCGTCGTGCAACCCCTTCCACGTAACGCCGGTTGCCCGCCATCAGGCGCTCGAGCGCGACGTCGGGAGAGACGACGTTCTCCGGTTTCGGCGGCCGCTTGGCCTGCTCTGCGAACGCCCGGCCGGCGACGGCGAAGCCGACTGCCGCACCACCTGCGAGCTTCAGAAACCCCCGTCGTGCAACGACCGGTTGATCGACGTGTCCTGTGTCACCGCATCGTAGGCACATGCGCCCCTCCTGTTGACTGAACGTCGTT